>NZ_SRTD01000248.1:0-339 GCF_004792105.1 Mesorhizobium sp. M8A.F.Ca.ET.161.01.1.1 | reverse complement strand
CGGAAAACATCAGCGTGCGGCGCTCGGCGGGGGCGGCGTCGAGGATGAATTCGAGGTCCTCGCGAAAACCGAGGTCGAGCATCTCGTCGGCTTCGTCGAGCACCACGGCCTTCAGCGCCGACATGTCGAGCGCGCCGCGGGTGATGTGGTCGCGCAGCCGGCCCGGCGTGCCGACGACGATGTGGGCGCCGCGCTCCAGCGCTCGCCGCTCGCCGCGCATGTCCATGCCGCCGACGCAGGACGCGACGGTCGCGCCGGTCAGCTCGTAGAGCCATTCAAGTTCGCGCCGAACCTGCAGCGCCAGCTCGCGTGTCGGCGCCACCACCAGTCCCAGCGGCG
>NZ_SRTD01000247.1:0-339 GCF_004792105.1 Mesorhizobium sp. M8A.F.Ca.ET.161.01.1.1 | reverse complement strand
GGCAATGGCACCGGGTAGTACTGGTCGCGCACGATCAGGTCGGTGTGGCACAGGCCGGCGGCCACCACTTTCACCCGTACTTCGTCATCCTGCACGCCACGCAGCGTGGCCTGCTCGATGACGAAGGGCTGTTCCTTGCCGCGCACAACGGCAGCGGTGATCTCACGGGATGCAGCGTCGTTGTTCATGCGTGGGTCCTCCTGGATCAGATCGGGTAGGCGGGCGCTTCGCCCTTGACGGTCAACCACTGCCACTGGGTGAACTCTTCCCCGTTGGCCGGGCCGCCGATGCTGGTGCCGTTGCCGGACGCACCCACGCCGCCGAAGGGATTGATCACCT
>NZ_SRTD01000246.1:0-339 GCF_004792105.1 Mesorhizobium sp. M8A.F.Ca.ET.161.01.1.1 | reverse complement strand
GGCCCGCCATGCAGAACATTGGGCTTGCGCTCTTCGATGCGGTAATCGGCATCGCCGGACTGGCGGGCAAATTCCTCCGCCTGTTCACGCCGGCCCAGATTGAAGGCCCTGCCATCACTGAGGAACACCCGGTAAATGCGCTGACCTTCGACCTGCCGCGCGGCATGGCGGGCCGGAGGATATTCACAAGGCGCTTCGCGCGCTTTCCGAAGAGCACGGCATCGAGGAATTCATCATCGAGCCGCCGCATGTCGGGGCTGATCAGCGGCTTGCCTCGATCGAACTCTTGGCCACGCACCGCCTTTCCCGGGCGGCGTGATTTAGTCCTCAGGAGGAAAT
>NZ_SRTD01000245.1:0-340 GCF_004792105.1 Mesorhizobium sp. M8A.F.Ca.ET.161.01.1.1 | reverse complement strand
TATGTGCGACCGCCGGCGAACCAAGTCAAGCATGCCTTTGCCTCCTGCTGATCCGGCATGCGCCTAAAGTATAAGGCGATGCCGAGATATTTCAGTTGAATATAAAATGCGAAGAAAATTCCCGGAAACACGGCGTTTTTCCGCGATTAATTCTTGGTGCGGGTGCTTGTCAGTCGGGCGATAACCGTGCTTACTTCGCTACAATGCCTGAACAGCAACGAGGGGAATTCAAAGCTGCAGGCAGCGTTCATATCTGGGAGGATATAGATGGATCGCCGTTCCTTTATGAAAAAAGGTGCGCTCGCGGGAGCTGCCACTGCAGCCCTTGCCGCGCCCGCCA
>NZ_SRTD01000244.1:0-341 GCF_004792105.1 Mesorhizobium sp. M8A.F.Ca.ET.161.01.1.1 | reverse complement strand
GCAAAATTTATCACGGGCATCTGCCTGCCGGTCGACGGCGGCCAAAGTTGCGCAGTGGGGGCGTTTACCTGATATGGCCACGGTGGTTTCACGCAGAAGCCGAAACAGGAAAAGGAAGACTTCCTCAACTGGACGCAATCGGTCAAATACAAGCAGGGCAACGATTATTTCCAGCACAATGGTGCGGGTGAAATGCTGGTCTTTTCCGCGGCCGATTTCGAGGATTTCCGTCAGCCGCGGCCCGATATGCCGCCGGAGATGGAAGGCGAACTTGAAGATGTTGTCCGGATTCTGGCGGAAAACCGCTGGCCCTGGCGTCTGCATGCCACCTATGACGAGAC
>NZ_SRTD01000243.1:0-341 GCF_004792105.1 Mesorhizobium sp. M8A.F.Ca.ET.161.01.1.1 | reverse complement strand
CGAGGATGCTCTCGGCCATTTTCGTTTCCTGATCTTCTATCTCGCCTGCGCCATCGCCGGCGCGCTGTTTCACGGTTTCGTCGCACCCACCTCGGAAGGACCACTGATCGGTGCCTCGGGTGCGGTTTCCGGCGTCGTCGCGGCCTATTTCCTGCTGCATCCGAAAGTGCGCGTCTGGGTGCTGGTCCTCATTCGCATTGCGCTTCCCCTTCCCGCCTTCATCCCCCTGGCGTTATGGATCGGCCAGCAGTTCCTGATGCTGGCGCTCGGGCTGGAAGAGAATGTCTCCTGGGGCGCGCATGTCGGCGGCATCTTGGCGGGCGCCATCATGGTAATTTTCA
>NZ_SRTD01000242.1:0-341 GCF_004792105.1 Mesorhizobium sp. M8A.F.Ca.ET.161.01.1.1 | reverse complement strand
CGCCCTGCAGCTCGTACTGGGCTCCCCGCGTAACAAGGGTCGTTCCGAAACCGGTCTCCAGCGGAGCAGAAATGGGCGGGCCACCGCTTTCATGCCAGCGCAGCTCGATAAGGTCCCGGCCTTCATCGTTACGAAGCCTTTTCCAGAAGACCTGCACCTTCCCGGTTGCTTCTGAAAGCGAACCGTATTTCTGCGCATTCGTCACCAGTTCATGTAAAATCATGCCAAGCGCCAATGCGGATTTAGGCGATACGCTAACCCCGTCAGGACCGTCGAGCTCGACGCGGCTGGCAAAAGTGTTATGGGGTTCAATTGCCCGCTTCACGACATCCTTGAGATCG
>NZ_SRTD01000241.1:0-341 GCF_004792105.1 Mesorhizobium sp. M8A.F.Ca.ET.161.01.1.1 | reverse complement strand
ATGAAATTCCAGCCTTTGCGTTTTGCGTTGGTTGCGACCGAGAGATTCCTCTCCGGCTCGGCCTTCGACATCTCTGCGGCCACGGCTTTGGCAAATGCCTTGACGGCCGTCCAGCCCGCCTGCGGCTTCAGCGGGGCGACTACATGAAGCCCCTTGCCGCCTGATGTCTTGACGAAAGCTGCCAGACCCGCCGCTTCAAAACGCCGCTTCAGTTCGAGCGCCGCCTCTATCACATTCTCCCAGGAGACATCCTCGGCGGGATCTATATCCATGGTGATCATATCCGGCTTTTCCCAGCTCGCGGTGGTCGCTCCCCACGGGTGGATTTCAAGCGCCGCAGA
>NZ_SRTD01000240.1:0-341 GCF_004792105.1 Mesorhizobium sp. M8A.F.Ca.ET.161.01.1.1 | reverse complement strand
CTCGAATTTGCGCCAGCGGTCGGAAATATCCTTGTCCTTGGCGAGCGTGTTGGTGATGAGCGTGAAGACCCGCAGATTGGCCTTGAAGGTGCCGCTCAGCGCTTCCGCCGCCTTCTTTCGGGTTTCCGGTTCCGGCTCCTGAAGCATGTTGAGCGTCACTTCCAGCGGCAGGCTTGCACCGTGTATGTCGAAACGCAGATCTGCGATCGTCTCGTCGAAGAGGCGGTTGAACGCCGCCGCGCTGGTCATCGATTTTTCAAGGAAAAGCTGTTCGAGCTGATCATCGAGCTGGTGCGGCTTGTCCTTGCGCAAATCCACGAGCCAGGGGCGGTAATGCCCTG
>NZ_SRTD01000239.1:0-341 GCF_004792105.1 Mesorhizobium sp. M8A.F.Ca.ET.161.01.1.1 | reverse complement strand
GGACCTGTGGCAGGACTGCCGCACCCTGCAGCACGCGATCGACCAGGGCACGGCGCCGCTGGACCGCGCGCACTACCGCATCCGCACCAAACGGGTGGCCGCCGACAGGCACATCGACTACGGCATGGCGCTGTTCTCCGCGCTCAGTGCCGGCGTGGCGCTGATGAGCTACTGCGTGCTGTGGATCGCGCTCGGTTGGGAGGGCGGTGGCAACGGCGCGATGATGGCGGCGGTGACCGCCGCATTCTTCGCCGCACAGGACGATCCGGCCCCCAGCATGGTGCAGTTCCTGGTGTGGGCGATGGTCGCCTCGGTGGTGGCCGGCGTGTACCTGTTCGGCG
>NZ_SRTD01000023.1:87925-88516 GCF_004792105.1 Mesorhizobium sp. M8A.F.Ca.ET.161.01.1.1 | reverse complement strand
CGACAATCATAACCAAGCCTTCGCTCGGACGTCCTTCGTCGAGATCGGACCTGCCAAGACCATTCGCGTCCGGCAGATGTCCATTGTGTAACGGTTTTGTTGCATCGTTCCAAAAATCGGAAATTTGTCCCATCGCCTTACTTACTCCTCTCGGCCGTCGACTTTGCTTTCTCCCTTCTTGTCATGGCTACCTCGCAAAGCTTGTCGAAGGCATGAACAATACGCTCGTTCACCGTGTGTCAGACTGCCTGCACACCAACGCGGAATAGATTCAAGGAGTAGGCCATGCGCCGTCCCAAGGCACCGACGTATGGCTTCCCTGTCCTTTAGAGGTAACCCAACCTGAGAGGCATAGTACGATGCTGTGGAAGGCGCATTAATCCTGGTTAACAATTTGGTAATTATATCTTAGCTAGCTAATATACCAGACCCCAATGGCTTTGCGCAGGTCTAATTCCCCATCCAGGCCGGGCGTGCGACTGTCTCATAATCGGGGGCGGTCCGGCCGGCTTGGCTGCCGCGACATATCTCGGGCGTTTTCGCCGCCGGGTCATGGTCGTCGACGCCGGCGAAAGCCGCGCGAGGTGGATA
>NZ_SRTD01000023.1:0-87827 GCF_004792105.1 Mesorhizobium sp. M8A.F.Ca.ET.161.01.1.1 | reverse complement strand
CCAGGCCGGGCGTGCGACTGTCTCATAATCGGGGGCGGTCCGGCCGGCTTGGCTGCCGCGACATATCTCGGGCGTTTTCGCCGCCGGGTCATGGTCGTCGACGCCGGCGAAAGCCGCGCGAGGTGGATACCCGTAAGCCATAACTGCCCTGGTTTTCCGGACGGCATTTCGGGCGTAGATTTGCTTGAACGACTGCGACAACAGGCCCTGACGGGCACCGTTGACCTTATCGACGGTACAGTTACCGCTCTCCGGCACGATGGCCCCGATTTTGTCGCCACGGCGTCGTTCGCCGTTCGGGCTCGCGCGGTGCTGTTCGCTACGGGCATCGTCGACACGCTCCCGAACACTCCGGATGCGGCCAGCATGATCGCAATAGGATCGATGCGGCTGTGTCCGGTCTGTGACGCTTACGAGGTCATCGACAAACGTGTCGCCGTGATCGGTCCGGCAGACCAGGCGACAAAAAAGGCCCTGTTCATGCAGACCTATTCAAGCGACGTCACTATACTGGCGACCGACGCGATATCAGGCCTTGCCCCCGCCACGGGCGAACTCCTCAAAGCGGCTGGCGTCAGGGTGGAAGAATGCCTGCCGGATTCCGTACGGGCTGCCGGTCCGGGGGCTCGGGTAAGCCTGCGTGACGGCAGATCGCTTTCATTCGACACGATTTATCCTGCCATGGGTTGCACCATACGCTCAAAGCTCGCCATCGATCTCGGCGCGGAATGCGACGGCGCCGGCAATCTCGTGGTGGACTCGCACCAGCGCACCGGCATAGCCGGCCTTTATGCCGCAGGGGACGTGGTCGATGAAATCAACCAGATTGCGGTCGCGTTCGGGCACGCGGCAATCGCCGCCACCGACATGCACAACTATCTTGCAACGACGGACTAAAGCGGCGCGCTTGTACGGAAGCGGTCGGCGCGATGTCGGCCTCCGCGTCGCCGCCAAGCTTGTTCAGAACCTTTGATCGCTGCGCGCTGCACAGGATGCGCTTCGGCTGAACGAAGTCGACCTTATATACAATGGAACGCCGTCGACTTCGTAAGCGTTGACTGCCATTCAGCGAGTAGCCCCATGCACCTCATCCAGCTCCTGCTTCCCGATCCGACAACGCGGGCCGGCCCTTCCCGCGGGAAGATTTCGATCGGGTCAAGGAGGAGCTTGGCGAGCCGATTTAACGGCGTTACGGCCTACCTTCAGGCGCCTACTGAGCGCCTGGGGCGGCAAGGGACGAAATCCGACAGCGACAACATCGTTATCCTCGAGGTGATGACGGAGGAAATCGATGTCGCGGGCTGGCGCGACCGCCGTAGGGAACTCGAACGAAGATTTCGGCAAGACAAGGTTATCATTCGCTGCATGCCCATGGCACTCGTATAGTCGACGCCATGCCTTCGACGTCGATCCGCCAGAGCGAATACGATCCCGACAGCCAGATTCTCTCCGTATGGTTCGTTGCGAGCGGCAAGCGCTATGACTACGAGGGGGTCCCTGTGGAGGTCTACACCGCCTTCCGAAACGCTTTCGCGAAAGGCCGCTTCTTCAATGACCACATCCGGGGCCAGTTTCGCTACCGGCTGATCTCGGACGATTAGCGGACCTTCCGGCGAGGCGGCGCTTATGCCCCTCCCGGCGCGTGGCGCGCCAGCATGCTATCAGCACTGAACTCGCCATGCATCCCGTTCCGACGTGAGGCTGGCTGTGCAACTCACGCGGCTGCATCAATGTTTCGATGTGAGCTTGCCTTTGATGCGGTTTCGCTCAGCGCTTAGTAGCTCGTCCTCGCCTTCAAGGCCGTTGAGGAAAAGCTTCAGGATATGGGATGCGAGTATCTGTGCCTGCGGGCTGCTGAGTGCAAGACCATTTTCCGCGCAGGCTGTCCGACAGACGCGGGCGAGCATCTCCAGCTTGTCGGACATGACGACTTGACCAGGAAACAACATGGGTTCCTTCTCGCCGAAAGTGCATTGGACGCTGGCAAGATGACTCCGCCTGACCCGTGAGTCTTTAAAAAATGATATCGGCCGGCGGCTGGGTCCGAATTGTAGGCGTTTGCAGATTTCGAAAAGTTTGTGGAGGGGCTTTCCCTGGCTGCCGAATGGAGTCGCTTCGCCGCCCTAAGCGTGGTTGCGCGCGCCGTTTGCTGAATGAGCCAAGGGCACGAACGTCAACAGTAGCTTTAGAGATGCGAATCTCAGGGACGCGTGACCGTCATCCGCGCCCCGGCTGGTCAGTACCCGTCCGACACCGAGCTGTGTAAACGCGGCCATAGCGATCACGGTACTGCCATTGCCCCGTCCCGCCGGCGTGCCCGATTACCGCGCTAGGTCCCGCACCGACCGCCCACCGCCACGGCGCATTTCACCGGATCGCCAGCTATCGCTGCGCCTGACAACAGGGAGAACATATGGACACAGGAGGGCCGGTCGACCCTGAAGGCGTCAACCAGGAGAAGGGACCTCAACAAGCCGATCGGGTGTGGAACTGTCTGCCAAATTGCTAGTTCTATGATGGCGGTCTCGGCAGACCGATCAACAGGTGGATTAATCCAGTTGGCTTTCGAATAACGCCCACTTGCCTGGCTGGTATCGCGTCAATTGGGGTGAGACCAAGTCGGGTCTCGCGTTGTGCTGCGGCGAGGCCTAGAAATGACACCGAAAACAAAGTCGGCCACCATCAAACCGTACGGCGGGCCGGCTGGAGGTTGGGGGTCGGCGAAATCCGTCGCCTCGACCATCACCAGAGAACACGTCCCCTTAAAGGGGCCGAAACTCCTGTCGGTTCAGAACAAGCCCCAAGGCTACATGTGTGTCAGTTGCGCCTGGGCGAAACCTTCCCAACCGCACCCGCTCGAGTTCTGCGAAAACGGTGCCAAGGCGACGGCTTGGGAAATCACTTCCCGTAGGGCTGACCCTGCATTCTTCGCCAGGCATACGCTGAGCGACCTGGAGCGGTGGCCGGATCACAACCTCGAGGAAGAAGGCCGGCTGACTCATCCAATGCGCTGGGATCCTGCCACTGACAAATATGTCCCGGTGAGTTGGATCGACGCATTCGACGAGATCGGCAGGGAACTGCGCGCTGTGGATCCGCGCCATGTCGACCTCTACACATCCGGCCGCGCTTCGCTCGAAACGAGCTACATGTACCAGTTGTTTGCCCGCATGTATGGCAGCAACAATTTACCTGACAGCTCCAACATGTGCCACGAAAGCTCTTCGGTGGCACTTCCCGAGAGCATCGGCGCGTCTGTTGGCACTGCAATCCTTAAAGGCCTGGGGCTTGCCCGTCCAGCGCCAGGACTTCTGCTCCCTTCGACCTCGATAGTGGCCAGCATGCGCCCGTAGCGGTCGGCGATCTGCCGCTGGCCGGGTCGACCAAGTAAATGGAGAATGGTCGCGTTGGCCATGCGCCGCTTGGCGGTCAGACCAAGCCGAAGTTCCGCGTCGCGTTGGGATTCGGGTATTTCCGGCGCGTCGATGTTGGCAATCCCAGCCGGAGTGTGTTCGGTAGAGAATGATCGTGTCGCCATCGATCAGGACGGGCCGACCAGAAAACATCAAAACGATGCAACGCGGCTCGCCCAAGGCAAACGCTTCCAACGTGCTCCTCATCGAACGTAATGTCGTTACTTCGGCGGTTGGGCATTAGGGAACAAAATGGGCACGCGAACGTAGAGGTCTGGATTCAGCGAGAGGTTTCGATGCGCACTCACTTGGTTGGCAAGCATGACATTCGTTGCGGGAGTGTGCGGGGGCCCACAATCGAAGCTCCGAGCGATGCCCGGTTCGTCGAATAGCTAGTGCGAGAGTCCACTTCCCCAGACCGTAACCTGCCAGGGGGCGTTGTTTCTACGGCGCTCGGTCGCCTACATCTCCAAGACGACGACGAGTTGAGCCAAGGCCGGGCGTGCGACTGTCTCATAATCGGGGGCGGTCCGGCCGGCTTGGCTGCCGCGACATATCTCGGGCGTTTTCGCCGCCGGGTCATGGTCGTCGACGCCGGCGAAAGCCGCGCGAGGTGGATACCCGTAAGCCATAACTGCCCTGGTTTTCCGGACGGCATTTCGGGCGTAGATTTGCTTGAACGACTGCGACAACAGGCCCTGACGGGCACCGTTGACCTTATCGACGGTACAGTTACCGCTCTCCGGCACGATGGCCCCGATTTTGTCGCCACGGCGTCGTTCGCCGTTCGGGCTCGCGCGGTGCTGTTCGCTACGGGCATCGTCGACACGCTCCCGAACACTCCGGATGCGGCCAGCATGATCGCAATAGGATCGATGCGGCTGTGTCCGGTCTGTGACGCTTACGAGGTCATCGACAAACGTGTCGCCGTGATCGGTCCGGCAGACCAGGCGACAAAAAAGGCCCTGTTCATGCAGACCTATTCAAGCGACGTCACTATACTGGCGACCGACGCGATATCAGGCCTTGCCCCCGCCACGGGCGAACTCCTCAAAGCGGCTGGCGTCAGGGTGGAAGAATGCCTGCCGGATTCCGTACGGGCTGCCGGTCCGGGGGCTCGGGTAAGCCTGCGTGACGGCAGATCGCTTTCATTCGACACGATTTATCCTGCCATGGGTTGCACCATACGCTCAAAGCTCGCCATCGATCTCGGCGCGGAATGCGACGGCGCCGGCAATCTCGTGGTGGACTCGCACCAGCGCACCGGCATAGCCGGCCTTTATGCCGCAGGGGATGTGGTCGATGAAATCAACCAGATTGCGGTCGCGTTCGGGCACGCGGCAATCGCCGCCACCGACATGCACAACTATCTTGCAACGACGGACTAAAGCGGCGCGCTTGTACGGAAGCGGTCGGCGCGATGTCGGCTTGAGGGTGACCGCTGGGCTTATTTCAATCCCCGCAATTTTTGTGCGGTGCAGCAACGAAATTGCTGCGAGCGCATTGCACTCACGCCCTTCAACCCGGAGGTTCATAGAAGGACGGGCCAATTGCGAAAAGTCTCCGATACGATTGCGCGCCTCAGGGCACTGCGCGCGCAACAAAATAGGCACCCCGTCTCATTCACATCCGTCGATCGCCTCTCCACCCTCGAAAATTTCGGCTCCAATCCGGGCGGATTACGGGCAAGATACTATCGACCAGATGACCTCGCCGAAGGCGCGCCGCTCGTCGTCATACTGCACGGTTGCACCCAGAACGCCGTCGGCTACGACTACCACTCGGGATGGTCCCAACTCGCCCAGCAGATCGGTTTCGGGCTTCTCTATCCCGAGCAACAACGCGCCAACAATCCCAACCTCTGCTTCAACTGGTTCCTGCCTGGGGACACTGCGCGCGATCGCGGCGAAGTCCATTCGATCCGGCAGATGATCGAGACGATGGTCATTACGTACGGCCTTGACCGACAGCAGATATTCGTTACCGGTCTTTCGGCGGGCGGGGCCATGGCGGCGGCAATGCTCGCCACCTACCCTGAAGTGTTTGCCGGCGGCGGCATCATTGCCGGTCTGCCCTTCGGTTGCGCCACAACCATTCCTGAGGCGTTCGACCGCATGCGCGGCCACGGCGGCCCGTCCGAGCAAGAATTGCAGCGGCTTGTGCGGAAAGCCTCCATGAACAATGAACAGTGGCCCAGGATTTCGATCTGGCAGGGTTCCGCCGATCGCACTGTGGCGTCCGTTAACGCGGAGTCCATCGCTGCCCAGTGGCGCGGCGTGCACAAACTCGCCAAGGCGCCGACCCATTCGACGAGCGAGCGCGGACGAAGCAGGCAAGTTTGGGCTGACGAAGCCGGAGAAGTGAAGATCGAGATAAATATGATTGACGGCATGGGTCACGGCACGCCCGTCGGGCAGGGCCTCGGCATGGCCGGACCTTACATGCTCGACGTAGGAATCTCTTCAACCCAGGAGATAGTGCAGTTCTGGGGTCTCGGCGATGTCGACGACGCGCGAGCGTCAGCCAGGGCGAGGCCCGCTTCGCCAAGGTTAGCTACGCCAAGGACCGACATGACGCCATCAGCATTTCATCTTCGGGCAGCGTCGAAGGGACAGGCGAAGGCCAGGCCTGCGGAACCGGTTCTGGATGACTTGCACGGGTCGAGGGCTCAACCCCTACAGAAAGTCATCCAGGACGCTCTGCGCTTGGCGGGCCTGATGGAGTAGGCATAACAGTCATTGCTCTCAGTGAATAGCTGAGCGGAGCCTAGCTCTTGCACAATGGAACGCGGTCGACTTCGTAAGCGTTGACTGCCATTCAGCGAGTGGCGGTATGCACCTTATCCAAATCCTGCTTCCCCGAGCCGACAACGATGGCCGGCCTTTCGCGCGGGAAGATTTCGATCGGGTAAAGGAGGAATTGGCGAACCGATTTAAAGGCGTTACGGCTTATCTTAAGGCCCCTGCAGAGGGCCTGTGGCTGCAAGGCGCGGAATCTGCCCGAGACGACATCATTATCTTCGAGGTGATGGCCGAGGAACTCGAGCTGGCGGACTGGCACGACCGGCGCGCGGAACTCGAACGAAGATTTCGGCAGGACGAGGTTATAATCCGCTACATGCCTATCGGGCTCGTCTAGACAGCTCCGTGTGTTCATCGCGACCTGCAAGCGTTACTGGCGCATGAGGCATTGTGGTTTGGTCCCGAAGCCCGCGCAGCGTCCTTGCCCCTCTAGGCCACGAACTAAAATGGTTCGTGGCGCCCAAGGCTAATCGTGACACGGCGCTGCCTAGCCGTGCCTGGCAACGAAATTGTCGATCGGCCCGGTTAAGGAGTGGGCCTCTTGCCGGATCATCTCATCATCCCAGTCCCACCAGCGGATTACCAGCATCTTGGAGATGATTTTGGCCGGGAAACGGAGGCGAATGGTTTTGGCGGGATTCCCACCGACAATCGTGTAGGGCGGCACATCTTTCGTCACCGTGGCCTGGGCTCCGACAACGCCGCCGTCCCCGATCTTCACTCCAGGCAGAATTATTGCCCGTCTGCCAATCCAAACGTCATTTCCGATCGTTATTCCTCGCCGTCCGCTGGGGTCTTTAAACGGGGGCTTCCCCAGCATCTTCGAAGGGGCGAAGGAAGTAGTCGCGCATGTCGTTGGATGGTTCCCACTGCAAAGAAACATCACTTCGTCGGCGATGGAGCAAAACGAACCGATCTCAAGTGGCGCCTCAGGACTGCACCCGAAGATCTTAAGGCCGTTGTCGATGCCAAAAGTATGGCGCCCCAGCTTGGTATCTTTCGGTACTGGGTGGCGTCTATTGCGCAGCCAAATGGTCAGCTTCGACATGGTTGCTCCGCCATGAACACTTGGACGCGAATAGCACGCTGGCAATCATCCAGTCCACATCCTGCCAACTCAGAGGGTCGTTTCGGCAAGCAGTCTGCCCGCCAGTTGCGCCGAGATGCTTCAGTCGATCAGTCATCCCTGGAACCTCTCGGTGCCAAGCGATCTTGTCGCCGACCTTCATCCCTCGGAATCGACTTCGATGAGCGTGATCTTGACTGCGGCTAGCACCGACTGCAGTCGAATTCCGCCTTCAACCTGAGCATTCGCGACCGCGTCTTTCGCATTGGCAGCCGGCGTGGCGCATGCAACCGAGATCTCGTTCTGGACTTGGCGCCAGGAAGACAAGGCCGCCTAGAACGAATTTTTTGCCGATTTCACCAAGGAGAACCCGGACATCCATGTGAAGTTTGAGTCGTTCCCGGATGAGATCTACCCAACCATCGTCTCGACGGCGCTGGCCGCCGGCAAGGCGACGTCATCCACACCCATGCCTATGGCTGGGATCGACCCGATAACCAATGCGTTGTTTCCATCATGTTTTTTACGTTTATGAGTTCAATTTGTATCACGGATCATCGCCCGATCAGTCGAGATCAAACCGCATGGCGAGCGCCTTCGAGCACAACGATCTCAAGACGGCTTTGGCCCTCTAGGGGCAGTTGGTGCGCCCTGGTCTTTGAGCGGCTCCCGCCATGTTCTTGGCGAGCCCGACCAGACGCAGCACAGCCCGCTTTGGATTGGAACCGAGCCACAGGCCCCTAATCGAACTGACGCTGTTTTTCCCGCGAAGCGGCTTCCACAGGGCAGAATCGGTAGCGACTGTCCTGGCATAGCTCGCCTCGGCCAAGGTGACGCCTTGCCCCAGTCCCACCTGCAAGATGACCGTCGCTTGGTTCGCGTGACACGCATGAACGGTCGGACCGCCACCGGCCGCAATGCGTTCGAGCAGGCACAGGTCCGACGGCGGCCCTTCCAGCCCGATCGGGACGAGCAGAGGCATGTCCGCGAGGTCGGACCATCTGAGCACCGGCCTCTCGACAAGAGAATGACAGGACGGCAGTAGCACGAAGAGGCGTTCTTGCCAGAAGACTTCGCTGCTGCAGAATTTGGCGGTGCCAGTGTGATGTGTGAACACGAGGTCGAAGCACCTGCGGCGTATTGCAGAAAGGCACTGGCCCGATGGGATATCCTCAATGGTCAAGGTTATGTCCGGGTACAGCTTGCCGAAACGCTCGATGAGGCATTTGAGGAATTCTCCGCCTGTCACCCAGCACAGCCCAATCCGGAGTGTCTTGGCATCCTTGTTATCGCGCACACGCTCGGCGAAAGCATCGAGCAGGCCGTCGTAGTGAGCGCGCACGATTTCGATCCAGGCGCGGCCTGTCTTCGTCAACCGAACGCCGCGCACATCGCGCTCGAACAGTTGCATGTCGAGTAGCTGTTCGAGTTTGACGACGTTACGGCTGACCGAGGATTCCTGGACCCTCAGGGCTATTGCGGCCTGACGCATGCTGCCGTGATCCATGGCCGCAAAAGCGTAGGTCAGCAACTGAATAGCATTCCCGTTCCGCGTCATCTCGCTAGAGCTTCGTGACCGCCGCGGGAGGTGCCTGTCTCGCGGGTATGCGATCGGATCCGTTTTGCGGACGGGCGGCACTCAGGCGATCAACAGCGTTGCCGGCCGCCTGGAGCTTCGGCGCAGCTGCCACCCCATGGCTGCGTCATGTCGGATTGTCCATCATGGCGATCGTCGCTGCGTCAGAGAGGCTGATCTCGTAGACATATTCATGCGGGATGGCCGGCGTCGACATCTGTGAGGCGTAGAGATTGAGATTTTCCTTGCTGTTGCTTGCCGCAAGGCTGCAGAAATTGCCGCTGTTCCACGTCATCGTGCAGTATCTGAAATGCTCACCTACGGAGCGCGCCATCTCCGCCAGGGTCACCTCATTGTTGAACATGGTCCCCAGGACGTCCGTCTTCTTTTTTGCAATTTCGTCCGGGGGGAAGTACCTCGCCTTGAAGCCGTAATCCTTCTGGTACTCTCGGCGCTGATAGTCGCTTTCATCGGCGGCCCTGAATTTTTCGACGAAGACGAAAATTCCGCCGTCCTTGAGGTGCTGGGTTACGAACTCGATCTGCTTGGGCCTGTTAGGCGAATACATCTGAAAGGTTGTGTCCTCGAGGATGACGTCGAAGCCTTGCGTGAACTTGGTCAGCCGCCGATCCGATCCGAGCGCATCCTTGGTCAACCAGTGGAACGGGCCGATGAAGAATTCGGCGTGGGCCGGTTCGCCATAGGCCACGAAGGACTTGTAGTTCTCGGGGTTCGGGCTGCAGGACAGCGAAAGAATCTGCCCGTCCGAAAATTCAGACAGGGTTCTGGCCATCGTACCTTCGGCTGTTCCAAGGCTGTACAGCGACAGCGCGGATCCACGGCGCCGGGCATAGGTCAGCACCGCGTAGGCCATCCGGCACTCCTCCTCCAATCTGTAGGGAATGCTGCCGTGATAATGCTGGTCGAAAAAGCCTTGCCGGGCGGCGTGCAGGCGAACGAGATCGCGCAGGAGTTCATCGCTGGGCAGAAGGCGTGTATCGGCCTGAGGCTTGCGAACTGGCATCCCGCTTTTGCCCGCTGCGGTTGCAGCGAAAAAACCTGCCAGCTGGTTGATCCGTGGTCCCTGGTCGCATTCGGCCAGGAAGTCGTTGAGTCCTCGCATCGCACTATGCCTCCCGCACCGTTGCTTTGGTGAGATGCCACGAGCTCGACGGGAAACTTCACTCAATTAAGAGAGATCTAATGTTTAAAAATGCTTCGAGTCTTGGCCTGGGCACTGGTAGGCCTGCAGAAAATGAGCGGCTTTCCTACGATTGCCATTTTTTTACTAAAGTCACATCTTCTACCAATCCTAAGTTAGTTGTGATTTGTCCAGCAACCTCTGGTTAGGCAAAACACGGGAGGGTGGGCTACTCTCAGTATGAAGGCTGCTCCCATCCGTGGACACTCCTTGCCTCGATCCCAACAAGATCCGCCGTTCACAGCACCACACGCTTACACACCAACATGAGAGCTGGGGCCACATACAGGCAGACTTGATCAGGAGAACTGGTCTGGAGCGCCAGGAAACAGCAATTTCGTTCCCGGGTCATATATTTCTGATGAACCTGAAAGGGGCGGCAAGCCGCGGAGAGGATTTCGTCGACGGGCGTCGGATCTCGTTTTCGCCGCGTCGGGCTGGCTCGGTAATCCATATGCCTGCCGGCAGTGATTGGACGGGGTGGGACGAAGGAGAGCCGACGGCCGCCTACCTGCTCATCTCGATTGAAAAAGGGTTCACCGACGAAGCGTTCGGCGGGATGGTGCGCCATCGCTCGGGTGACATGCCGGCTGCGATCGGCTTTCGGGACAGCACGGTGGAAATGGCCCTGCAACGGATCGCCATCGAGCTCAGGCAGCCCGATCCGATCAGCGTGACGATGGTCGAGAGCCAGGCCATGCAATTGCTCGTTCAGATGGTCAGGCGCAACGGTCACTATCATGAGCCGGCAAAAGGCGGGTTGTCGGCCTTCGATCTCAAACGTGCGATCGCAATGATCGAATCGTCGTCGGACGAGACTCCCACTCTCGCCGATCTGGCAAAGGAGGTCGGTGTCAGCCGTTTCCATTTCAGTAGGGCTTTCAAGCAATCGACCGGGATGACGCCACATGCGTTCATCGCACGGCGTCGACTGGATCACTCCGCCGACCTGCTGCGATCGACCAATTTGTCGGCGACGGAGATCGCGCTGGAATGCGGGTTCGGCAGCTCAAGCCATTTCACGATCGCCTTTAAGCGGGCGTTCGGCGTCAGTCCGACGGAATACCGCCGCCGGTCCAGGATCTGATTCAATACTTCCGGTGATTTCAGCAACGAACTGAAAAATCAGGCGTGATTGTTAAGCATCAATCTGGGCAGTGGGTATGACAAGCGTCGATTGGATGCGCCCTTGTCAAAAGCACTTCAAATTCACGCTAACCTGAGATCAGGCGTCCAGTCCCGGCTATGGCTTGGATTCCTGGCCAGCACGCTATCAGCGGCAGTCGGTCGAAACGGCTATTACATCGCATCCGCCTGGACTGTTGTCACAGCAGGCTACGGAGGCCCCGGCGTGCCGGCACTGCTTGCGACCGTCAGCGTTGTCGAACTCGTCGCAAGCCCTCTGGCCGGCCTGGCAGCGGACCGGTTTGACCGACGGCGATTGAACATCGCGACCGACCTCGGTCGCTTTGCCATCTTGCTCACTACGGCTTGTTCGGTGCTGTATCTGGACGCCTTTTTGACACTCTGCGTGTCAGCGGCGCTCTTTTCGATTTGCGATCGTGTCGCGCTGACCGCCTCGCAAGCGATGATCCCGCTCATGACGAGAGGCGCCGAACTTGCGACTACGAATTCCACCGTGTTCTTCACCATGCAGTTTGGCAGCCTCGGCGCAGCGTTGCTAGCCGGGTCGTTGCTAGGTGGGCGCTCCCCTGCCCTGACGTTCTTGGTGCTCGCCCTGTTGTTCCTCGTTTCAGCCGGTTCACTCTTCTGGATGCGGCCAGGCCTCCCCCCGCAAGGTGTCAGAACGGCCACAGGCCTGGCACCGAACATGGACAGGAATCTCCTTCGTCTGTTTGCCGCCTATGCCCTTCTCTATGGAGGCGCGGTGCTGGTCACGGTGATCGGATCAAGCTTCGTCTTCGAAGAGCAGCAAGGCACCGCCGCCGATTTCGGTTACCTTGAGGCCGCGTGGTCGGCTGGTTCGGTTATTGGGGCGGCTGTTCTCGTCAGGCTGACACGAGCGATCAGTGGTCCTATACTGCACCTCATGCTGTTGGCCTCAACGGCGCTCGCGTGGATGTCGTTGATCACTTTACGGGCGCCCTGGACATTGATCGTCTTCGCCACTCTGGGGTTTCTCTACAATCTGGGCCGGGTGAGTATCGAGGTCACACTGCAGTCGCGGATGCATGGCAATGTATTGGGCAGGGCCAAGGGCGTCATGCACAGTCTCGCTGTCGCGCTCGGACTGGTGATTTTCAGCATCGCTGGCGTTATAGGCGAGAGTGTATTTCCTTCGACGATCTTCTTCGGATTCGGAGTGTTGCTCCTTATCAGCATTCCTGCATTGAGCATCGGCATCGCGCAGCGAAAGGATGAACCGTGAGGTGGACGAGCTAGCGACCGACACAGGCGCCAAGCACGCGGTGCTGGACTCTCTGGCGGCGCTCTATCCTTGGACGCGCTCCTATCATTGCCGCCCGCTTCGCGATTATGCGTCCCGCTTGTTCGAAGCGCCTGCCCAGAAACAGGAACCCGAAATTCGCAGCCGCGCGCTTGCCAGGCTGCTCGACACGATCAGGAACGCGGGAACGCGAAACGGATTGCCGATCAACGCCGTCTCCCAAATATGCAAAGATCTAGAACAACGCCGCGTGTTGCAGACCGGCCCGCATTTGTTTCTCCTCATGGAACCAGAGGCCTATTACACGCACATCTTCAGCCTGCTTGGCCTCTCGGCGCATGGCTGCTCGACCTACGTGTCCTATGCCGTTTCAACGGTGAGTCTCGTTGAAAAGCCCCGCAAGGGGCCAGGCTGGATCATGCTTGACGGGAAGCCGGTGAACGTGTTCGGTCTCAGCCGAAGCCAGATGATCGGCTACAGCCTTCTGACCGGGCCTGGATCATACCGGTTCGAGCTGGTGCCAACGGAGCCAAATGCCGAGGGAGACGCCCCCGCCCTGCTTCGCAGCCTTCTGCCGAAGACGCAGTTCGAGCGGCCTGCGCATGCCATCAAGGCAGCCAATCGTATCCTCTGGCCAAATCTGTTCGGAGAGAGCTTTGCCTTCCTGCAAATCGACGATGAGGATGTTGCCGACCTGGTGGCGGACCACCTATCAGACCAGGATTCCTGGCTGCGTACGAGGTTGCTGGAAAGCCCAAAGCTGGCTTTGAATATCCTTGACGAGATCGACAGGCTGGGGGCTGGCCCCTGGGGTGGCTGGTTCGCACGCGGTACGGATTTCTTTTGGTACTATGAAAACGGAAAGCGCCTGCCGCTGCGCATGGTGGGTGGAGAACTCGTCAATCTGGCGACCAGAACGAAGGTAGCTCGCTTCGCGGCTCCCGATATCATTGAGCGGCTAGCGAACCGCAGCCTTGTTCCGAATCTGCTCCTCATGTTTCTGGTCCTGTCGATCCTGCCCGGGGTGCGCGCGCTTGGAGGCAGCCACCAGCCAGTCTACTATCCCCTGATGCGCTACGTCATTTGTCGGGCTCTAGAGACCGCAGAGATGGATGCGGACCTTCGACGCGCTATCGCGAGCGATGATGTGCCAGGAGCTTGGGGGCATCGCGTCATTGAATGCGATGAGAATCCATTCGAGTCGATCCGAAAGGGCAGCATAGGCGAAACCAGCAAGGTCATCGACCGCTTCGGCAATATGCCTTTCGCTGATGCCTGTGGAGGTCTAAGCAGTTTCGTTTCTGATCCCTCGTGGACTGAACTTGGCTCACTGCTGCGGGAGCGAGCGATTGCCCCAAGCGATCCAGAATGGGCCTTTTCCTAAGACTGGGCGACTGCCCGTAGCTAAATGTCAGCCGAATCCTCGGCAAGAGTGCCGACTATCGGGCTGTACTTGGCATTATCTTGCCTTTCGCAAGTGCCGGGGTGATATCGAACCACTCCATGCTTCATAGTGGCAACTAATATGTCTTTGTGGCAAAAACATCACACACTTTTAGAGCCGTCCCGGCTATTGCTATATGCGAGGGATTGTCTTGGGTTGGGAGAAAAATCGTGAATAGATTCTTAGCAGTTATCGCCTTTACTGCCCTGTCGGCAAGCACAGCCTCAGCAGCCGACATGGTCGCGCCGATCGCTGGGTCGGCCTACGACTGGAGCGGTTTCTATGTCGGCGGCCACCTCGGCGTTGCCAATGGTGACATCACGGCGACGGACGTAACGGAGCCGAACGGTGGGTTTTTCACCGACGCCGTTCCGGCCGGCACGGAAGGCTTTGACTTCAACAAAGCCGGCGTAGCTGGAGGTATTCATGCAGGCGCGCAATGGCAGTGGGGGCAATTCGTGCTGGGAGGCGAGGCGACCTGGACTGCAACGGGCATCCGAAAAACCATCACCAGTCCCTATTTCCCGGACAGTGACACCGAAACCGTCAAGATCTCGAATTACGCAACGGTCGTTGGCCGCGTCGGCTATGCCTTCGATCGCGTGCTGATTTACGCGAAGGCGGGTTATGCCGGCGGCAAGGTCGATTTCCGAGCCCGAGACAACGACGCTCTCGTGACCTACGAGAAAAATGATTGGCAGAATGGCTATGCGCTTGGCGCCGGCATCGACTACGCCGTTACGAACAACCTCTCGCTCGGCGTCGACTACACCCACATTGACCTCGGTCATAAGACGAGCACGGGCAACAACATGTTCGATGACGGCAGCCTGGGTGCTAATCCTGAGACCTATCGCACAGTGGCAAAGGTTGATGCCGTGATGGCTAGGCTGACCTACAAGTTCGGGATGGGTCAGTAGTTTTTAGCCACAAAGTCATCGAGAAGAAAGCCCGGCAGATTGAGCTGACCCCGTAAAGTTGGACGGTTCATTGAGCTGGTAGATTTAAGGGCTGGGTCCTGTATTGCACAGGGGCCAGCCCTTTGAGTTTCAGTTTGATGCGGCGTTGGTTGTAGTAGTCGATGTGGTCCGTGATGGCTTCGTCCAGGCTTTGGACGGTGTCGAAGGTTCCGGGTTGTCGAAGATGTCTTGATCGCCTCCTTCAGCGTCGCATGGCGGTCCGGGCGCGCGGCCGCCTTTTGCCTGTGATAGAACGTGCTGCGTGGCAGCTTCGCCAGTTCGAGCAGGCCCTTAAGCGGATGCAACGGCCTTAACGCCTGGACGGCTTGCGCTTTTTGGGCGCGTGTCCCTGCGTTAAGGCCTCCAGTTTTTTTAGGTCAGCGTTCTCCATCCGCAGATGCTTCAGCTCGGCCAGCAGTTCTTCGCGGTTTTTGGCCTCGTCACGGGCTGTAACAGGCACTGCGGGGGTCGGCTTCGACATGGGTCGTCCTCTGGGGCGTGGGCCGAGCACCTCTATTCCGTCCGCATGATAGCGCTTCTCCCACTCCGTCAGGCAACCGGCATTGCGGATATTGAACAGTGCCGCCGTCTGGCGATGCGACAGACCTTCCTTCCACATCCGCTCGAGCACCGACAGCTTGAACGCCGCGTCGTAATGATCGTATTTGCCCGACAGCCCGGCATCGCCGTGCGCTTGGGACAAAGCAACCCACTGGCGAACAGTCTCCGCGTCAATTCCATGCTTCGACCGCTCCGGCCGGCAAAAAACGTCGGACATGCGACGAGCGGGAGGCGAGGCGCGCTTCCACGCGGCCAGGATAGTGCCGGCGGGGCCTGGATCGTCGCCGGGCTGGCGCAGATACCAAGCATCGCGCAGCGCCGCCTCGTCTTCCGTCCGGCCAGCGAGGCGCACGGCAGCGGCGGCGCATTTGAGCGCCAGCCGCTGGCGCCAGGCGCCGGCCCAGGCAGACTGCGCGCGGGCGAGGCTGTCGAGAGAAGCCAGCGCGGCGCCGGCCCTGAAGGCAGCGTCTGCGTCATGCGGAGCGCCACCGGCCTCGAGCGCCCAGCCCGGAACGGTCGGGGGCGCGGCGGCGGATCTTGCGGTCGCGGGATCGAGGCGAATCATGTGTTTGGAGGGTAAAGCGGCCGTGCGCTTTGTGCCTTCATTTTCGCATCAAAACGCACAGCTTGTCGGCGCGACAAAACGAATGATAATGTCGCCTTATCAGCTATTTAGTTGCGCTGGCGTGACATCGTATCGGTGAGAGTTCTCTGTTGGCGCTAACAGACGAAGTGTCTGTTTTTGGGGCCTCCGAAGCGACTATTTGGCCGAATGGGAGGCTAAACTCCCGGTCGGCGTAATCGAACCGTACCCTAACCGGCGGTCAAACCATCTTGCGTTTGGCCGAAACCAGTTTGCCGTCAGTCTGCCTGCTCTCCATCGTATTGAGGGACGGTCCATTCTTCCCCGATTGCGGCGACAAGGGCGGACACGCGGGTACGCACCCGCGGAGGAAGTCGAACAAGACGCTCGATCAGGCGTCGACCTTCTGCGCTGGCAATGAAACCAATGCGCTCACCCGTTCGTAGGCGTGAAGCCTCATGGCCGCTCTCACCGTTCGCCGGGAGGCCTTCGAAAAAACGGCTGACGGGGACGCCCAGCGACTTGCCAATCTCGTAGATCATGGACGCGCTCACCCGGTTCCTAGCGTTCTCGTATTTTTGGAGCTGTTGAAACGTGATGCCTATCGATCGGGCAAGCTGAAGCTGGGATACGTCCGACTGCACGCGAACCGTTGCGATCTGCCTGCCGACGTGCACATCAGCGGGGTGAGGGTCACGCCCGATCTTTGGTTTTTGCGCCGTCCGGGACGGGCTAGTGCGCTTCGGCTTCAACAACGCGTCCGATGCTCCAACAGGTCATTGGGTAGAA
The DNA here is from genome assembly GCF_004792105.1 of Mesorhizobium sp. M8A.F.Ca.ET.161.01.1.1. Taxonomy (NCBI): domain Bacteria; kingdom Pseudomonadati; phylum Pseudomonadota; class Alphaproteobacteria; order Hyphomicrobiales; family Phyllobacteriaceae; genus Mesorhizobium; species Mesorhizobium sp. M8A.F.Ca.ET.161.01.1.1. The sequence goes on along the minus strand of NZ_SRTD01000023.1, from coordinate 71,027 downwards.
AATCCGTCGCGGTCGGTTCTGGATCGTTGTGTCGATGTCAGCCGAATTTTCGTGCAGGCGGCACTGCTATCCTGCCTGAGTATTCCGATATTTCGATCCCGGTACCGAAGGCACGTGAACGGCTTGCGAACCCCTCGAGAATATCTCGCGCTACGCGTCCGCCGGCGGGGACAGGAACCAATTTTCCCGTTTCGGATGCTGGGCGCTCATTTATCTCGCCGATCACGACGGGCAGAAGGTCGATGCCTTCAAGGTTTCCATTCGCCTCATAGCGGCAAGCAGCGACAATGCTTTGCCAGACTTCCGGAGGATCCCACTCGCCCTCGTCAGGATGGACATGAAAGAGGAAATTTCCGAGACCGTAGAAAACTGGCGAGCCATTGTAGATTTCGATCGCCTGCAGGACGGGGGCGCCGTGACTGACAAAAAGGTTTGCACCGGCGTCAATGCATGTGCGAGCAAAGGCCTGCACCCAGCGCGGTACATCCTGCCAACCCGGTTCCCAATGATGATGGTGCAGGTAGGCGATAACGAAATCGCCTTGCGCTGCCGCCTGACGGATGGCGGACAAATGGATGCTCGCGCTTGCCTGATCGACTTCGACCATGCGGCCGAAGTTGGCAGCTTGGGTAAATACGGTGCCGTAGAAATTGAGCTCTCTGTCGCTGGCCACCTCCGGCGGATCCTCCGGCTGCGCATAATTGGTCAGTTCGAAGGGAGAGCTTTGCAAATGGCCCCCAAGCCGTGCCAATCGCCTGAAATGCCCGTCAGGCACCCCGATTTTCCGAACGGTCTTGAGCCGGTTGACGCCAGGGCGAGCCGGACGAAAGGCCGTGTGGTTCTCGGCATACATGCTGGACGGACCGGGACCGGCATCGATCGCAAGAAGGGCGACGTCGCGTTTACCTAGCCGGCGGCGGCCCGGTTTGCGGGCATCGGTCGCATCGACCCCGATGCCCGCATGCAGGTAGCCTCGCGCTTGCACTTCCTCTAGCGTCGAAAGAACACCGCCAGCACCGAGATCGAACGCGTGGTTGTTCGCCAAGGCAAGCGCGTTGAAACCGATATCCTGCAATGCATCCAGCACCTCAGCCCTGGAATAGCCGAAATACCTGCCCTTGGTCGGCCAACCACCATGTTTGCCGAGGATCGTCGACTCGAAATTGGTGAAGACGACGTCACCCTGCTGCAAGAAGCGTACAACCTCCGCGAACCGCTCGTCTTGAACATGACGGATGTCATGCGTAATCAATGATTGGCCGGTTACGACCGCGCAAAATGGGTCTTTCATGGAACTCGCCTCATGGTCGTGAACGTCTGGCGCCAACACTCGGCCAGCACCACATCGAAGTCGGCCGCGGGGCCGGGCTATTTTGGCAGGGCCGGAGAAATATCCGTCTTGAACCACTTGAGGCTCAACGCCTTGATGGTGCCATCCTTGGTGGCGGCGTCGAGCGCCGCATTGAACTTGGTCAGCAGTTTGCTATCGTCTTTGCGCATACCGGCGCCCACACCCGGACCCCAGAGACCACCATTCAGCTGCGGTCCGAAAAATACCGCAACCGACCCTCCAGGCGCCTCCAGGAAATCGCGCCATGTGAAGTAGTCGGCGAGGCCACCGTCGACGCGCCCCGCGGTAAGGTCGAGCTTCAAATTGTCGAGACTGTCATAGCTGCGAATGGTCACGACATCGCCGAGGAGTTGTTTCACAACAGCCTCGGAGTTCGATGAACGAAGGACACCAATGGCTTTGCCACTAAGGGTCGACCTGAGCCGCTCGATGATTGCCTTCTCGTTGTTTCCGACTGAGGAGAGGTTGACCTTCTCTTTGGTGTCGCCGGCATCGAGCCCAAGCTCTTTGCGGACAACGAACTGGTTGTAGCCGCTGGCGTACGGGCTGGAGAATGCGATCTGCTGCTTGCGCTTCTCGGTAATCGCCATCCCTGACATGATGACGTCGTATTTCCCGACCAGTAGCGCAGGAATGATCCCGTCCCAATCCTGCGCCACGAAGCTGCATTTGATTTTGATGCGATTACACAGTTCGAGACCGACATCGACATCGTAGCCGTAAAGCTTGCCATCCGCGTCTGTCCCGTCCCAGGGCGGCGACGCCCCTTCGGTGGCGATAGATATCGTTCGCTCGCTATCGGCACGGGCGGGCAATGCTGGGATCAAGGACGCGACAGAAATGGCAATAGCCAAGGGCATGCGCATGGGACACCTCTTTGTTTGGGTTTGGATGGGAAGCCAGCCTTAAGGCGGCGGCGTCACGGCACGAGTGTCGTGATCTCGTGGTGAGGCAAGGTTGGACGGAGCCGCGCCTTGCGTCTTTGCTTTGAAGTGCCTTCAGTCGAAAGCCGCCGTTCCAGGAACTGGGTGGCTTTCACGGCGAGCGTCGTGAGCGCGAGATACATCGCTCCTGCGACGATGAAGATCTCGTAGGGCGCGAAGGTGGCCGACACCATCTGTCGCGCCATGCCGGTTATCTCAAGCAGCGTTACGGTGCTTGCTAGCGACGAGCCCTTGATCATCCCCACGACCTCGTTTCCGTAAGCCGGAAGCGAAATCCGGAAAGCGATCGGAAAGGTGACAAGCCGGGCGATCTGCAAACGTTTCAGGCCAAGCGCATTGGCGGCCTCAATAACGCCGTTCGGCACGGATTGGAGACCGCGGCACAGGATTTCGGTGGTGTGCGCCGCGCTGTTCAGCGAAAAGGTAAAAAGGGCGCACCAAAGAGGGTCTTTAAGGATCACCCAGAAGACGCTGGCGCGCACCGCCTCGATCTGGCTCAAACCATAATAGAGCAAGAAGAGCTGAACCAGCATGGGCGTACCGCGGATGACATAGGTATAGGCCAGAACAGCGAAAGAGAGGCTCGGGCGTCCAAACGCGCGGGCGAACGCCAGCGGCACCGACAGAAGAAATCCTGCCGTCAGTGAAAGGACTGTCAGGATCAAGGTGAGACCGATGCCTGAGGGCAGAACCAGGACGGCGTCCAACATCAAATCGAAGTTCATAGCGTTGCCCTTCTATCGACCGAATGCAGGATAGCGCCGCTCCGCGAAGCGGATCGACAGCAGGGTGATCGTCGTCAGGGAGAGATAGAAAGCGGATGCCGCAAGGTAGAACGTTAACGGCGCGCGCAAGGATCCGGCGCCGACATAGGCAACGCGCATGATGTCGGTCAGGCCCACGACAGAGACCAGCGCCGTGTCCTTGAAGAGCGATATCCAAAGATTGCCATAGGCGGGCAGCGCCAGCCTCAGCATCTGCGGCCCAACGATGAACAACCACCGCTGCCAGATATTCAGGCCAAGCGACTTCGCCGCTTCGGTCTGCCCCGTTGGCACCGCCGCAATCGCACCGCGGAAAACTTCGGTCGCATAGCCGCTGAAGACAACAGTAAGCGCGATGACCCCTGCGGTGAAAGAGTTCACCTCCACATACCTGCCAGCGAGCTTGCTGGCGAACGTGGTTCCCCCGAAATAGATAAGAAGGATGATGAGGAGTTCTGGAACGCCCCGAACCACAGTCGTGTAAGCCGTCACGACACTTCTGAAACGGGCCGTAGACGTGCCTTTCGAGATGGCCAACAGCAGGCCGAATACGGTGCCGAGGAAGCCGCTAACAAGAGCAAGGCCTACGGTAACCATGAAGGCGGCAGCAAATTGAGCAGCAAAACCGCCCATGAGACTCTTCCATCAATGCGCAATTTCGCAATGTGTGCCGCGCCTGCCCACGCGGCAGATCTACGGCTGATGACCAAAGATTGCGAAATCTACTAAGGGATATCTTGCAACAATTTCGCAGGATTTTGCCTAGATTACTGACAAGGCCTATTCATTCAATCTATAATTTTCAGAATTTGAGCTATAACGGCTGGTTATATACGCAATCAGCACTCTGACGGGCCATCCGATTTGACCGCCGCAGCGTCGCACTGAGGCTCGAGCAACCTCGCCTCCCAGCTTCAAATGGAATTATCAGCTAGAATTCGGAGATCGAATGAGCTCGACGTCGGGCGATGCCCTTAGATGGCGCCGCGCAGATTGCCAGCCTGACGATCACTTGGGAGCTGTCGTCGCCATTTGATCTGGCCGAGTATGGTATCCGGCTATTTTGACGTCGGAGACCGGCAAAGCAATGTGATCGGATCGCTGCCCAGCACCTTCGCGATCTTCTCCACCACGTTGAGAGAAGGGTTCTTTTGTCCTCGTTCGATGCCGCCCATGTAGCTGTACGCAAGGCCAGCCTCGGTTGCCAGAGATTCCAGGGTCATGCCGCGCTCCTGCCGGACCCTTCGAACGTTTGCTCCAAAAATCTCCGCAAGGCGCATGCGCGCATAGCGACAAGCAAACCTCCCCCTTTACCAGTCACTATAGTGACTATAGAGTGATGGATTCGGAGTTTGCTTGGCGACTTAGCTTTAGGGCGCTCGGCGCAATCCAATTCTGAGCTCGGTTAGCCGAGCCAATTCACATGTGGCTTGGGCGTTCTCGAGAAAGGGCGCAAAATGGAGTTGCTGCAAAGCGGCCTGAAGCTCCGACAGTTGCAGGTCTTTCGCCAGGTGTTGCGCACCGGATCGACGAGGCAGGCAGCTGCTGCGCTCGGGATAAGCCAACCTGCGGTTAGCCAGCACGTAAAGCAGCTCGAGGCCGCCCTCGGCATCGCTCTTTTTGAACGGTCGACCAATCGGATCATTCCGTCAAGGAAGGCCTGGGAACTCCTGCGCAACGTGGAAATAGCCCTGACTTCAATGGATCGCCTGGAAGCGTCGATTTTCGCGATAAAGAACGATGAGAAGCAGCGGATCGCAATTGCCGCACCCGCCGTCTTCGGTTTCGTGACATTGCCGAAGGTCGTGGCGACTATCCGTTCGAAAACGGCTTCGAGTGTGCGATCAATTTCGGGAAACTACGAACAGGTGGGTGAACATATCCTGTCGGGGCGGGCAGATCTCGGAATCTCGAGGCTGCCCCTGGACCCCCGGCTGTTTGAGTGGGCACCGATCGGCTCGGCGCGCAATGTGTGCATCTTCCACCCCAAGCACCGTTTCTCAACAAAGTCACGTGTCGAAGCGCACGACCTCGAGGGGGAAAAGATTGTCGACATCGACCCTCAGTTTGCGTCGCATCAGATGAACTTCAACGCGCTGCGCTTCGCAGGGGTCGAGCCGGACATACTGGTGGAATACGATTGCAATGGTTACGAGGTCGGCTTCGTCTCGGCCGGTCTCGGCGTTTCCATCACCAACGAAATCATCGCCCGCGAATATGCGGCGTTCGAACTGGAAGCAAAGCCGGTGGAGCCCACGGCACTCTATCACTACGTTGCGGTCTGGCAGAAAGGCAGGGTCTTTTCCAACGTGTTGGAAGTCTCCCTTGGGGCGATCCTCTCCGCCTTTCATCCGGTGGCGAAAAGCGCACCGACCGTTCTCCCGATACACGCCGCCGCTCGCACCTCCGATCGTCCCTCTTAACAGCTCCGGACTAATCCTTCCGCTCGTGCTTCGCCTTCGCGAAGCCGCGATCCGTCGCGATGAAGCGCTCAAGCATGGGCACGATCAAGCGTAATGGATCTCGGGAAGATTGCCCCGCTTCGTGTCCAAGGATCTCGGCATATCTGGTCAGGTCGCGATGCAGCGGAGCCGGGAGCTCGATCGTAACCTTGACAGGTTTGTCGTCGGCAATGGGGCCGAGTTTCAGCTTAGCCATTTCAGCCTCCATACGGTTCGAGCACGAGATCGCGGGTAACGAGAACGCGCACGGGGAAACCCGGACGAATGTTGAGCGTCGGCGCTATCTGGAGCTGACGCTGGACGATCTCCTGGCCGACCTGGCTGATGCTATCGGAAGCGCCGCTGCGCAAGGCATGCAGGATATCGCTTTCCTGGCCCGACGAGCCCGCCTCCGCTCCTACGCTGAGGATGGTGGAAAGCGCAGCCGCCTTGAACAACTCGGCCCAGTGATAGTCGACGCCATCCTCGAGGCCGGCATAACCCTGCGCGTTCGCGCCGGGCTGGCGCTCCAAAACGATCGAGCGGCCATTGGGGAAGATCAGCCTGCTCCAGACAAGCAATACGCGGCGCTGCCCGAACCCAACACCGTTGTCATATTCGCCGATGACACGTGTCCCTTGGGGGATAAGCAGCGCCCTTCCCGTCGGACTGTCGTAGATGTTTTCGGTCACCTGAGCGGTAATCTGACCGGGCAGGTCGGATCGGATGCCGGTGATGAGAGCTGCCGGGATAACCGCCCCGGCCTGAAGCACATAGGGCGATGCCGGTGCCATGACATGGTCGGGCGCCACGGTGCGGCGGTCGGCGGCCACATTCAGGAAGGCAAGTTGGCGATCCTGCGCCGTCTGTCCGGCAGGTTCCAGACCGGCAAGGTTCGGTGTCGCGATATTGCCAGGCGGTTCGGCTGTGGCTCCGGCCCTCGCCGCAGCCTGGAAGAAGACCTGCGATGTTCGAGCGGCCTCCTCTTCGTCTCGCCGGCGTTGTTCGGCCTCGTCGACGCTAGGTGCCGCAATCATTGGCGGCACGACGGACTGCCCCTTGTTCTGCGCCTCGAGAATCGGGCGGCCGAGATCTCCGGGCAGCGGCGGTCCAAGGATCGGGCCGGTATAGTCGCGTGGCAGGCCAGCCAGGCCATCTGCCGGCTGGCGGTTGGAGGTCGAATAGAGCTCCTCACCCTGCGTGTCTCTATCGTGAGTCTGAAGCGCGTATATCAGCGCGCCGCCGATGCCAAGCGACGCGACGAAGCCGATGCCGGCAAGCAGCTTGCGCGACAGGCGGGTCACGCGCGGTGGCTCGGCGCGAAGTCGCATCGGCGCGGTGGCGTGCTCGTTGTCGCTCATGACTGCTCCCCTCCCCTTTGCCTCGGTGCGACCTTGCGTTTCGGCGCGGCACTCAAGCCCGGGATCCACGATAGACGGCTTGTCCTCGTCGCATCGATGCGGATGATCCTGACAGTCTGTTGCCGTTTGCCGCTCCCAAGACGCAATTCGGCCGCGCCGAACAAGCGGTCGACGATCAGGATGTTTTGATAGACCCGGCCGTTGGTGATCTCAGCCTCGCCGTCCGGGCCGATGACGAAGATCGGCGGCATCTCGCCCTGTACGATACCGCGCGGAAACTCGACGTAGACGCGTCGGCCATCGTCATAGACGGCGATGGGCTTCCAGGGCGGTGTGTCACCAGCAAGACGATAGCGGTAGTTGCGCGCGGCGACGTCCGGGATGATCGGTGTCTCGGGAGCGGCCTGTCGCCGGCTGCCGGGCTGGGTCGGATATGCCCATGCCACGGCAGGCATGTAGAGCTTCTCGTCCGCTCGCAGTTCGATCATGTAGCTGCGACGGTCGGTGGTGATGACGAGATTGGTGGTGATGTCGGGACGCGAAGGCTTGACCAGCACATGGACGCGCCGAGTCACGCCCGACCCGCTTTCGGTGTCGCCGATGATCCAGCGCGCGGTGTCGCCCGCAGCGATTGGGCCTGTGCCAGTCAGGCTCTCTCCGGGCTCCAGTGAGATGTCCGCTATCTTCCCCGGTGCCGCATAGACCTGGTAAAGTGCCCCTTCGCTCCATGGATAGACCTGTATGGCATTGTAATAGCCCTCGCGCCGCGGCTGGACGCGTGCGGCGGCGTTTGCGTTTTCGACACGCGCAGCCGGTGTGTCGCCTGCGGCGCCACCGCGCGAAGGCGCCCAGCCTGGTGGAACGTGCAGTGGTTTCGGACTCTGATCGATCGTGACAGCCGGAATAGACGGCAACGGCGGCACGTTGGTGTCATAGGCGATCTGCGGCGGCTTATGCGGCGTGGCGCAGCCCGTGAGCAAGGCCCCCGAAATCAAAAACGCGGCGAGTGGGCACCTGCGGGGAGCCGGGATGGCGGTGATAGGCATATCGCGGCTCATTGGCTCATCTCCCGCGACCAATTGATGGCATTGACGTAGATACCGAGCGGATTGGCCCGAATCTGTTCGGCGTCGCTTGGCGGCTGGACCACGATCGTCAGGATCGCGGTCCAGTGCTCGGTGATGGAGAGCTTGCCGTTTTCGTAGCGACGCTCGGTCCAGGCGACGCGAAAAGAATCCGGTGAGGCGCGAATGACGGAGGAGACCTCGACAGCGACCTGCTGCTTGCCCACCTTGGAGAAGGGTTCACTGCCGCGAGCATAGTCGTTGAGCACCATAGCGCCCTGGTCAGTGGTCCACTCATAGGCGCGTAGCCAGTTTTGTCGCACGATAATCGGATCGGCCGGGATTGAGCGGACCTGCTCGATGAAGCGGGCGAGATGCCACGCGATTTGCGGATCGGTCGGCTTGTAATCGGCGTTCGCGGGCGCGACCGTCTGCGCCTGTCCGAGCGCATCGACCTGGACCACCCACGGCACCACCGTGCCTCGGCCTGACTGCCAGACAAGGGAGCCCGCGAGGCCCGCCGAGAGCATCATCGATCCGAAGGCCATGGTGCGCCAATTCCTGGCCTGCACGCGGGCGGAGCCAATGCGCTCGTCCCAGACCTGCGCTGCCCTTTGATAGGGCGTCTCCGGTTGCGGTGTCTTGCCGTAGTGAACGGCGGGCCGTCGAAAGATGTTCATTGGTCACTTGCCTTCCGAGAGAGAAATGGAGGTTCCGCTGCCATGGGCATCGCCGGCGCGCACGGCGTGGGCAGCCGTCTGGACGCCATGGGAGAGTTGCTGAGATCGCTGCATGCGTTTGGCCCAGTCAGGCGGGTTCCTTGCCGCGGCGGCGACTTCGCTGCCGCCGCGGAAAGACGTACCGCCGGTAGACCCGGGATCGCCTCCGACCGTTCCGAGGGTCGATGATCCACCGGTGGCCTCGAAGCCAGAATTGGCGCCGGAAGCGAAGCTTGAATTCAGGGACTGGATGGCGCGCGCGGCCGCGCGCTTAAGCGGCGAAGCGGCGGCCGAAACGCCGGCGCTTGCAACGCCGCTCAGCCCTGAGGCGACACCCACGGCGCCCGCCTGGCCGGCGGAGCCGAGCGTATAGGCAGTCGATGCACTGCCTGCGAGGAACGAGCCGCCTCGCGCTGTGGAAGCCGCTCCGGAGAACGCGGCCGCTCCACCCCGCATTGCAAGGGCGGTAGCACCACCGGCGACGAGCGCCGTGCCGCCGGCGGCGAGACCGGTGCCGACGGCAGCGCCCGCACCAAGCTGCGGTCCGCCAGAGACGAGACCGTTGGCAATGCCCGGACCGAAGATGCCGAGGCCAAGCAGTGACAGGGCCGCCAGCACGATCGCCATGGCTTGATCGATGGTTGGGTTCTCGCCGCCGAAGCCTTGGGTAAACTCGCTGAAGAGCGTCGAGCCGATGCCGATGATCACCGCAAGCACAAGCACCTTGATGCCGGATGAGATGACGTTGCCGAGCACGCGTTCGGCCATGAAGGCTGTCTTGCCGAAGAGGCCGAAGGGGATGAGGACGAAGCCAGCCAGCGTCGACAGCTTGAATTCGATGAGCGTGACGAAGAGTTGCACCGCCAGGATGAAGAAGGCGAGGAGCACGAGCGCCCAGGCAAAGAGCAGGCAGGCGATCTGAATGAAATTCTCGAAGAAGGACACATAGCCCATCAGCCCCGAGATCGCCTCAAGCAGCGGTCGTCCCGCATCGAGGCCGGTCTGCGCCACTTTGCCGGGGCGAAGCAGGTCCTGGACAGTGAAGCCGGTACCGCTCGCCTTCAGGCCGAGCCCGGAAAAGCTTTCGAAGACGATCCGGGCAAGGCTGTTCCAATTGGAAATCAGGTAGGCGAAGACGCCAACGAACAGCGTCTTCTTGACCAGCCGCGCCAGGATGTCGTCGTCCGCGCCCCAGCTCCAGAAGAGAGCGGCAAGCGTCACATCAATGACAATCAGTGTGGTGGCGACGAAGGCGACTTCGCCGCCGAGCAGCCCAAAGCCGCTGTCGATGTAGCGGGTGAAGGTGCCCAGGAATTGATCGATGACGCCGGTATCGCCCATGCTTATCGCGCCCCCTGCGACGCCGCATCTGGCAATTGCGGTGCGGCGGTCTCTGGCGTTGGACGCGCAAATGGCGACTTGAGACCGAGGAACCGGTCGCGCTGCTGCGCCCACAAGCGCAAGCAGCCGCCGTCGCGCAAAGCAGCCCCACCGAGGATCTGGCAGCGGCGAAGACCTTCGCGGAGCGGGTTTGGCGACAAAGTGGCCGGCGCCTCGGGAGCGGCCCTAACCGACTTTTCCTCCTTTCGGGCCAACTCGACCGCGGCCGCCGTGACGGCGATCGCGAGGAAGATGACAGCGGCGAGGCGAGCGAGTGACTTGCCATCCATGGCGGTGAGCCTCACTGGTTGAACATCGCGGCATTGCCGGCCTGGTACCCGGAGCCCGGGTTCAGGAACCGGCGGCGCTGCTCGCGCCCCTGTTCGGCGGCGGCGGCACGTTCAGCCTCGGTCATTGCCTGGGCGCGACCGTTCGCGGCGACAACCGCCGTGAGATCGGCAAGCTGCTGCGCCTGAAGCGCGAGAAGCTGGTTACCGGCTTGTGTCGCCTGCAGCGCGCCGGTGGCTGATTGGCTGGCGCCGACAAGCGCCGACATTTGCGTGCGATTGGTGTCGATGTTTCCAACGACGCCCGCTTGCACGCGCATGGCGTCCTGCAGGCCGCCAACCGTATTCTGCCAGCGCGAGCGCGCATCCGTGACGAGTTGCTGATCGGACGCGGATAGCGAGATGCTGCGGTATTGCTGCTGGAAGATCCTGTCGACCTGCTGGACATCGAAGGCGATGTTCTGCGCCTGGCCGAGCAGTTGCTGCGTCCGCTGCACCGATTGCTGCAACTGCTGCAGCGAGGAGAAAGGCAGGCTCGCGAGATTGCGGGCCTGGTTGATCAGCATCTGTGCTTCGTTCTGAAGTGAGGTGATCTGATTGGTCACCTGCTGAAGCGATCGCGCCGCCGTCAGGACATTCTGCGCATAATTCGACGGATCAAACACGATCAACGCGTATGCTGGCCTGACAGCTGCGGGCAACACCGCGAGCGGCGCGGTGAACATGGCCGCGGCCAGGGCAAGCGCGCGCGAGCGAAAGCGATGGGCATTCATGTTTGATGCTCCTGTTCGGGTTGGGAGGTGAATGTCGAAACGTTGGGAACGAGGTCAGCCGCCCAACTGGCGTTTCGCGCGCGCAGCCAGGCAGGGAGGAAGCCGGCGCGGCCATGTCCGGCGACGATGCTGGCGATCAGAGCCTGATCGGTCTTCGAGGATGCAGCGCAAAGCGCCAGGGCGATCTCGGACAGGCCGAGCTCAAAGAGGCGGTTGCCGCGTCGAGACTGGCAGTAGTAGTCGCGCTTCGGTGTGGCGCGCGCCAAAATCTCTATCTGGCGGTCGTTGAGGCCGAAGCGACGATAGATCGCGGTGATCTGTGGTTCGGTTGCGCGTTCGTTCGGCAACAGCAGCCGGGTTGGACAGCTCTCGATGATCGCTGGTGCGATGCCCGAATTGTGAATGTCGGACAGCGACTGCGTGGCAAAGACGACGCTGGCATTCTTCTTGCGCAGGGTCTTCAGCCATTCGCGCAATTGCCCGGCAAAACTCTCATCATCAAGGGCAAGCCAGCCCTCGTCGATAATGAGCAGCGTCGGTCGTCCATCGAGCCGGTCACCGATGCGATGGAACAGGTAGGAGAGAACCGCCGGTGCGGCTCCAGTCCCAACAAGACCCTCGATTTCGAACACCTGCACGGACGCCGTGCCAAGGTGCTCGGCCTCGGCATCAAGCAACCGCCCGTACGGGCCACCGATGCAGTAGGACCGGAGAGCCTGCTTCAGATCGTTGGCCTGCAGCAAGACGCTCAGGCCGGTGATGGTGCGCTCCTCCACCGGCGCCGAGGCGAGCGACGTCAGAGCGGCCCAGATATGCTCCTTGGCGTCCGGGTTGATCGGGATGCCTTCGCGCGCCAGGATTGCCACGACCCAGTCGGCGGCCCAGGCGCGCTCGTAAGTGTCATGTATGCGGGCGAGTGGCTGGAGCGAGACGGAGGTATCGGCGCCTTCGGTTAGGCTTCCGCCAAGATCGTGCCAGTCGCCTCCCATTGCCAGTGCGGCGGCGCGGATCGAGCCGCCGAAGTCGAAGGCAAAGACTTGACTGCGCGCGTAGCGGCGGAACTGCAGGGCCATCAGCGCGAGCAGCACGGACTTGCCAGCTCCGGTAGGCCCGACAACAAGCGTGTGGCCGACGTCGCCGACATGCAAGGACAACCGGAACGGGGTCGCGCCCTCGGTCTTGCCGTAAAGCAAGGGGGGACTACCGAGGTGCTCGTCCCGTTCCGGCCCCGCCCACACGGCAGAGAGGGGGATCATGTGGGCGAGATTGAGTGTCGAGATGGGTGGCTGGCGGACGTTGGCGTAGGCATGTCCGGGCAATGAACCGAGCCAGGCATCGACGGCATTGACGGTCTCGACCATCGCGGTGAAATCGCGTCCCTGGATGACCTTTTCGACAAGACGCAGTTTTTCATCGGCAAGACGCGGATCGGCATCCCAGACCGCGATGGTCGCGGTGACATAAGCCATGCCCGTCATATCCGCGCCGAGCTCCTGCAAAGCCATGTCGGCGTCGGCCGCCTTGTTGGCGGCGTCCGTGTCCATGAGCACGGACGCCTCGTTCGTCATGACCTCCTTCAGGATGGCCGCGACCGACTTACGCTTGGCGAACCATTGCCGACGGATCTTCGTCAGCAGCTTGGCAGCGTCGACCTTGTCGAGAAGGATCGCACGCGTCGACCAGCGGTAGCCAAATGCGAGCCGGTTGAGGTCATCGAGAAGGCCGGGCGTGGTTGCTGTTGGAAAGCCAACAATGGTGAGCACGCGAAGATGCTGATCCCCAAGACGCGGCGCCAGCCCACCGGTCAGCGGCTGATCGGCCAGCAGCGCATCGAGATAGATCGGCGTCTCGGGGACGCGCACACGATGGCGCTTCGTCGAGACAGCCGAATACAGGTAGGTCAGGGTCTCGCTATCGTCGAGCCACCGGCATTCCGGCATGAAACCGTCGAGCAGGGAAAGCACGCGATCCGTGCGGTCGACAAAGGCGCGCTGAATCTCATTGGGATCAACGCCCGACTGTTCGCGCCCCTCGTAAAGCCATGTCTCGGCGCGCGCGACATCCTCGACCGGCGGCAGATAGAGGAAGGTGAGGAAGTAGCTCGAGATGAAGTGAACGCCTTCCTCTTCGAACTCGGCCTTGCGCTCGGCGTCGACGAGGGCTGAGGCCGGGTCAGGAAACTGGCTTTCGGGATAGGTCGCCGCCTGATGCCGCTGCGCCTCGACGAAGATGCTCCATCCCGAGCCAAGGCGACGAAAGGCGTTGTTGATACGCGAGGCCACCGCGACCAACTCGGCCGCGACCGCGGAATCGAGATCGGGCCCGCGAAACGTTGCGGAGCGCTGAAAGCTTCCATCCTTGTTGAGCACCACGCCGGGCGCGACAAGCGCGGCCCAGGGCAGGTAGTCGGCAAGACGGTTGGCGGTGCGACGATATTCGGAAAGGTTCATCATGACAGGACCTCACACCGGCAGATGAGCGGGAAGGCGCAGATGCCTTCGACCCACTTCGAAAAAGAGCGGATCGCGCCTTGCGGCCCATACAGCGGTGAAGTGTCCAACTGCCCAGATGATGAGACCGACCAGCCAGAGGCGAAGGCCCAGGCCAACCGCGCCTGCCAGTGTGCCGTTCAGGATTGCGATCGAGCGGGGTGCGCCGCCGAGCAGAATATGCTCGGTCAGTGCCCTGTGAACGTGGACCGTAAACCCTGGCACAGCGCCGACCTGTTCGAAAGCGGCCGCCATCAGATCAGCGCCCCGCCGCCGAAGGAAAAAAACGACAGGAAGAAGCTGGATGCCGCAAAGGCGATCGACAGGCCAAAGACGATCTGGATCAGCCGCCTGAATCCACCCGAGGTGTCGCCGAAGGCAAGCGTTAGCCCCGTTACGATGATGATGATGACGGCAATGATCTTGGAGACCGGGCCCTCAATCGACTGAAGGATCTTCTCAAGCGGTTGCTCCCACGGCATCGACGAGCCGGCGGCATGAGCGACCTGGGCGAGCATGAGGGTGGTGGCAAGGGTCGTGGCGCCAGCGGCCAAGCGCCTGTAGCCACGCGAAAGGATGCGGATCATGAGCTGTCTCCTGGACTGTTCTGGTTGGTTTGGGAGGTGCGGTAGTCGCCGTCAGGCCCAAGCCCGTCGACGCGCATAAGTTCTGTCAGCCGCCGCGCGGGTCCGCGCCCGGACAGAACGGCGATGAGATCAATGGTTTCCGCGATGAGGGCGCGCGGGACAGTGACGACGGCTTCCTGGATGAGTTGCTCGAGACGGAGCAATGCCCCGATGCCCGAGCCGGCGTGGATGGTGCCAATGCCGCCAGGATGTCCGGTGCCCCAGGCCTTCAGGAGGTCGAGGGCCTCTGCGCCGCGCACTTCGCCGATGGGAATGCGGTCCGGCCGCAAACGCAGCGAGGAGCGAACCAGGTCCGCGAGCGTGGCGACACCATCCTTGGTCCGCATGGCGACCAGATTCTGCGCGGCGCACTGCAACTCGCGTGTGTCCTCGATGATGACGACGCGATCGGCTCCCTTCGCGACCTCGGCGAGCAGGGCATTGGTGAGGGTCGTCTTGCCGGTGGATGTGCCGCCGGCGACAAGGATGTTTGCGCGAGCACTGACGGCGCTGCGAAGCGCGTCGGCCTGCTCGGCGGTCATGATGTCTGCAGTGACGTAATCTTCGAGCGTAAAGACCGCGACGGCGGGTTTGCGTATTGCGAAGGCCGGCGCGGCAACGACCGGCGGAAGAAGCCCTTCGAAGCGTTCGCCGGTATCCGGCAACTCGGCCGAAACGCGCGGCGAGCGCGCATGCACCTCCGCGCCGACATGATGGGCGACAAGGCGGACGATGCGCTCGCCATCGGCGGCCGACAGCACCTCTCCCGTATCGGCAAGACCTTCGGAGAGCCGGTCCACCCAGATGCGGCCATCCGGGTTCAGCATCACTTCGACGATGACGGCATCGTCCAGTAACCGGGTGATGGCGGTTCCGAGCGCTGTCCGGAGCATACGCGAGGTGCGCGCGCGTCCTTCCATATTGTGATGCGATGCCGCCATCGGTGTCCCCGGTTTTTCGGCAGGGACAACTCAGACGCCCCTGTCGGGGATGATTAAAAGAGCCGGATTCTGGATCGCTTCAACAAGTATGTTGAGCCGTAGTGGCGTGGCGTACAAATACAGGAGAACGGCGGCGCCGCTGGCGCCTGGCTTCGATGCGAGGACGCTCCGCGATCGATGCGCGAACTCGGAAGGCTGTTGGACCTGGCTTAACTGTGAACATCGTTGCCGGGCGTTCATACGCGATTGCGTATATCATTTTTTTATACGTGACCGCGTATATTCTAAAAATATACGTGACCGCGTATATTGACCGAATATACGCGAGCCCGTATGCTAACGCCTGGAGGCCGCCATGACCGATCAGATCGCCCGCAACGAAAAACAACTCGCAGCCATCCTGCGTCGTGCCCGCAAGCAGGCCGGCCTCACGCAAGGGGCGCTTGGCGATCAGATCCACTTGCGCCAGGGCACGGTATCGCGCCTTGAAGCCGGAGAGCCGGCTGTGCAGCTTCGTACAGTGATGGCGGCACTCTCCGCCCTCGGCCTTGAGCTCGTCATTCGCACGCGCAGCAAAGGCAGCTCCGCTGACGTCGAGGACCTGTTCTGATGGCGCGGCGATCGGCCCACACGCCACTGAATGTCTTGCTGAACGGGCGCCTGGTGGGCGTTTTGCGCAGAGCATCCACGGGCGCGATAGACTTCCAATACGCCCGCGAATGGCTGGACTGGCGCGGCACCTTCCCGGTCTCACTCTCGCTTCCTTTGCGGGAAGATCGCTATATCGGCGCGCCTGTGATCAACGTTTTCGACAACCTGCTTCCCGACAATGACGCCATCCGCAAGCGTGTTGCCGAACGCGTCGGCGCTGATGGCACGGACGCCTACAGCATGCTCGCCGCGGTCGGGCATGATTGCGTCGGCGCGCTACAGTTCCTGCCTGACGGCATCGATCCCGGCATTCCAGGCAGCATCAACGGCAAGCCAGTCTCCAACGAGGACATCGCCGGGATAATTAAAAACCTTGCCACTGCTCCTCTCGGTCTCGGCGAGGACGAGGATTTCCGCATCTCGATTGCGGGCGCCCAGGAAAAAACCGCGCTGCTGCGCAAGGATGGGGGCTGGTTCAAGCCGATCGGAACGGCTGCGACCACCCATATTCTGAAACCACAGATCGGCCAGTTGCCGAACGGTATCGACCTCTCCCATAGTGTTGAGAACGAGTATCTGTGCCTCAAGCTGCTCCAGGCCTTCGGCGTTCCCGCCGCTCAGGCAGAGATCGCTGATTTCGGGGGGCGCCCCACCCTGATCGTCGAGCGTTTCGACCGGCTGTGGGCTCGCGATGGCCGCCTTTTGCGCCTGCCGCAAGAGGACATCTGTCAGGCGCTGTCGGTGCCGCCCACACGCAAGTATCAATCCGAAGGCGGCCCCGGCATCCCTGAGATTGTCGCGCTTTTGAGGGGCAGTGACACGCCCGAGGAAGACATCACCGTCTTCATGCGCGCCAGCGTTTTGTTCTGGCTGATTGGCGCTACCGATGGCCACGCCAAGAATTTCAGTATCTTTCTGAGCCCTGGCGGGCGGTTCCGTATGACGCCCCTCTATGACGTACTGACGGCACAGCCCAGCTTTGATGCCGGACAGATCCCTCGAAGAAAATTCAAGTTGGCGATGTCGGTCGGCACGAGCCGGCATTATTCGGTCCATGAGATCATGCCCCGCCACTTCATGCAGACCGCCGACATTGCCGGCGTGGGTACACCTGTCATACGCGGAATTTTCGAGGACATTGCTGGAAACGTGGAGAAGCAGGCCGAGATCGTGATCTCCTCATTGCAGCCTGGCTTTCCCGAGCAGGTTGTCGAGTCAGTCAGATTGGCTATAGGCAAGCGCGCAAGTCTTCTCGCCGACGCAAATTGACCATGGTCTGCTGATCATCATCGTCATCGGCCCGCATCGCTATCGTCGCACTGCCAATCATCGCCATCACCATGGCGAAGATCGCCATCGGCCTTATCGTATTCCGCCCTCGTCGATCGGATTGATATCCTCCGAAATTTCCTGCCGTAGCTTCGGCCCCTTCGCCAGCCGCCGGCCCAGGGCGGTGACGAAGGCTTCGTAGCGTTCAGCCGCCTTGGCACGCGCCGCCTGTGCCGCTGGCTCCGGCAAGGCCGGTGTGGTCGCCAACCAGAAGCGGACGAACACGGCCAAGGTCTCAACCGCGATGCCTATATCGCGCTCCTGCCTGGCCAGACGCCGATCGACCTGATCCAGGCGCTTGGCGATCGCGGCCTCGCGACGCTCATCCGCATCGGGCGAGAGGAACGAAGCGATCGCGGCTTCGGCTATCATGGACTGGGATTGATCGCGTCGCGCCGCATAGTCCTGAAGCATCGTCATGACGGGCGGATCGAGATAGACGGAGATCTGCACTTTCTTCTTGCGGCCGGTCATGGCGGCTACAACTCCATGCCATCGTCGGGGTCCAGGGAAACCTGCCGCGCCACACCCTCTACAAGGCGGGCAAGGCGTCGATTGCCGACAGCGTCATCGTCGCCATCATCGATCTCGATCTCGATCTCGAACTCGTTCTCGATCGAGGCCGTCTTCTCGACTGGCGGCGCGCGATTGAGTTCGGGTTGTTGGCGCTGCTCTGATCCAGTCGGATCTTCATCGTCCTGTGGCGGCGAGCCTGGGGGAGCGGCGGCCTCGTGGCCGGCCAGGACCGGCAGCAGGCTCCAATCATCAAGTTGCCCCCCTTCTTGACGGACCAGTTCAGGTGGCGGCAGGACGCGCTCCTGGAAGCGAACATCCTCATAGTAGCGCGCCTTCTTCGCCCGGATCGGCGGCACACCCGCTACCATCACGATCTCGTCGCTTGGTGGAAGCTGCATGACCTCGCCAGGGGTGAGCAACTGACGAGCTGTCTCTTGCCGCGACACCATGAGATGTCCGAGCCAGGGCGACAGCCGGTGGCCGGCATAGTTCTTCATTGCCCGCATCTCGGTTGCCGTACCGAGCGCGTCGGACACACGTTTGGCAGTCCTTTCATCGTTTGAGGCAAAGCTCACGCGCACATGACAATTGTCGAGCATCGAATTGTTTGGCCCGTAAGCCTTTTCGATCTGGTTCAGCGACTGCGCGATCAGGAAGCTCTTTAGCCGATAGCCAGCCATGAAGGCCAAGGCGGACTCGAAGAAGTCGAGACGGCCGAGCGCTGGAAACTCATCCAGCATAAGCAGCAATCGGTGGCGGCTGGTCTTTGTGTGCAGGTCCTCGGTTAGCCGACGCCCGATCTGATTGAGGATAAGGCGAATGAGTGGTTTGGTCCGATTGATGTCGGACGGTGGCACGACCAGGTAGAGCGTCGCCGGCCGTTTGCCGCCGACGATGTCGGCGATCCGCCAGTCGCAGCGCCGCGTCACCTCGGCGACGACGGGATCGCGATAGAGGCCGAGGAAGGACATTGCGGTGGACAGCACGCCCGAGCGTTCGTTGTCGGATTTGTTGAGCAGTTCGCGCGCAGCACTGGCGATGACCGGGTGCGGGCCGGTTTCGCTGAGATGCGCGGTTTTCATCATTGCTGAAAGCGTCGACTCGATCGGCCGCCTTGGATCGGAGAGGAAGGCGGCAACGCCGGCCAGCGTCTTGTCCTTCTCGGCATAGAGGACGTGGAGGATCGCACCCACCAGCAGCGCGTGACTGGTCTTTTCCCAGTGATTGCGCTTTTCCAGGCTTCCTTCCGGGTCGACGAGAATGTCGGCGATGTTCTGGACGTCGCGAACCTCCCATTCGCCGCGACGGACTTCCAGCAGTGGATTGTACGCCGACGATCTTGAATTGGTCGGATCAAAGAGCAGCACGCGACCATGCAGAGCGCGAAAGCCGGCGGTGAGCTGCCAGTTCTCACCCTTGATGTCGTGGACGATCGCCGAGCCTGGCCAGGTTAGCAGCGAAGGCACCACCAGGCCGACCCCCTTGCCAGACCGGGTCGGAGCGAAGCACAGCACATGCTCGGGCCCGTCATGGCGCAGGTAGTGGCGATCGTGGCGCCCGAGCACGACACCTTCGGCGCCGAGCAACCCGGCAGCCTCCACCTCCCTCCTTTCGGCCCATCGCGCCGACCCATAGGTCTGGACGTTCTTGGCTTCGCGTGCACGCCACACAGACATGCCGATCGCAACAATGATCGACAGGAAGCCGCCGGACACCGCGATCAATCCGCCTTCCACGAAGATGTCCGGGGCGTAGGCGTCGTAAAAATACCACCACCAGAATAGCGCTGGCGGATAGTAGACGGGCAAGCCGGCGAGCTCAAACCAAGGCGGGCCTAACTGCGCCTGGAAGCCAAGGCGCCATGCCGTCCATTGCGTCGCCATCCAGATCGTCACCAGGACGATCAGGAAGATACTGAGTATCTGGCCCCAGAGTATCTTCGTCGCGGACATGGAGGTCCTCTCTCGTGTTGTCAGAGACCGAGCCCGCGTTTGCGAGCAAAGCTCCAGTCAATGCCGCCGTCACTGCGGGCGACACCGGAGACATGCCGGCCAAGATGGTTTTCGAGCGAGGGTGACCAAGGCACCAGCTGGAAGCCGAGGCCGTCGTCGAGCATGGCAAAGCGACCAGAGGCGAGCGCGAAGCGCTGGCGGTATATTCCGGCGACATGGTCGCCGCTGGCGGCACGGTTGAAGGGCCGCCCAGCCTCGGCCGCGAGCCTCTCACCAACCCGTTCGAGTTCGCGGCGCCGTAGCGTCTCGATCAGGTTGCTGGTGAAAACAACCCGCCCACCTATACGCTGCGCAAGGCCTTCGCTGATCAGATGATCGGCCCGCTGTTCCATAGCTTGACGAACCTCGGCACCGAAGCCACCGATGCTCAAGGCGGCAGGCGCGCGCGCGATGGCCTGCCGGTCGAGCCAGGTCGCTCCCGCTGCCGTGATCTGCTCATGCACACCAAGATCGGAGCGAACGGCGAGCGCGACACGACGCCGGCCGCCCGCATCTTCGAAGCGGCGCAATTCGACGACCGACCCTGGCGGGCCGTCGCCAGTTGCCTCGAGACCGCCCAGTCTGATGTGATGCGTGCGTCCGTCGACAGCGTCGACTACGGCATAGGCAGTGCCGGTCAGTTCGTCGTCGAGACCGCGATCAAGCAACCGCCCGACAATGGGCGTATCGAGGCTTTCGGCGGCCAAGACATAACTGCTCGAACCGCGCTCGATCCCTTGTTCGGTCAACGCGCGATGCATTCGCTTTATGATGTCGCCACGCTCGCCGAGCTCCCGCAGGGTAGGCTCGGCCCTATCGTCGATCACCCATTGGCCTGGAGCAACCTGATCGGCAAGACCGAGGGCTTCGAGCTTGCGCAGGCGACCGACCTTATGCACGTGATACTCGTCGGGCCGCCTATGGGCACTTGCGGCAAGATCGATGACGCCGGTGCGCGACATGTCACGGACCAGCTGACGGTCAAGCTGGGTCCAGCGTTCTGCTTCGATCTGCCGCTGCAGATTGCGGCGGACGTCGAGATCGGCGCGGGGCCCGAGTTCCTGGGTAACAAGATCGGCGGCTCGGGCTCGCATCCCTTCCTTGATGTAGTCGCGTGAGATGACGAGATCCTGCCCGTCATCTGTGCGTCCACGCAGGATGACGTGGATATGGGGGTTGTCGGTGTTCCAGTGGTCCGCCGCGACCCAATCGAGCTTCGTGCCGATATCTTTCTCCATCTGCCCCATGAGGTCGCGCGTGAAGGATCTGAGATCCGACATCTCCGGAGCGTCCTCTGGCGAGACGATGAAGCGGAAATGGTGTCGATCGCTCCCGCAGCGCTCGGCGAACACCTTGACGTCCGCATCGTCCGTTCCCGGGCCGAACATGCGGGCCTTTTGCCCTTCACGGGTGACACCCTCACGTTGCAGGTAGGAGAGGTGTGCGGTCAGCGGCACAGCACCCGCGGAGTGACGAACGACACGGGTTTTGATGACAGTGACGCGAGATCGGCTGGTCAGCAGGCGGTTGGCCCGGATGTTGGCGACCTGGCCCCGGCCGAAGCGCGATCGGTTACCGGGGCTGATTTGACCGGTGCGGGAGATGCTTCCGCCGGCTTTTTTCGCCGCCGCCAGTGCCTGTGCGATGAACGGCCGCAAAGCCTGATCGCGGTTGGAACGAATGCGCCCGGGTCGAAGGCGAAGCTCGTGCTCATCGGCCATGTTCCTATCCCGCAACGTGGAAAAGAAGATGCCGATACAATGTCTTGGGCGTGCGACGCACATTGCGCGGAATTGCTGCAATGTGCGCATGGCGCCTGAAAATCCTCAAAAACCAACCGACCGGCCGGCACACAATGTGCGGGCTTTTATCTAGCCATCCCTCGGTCGTGTTGCCTGCATCTCCCCCCTCCGTACGCCATGGCCCGCTGGAGCACGAAATGGTGCGAAGCGCGTTGATGACGCTCATGGAGCGGACCTTTCCCTCACTTGCGGTGCGAACAGACCGGTCGATGGCGGCGTAGCGTCGGCCAATCCTTCCGTCGGCATGGCCTTTGAAGGATCATCGCGGAAACGCCTCAACTGCATCGAACCATCCTCCGGCTTGCTTATTGCCTGCGCGGCGAAGAGCGAAGCGTACCTCCAGCCGTGCTGTGCTGGGGATGCCGGACTGAGAGCTTTCGGTGCACCGTCGTTGAGTATGGCGGATGCGACGACGGCGACGTAAGCGCTGGTCTCCCGAGGCAGCCGCCTGCCCTGCAGCGACGCCTCGTAGCGTCCCGGGCCGGCATTATAGGCAGCAATCCAGCCGGGCGATCCGTAGCGATCAACCAGCTCGCGGATATAGGCCGAGCCCGCGATGATATTGTCGTGCGGATCATAGGGATCGGGGCCAAGTCGATAACGCGCGCGCAGGTCGGACCAGGTATCGGGCACAATCTGCATCAGACCCATGGCACCCTTGCGCGATGTGGCCGGTTGTTCGCCGGCGCTCTCGGCGCCAAGGACGGCGCGGATCCAGCCCGGCGGAAGGCGGAAGCGGCGCGCCGCCTCCGCTATGTGGGTGTCGTAGAGACCGCGCGCCGTCGGCGTGCCTAATGGGCACTGCGCCGGTGCAGTCGCGGGAACGACGCATGTGAAGCAGAGCCCGGCAAGTACAAACACAGCTGAACGTCGTGTAGCGCGAGGCAACGCGGGCGTTCCCAACTGGCTCGTCGGCCGGCGGCGCGCCAACATCGCCTAGTCCTTCTCCACGCGGTCACGCAGACGCGACCACTGCAAAGACCAGGACTTTTTGTCGGCGCCGTTTTGGAACAGATAGGCGCGGATCGGCTGCGCGAAAGTCGGGTCGTCTATCTGCAGTGATACGAACTCTCCCGCCTTTTCGCTGGAGTGTTTCCAACCGGCGCCGATCGCGATGCAGTCTTCGCCGCCAGCTTGCACAAGGTAGTCGGGCGCATTGTCTGTCTCGTTCGCTTCGGCCGCGACGATCGCAATCTCGAGGTTGAGACTGAGCGTGCGGATTCGTCCCGAATACCCGGTCTGATGGCTTATGAACTCACCGATCTGTGGCATTTCCTGTCTCCTGTCTTTGATGTCTGCGGTGACGATCAGACGGCACGGAGGACGCCGCCGGTGGCGCGCTCACCGCGCTGTCGCACGCCATTGGAAGTGGCCGCCGCCCTGCTCGTCCGTCCACAGCGGAACGGCGCGGCCGATGATGTGATCTGTGGTAAGGAAGCCGAAGTAGCGTCCGTCGAAGCTGTCGCGGACGTGGCTGTTCATCAGGAAAACGGCGCCGGCGGGAATGCGCCGGCAGCCCTGCCAATCCGGCAGGTCGCGACCGTTGCGATCGTGTTTGAGCGCGGTACCGACGTCAGTGCCACTAACTGAAATGACCAGCTCTTTGCGGCACACGGTTTGGCCTGAAACCGCAAGGATGTGCTTGATGAGCGGCACGCGCTTTGGCAGATAGCCGCGGTCGGCAAGCAATGTTGCGAGCGGTTCGGGCGGCTCGACGGCAACGAGATCGTTCGCCGAAAACGGCACGCCGCCGTCGATCAGGTACAGGCCAATTGGCGTGCTGGCTGAAGCATTCCAGATGAACCTCGGCGACACCTCGGTGAACGCGGGACAGAGCATGGCCGTGATCGCCAGTGCCGTCGCGAGGACGATCGCGTGCCGCGTCATGGCTGGACCCGCCGCCGGAGCAAGTGGGCGCGGTGAATATCCAACGTATAGGCGCGTGGCTCCTGTCCCGCCGTCAATCGGTTGTGGACATGCCGCCAATGATCAGCCGAGACCGCTTCCGGATCGATGCCGAGTTGCTCGATCCGGTCGATCATCTGCAACACCCGCTCCACCTTGGGCCAGCCGTCAGACCTGAGCAGGATGTCGCCGCCGGGTCGCACGAAAGGCAGCGTCTGGTGTGCTTCGCCCTCAGCGACAACGCGCACGATATCGACGCGGGAAATGATCGTGCCGAAGTCGTTCGCGGCCCAGCGAACGAAGGCAAAGACAGTGCGTGGGCGAAACGAGACAACGCGCCGGTGGCGGTCGAGAATCTTCTCCTGGGCGACCGAACCGAAGCGGATCCAGTACTCGATCTTCTTTTCGACCCACGTCAATTCGACGTGGGTCAAGCCGTCATCGCCCATCGCGCCGATCACCGATCGGCCTGAACGGAAGTCAACGACAGTGCCCATTGCTTGTCTCCTGATTTCGCGGGGAAGCAACCGCGGTGATGGAGTTACTGAAGTGATGCCGGCGCGGTGGACCCGCTGCGCCTTCGCGCGGGGTCAGTTCAACGCCCATACCGTCCGGCCGGCGTTGGAGCCGCTGCTGGATGGCGCTTGGCCGGAAGGACTGAGCCGCGCGGGTCCGAAGTCGAGGTAACGGCGCCACGCTCTGCCCAAGCCTGGAGATCGTCCACGGCGTAGACGACACGGCCGCCGAGTTTGCGATAGCCAGGACCAGTGCCGTAGGTACGGTGTTTCTCGAGCGTGCGGGACGACAGGCTGAGGAACTCGGCAGCTTCCTTGGTGCGTAGAAAGCGCGGCGGCAAAACGGCTAGATCTGGTCGCATGTATCGAGCCTCCCAGGGGGTTTTGAGAACCGCTGATGCTCAGCGGCGGGCAGCGACCACTGTGGCGGAAATGGCTTCGCAGGGGATGAGGAAGATGGGGGGGTGCAATATTGCCACCCCGGAGCTAGGAGCGCTTCCGATGGCGCAGCAATTGCAGATAGCCGCCGGCGATCATCGCTGTTCCGCCCTTGGCGAGACCGATGACGGTGTTGCGAAGCGACGAGGTTTTCCAGGGATTGGAGACCACACGCCCCGCCCCATAGAAAGCGGTCGCGATTTCACGATAGCTGGCGCCGTTCGTGCGACCGTCGGCGGCCCGCATCATCAAGCGCAGGCGGCGCCTCTGCTGAACAGTCATTCGGGTATCGGGCGGCACGGGCCGACTGTTATGGCCGCGCCAGAAACGGACCAGAGCCTCGACCCGGCCTAAGGTCTCGGAATCCAGCGGTATCAAGGCCGCGCGGGAACAACTCGCGGCGCTACCCGGAAAGAGAAGGAGTTGCGTTGCGATCCCGCTGTCATGGATAGCGTGCGACCCCTGCGGACTGTCGTGGCGAGCACTGATCCCGGCGAGCGCCGTGGGAGGGTCGGATGACAGGAAATCGGGGGACGGCACGAGGGCCAGCACCGCGGGGTCGGCAAGAGGCGACCACAGAACGTCCTGCATCAACGCGGACAGGTCGGGACGGGCGGCGAAATCGCAACCCCCAACGTTTCTGCGCTTCCGTCGGAAAAGGTTGCGTCTCCGCTCCCGAACGGGCGAGCGCGGCGTAGAGGCGCTGATATGAATTCCAACGGCGCAGGCATTCCCAGGCCAATCCTTCGACTGGTAAGCTGTCGAAGAAGTCGTAGCTGGTGTTATCCCGCCAACGTGACGTATCCGGCTTCATCGTGCGTTCTCATCAGGCTGCAAGTGCGCCCGAATCGATTCCGGGTGATTGCGATTGGCGGAAGACCACGGATGGGCATCGGGTGATGCTTCTTCGGCATCACCGGGCGACAATGTTCGCTAGGTGTCGGTCTTGCGCAGGAGCTGACGGTAGCCAGTTCGTGTCATCCAGCGCGCCCGCGCCAGATGGCTGTCATGAACCTGTCGGGCCCGCCGCGGCTCCTCTTTCGGATCGATCCCGAAGAGGATCTTGGCTACCTCCCGCCAATCGGCGCCGTCGGCGTCGGCGTCAAACAAGCGCATGTAGAGCTTGATGTGGCGGCGATCATAGTCGGTGAGTTCTTCCCCCGTTGGCGCGGTGTCGTCAAAGGGCTCAATCATATTGTGTTCCCCACGGCGAGGCGAAAAAACAACTCTTACAGATGTCACGGTGGCCACGGAGGCCGCTTTGCGAGCATCACACGATGCTATCTCGGCATCGCCGCCTTGGGCCTCAGCAGCTTTCGTCAGGTGAGGTTCCGCCCGGATGGTCCGGGCGGAACTTCTGATCGGCGTCCCTATTCTGCGTTGCGGCGGCTCGGGCGGGACCAGATCAGGCTGTAGCCCTCACCGTCCTCGTCATTGAAGAGGTTGGCGAAGATCGGGGCGGTGAAGCTTGGATCGTCGAGCTTGAGCCCCAGATAGTCGCGGCCTTCGTTGGACTGCTTGGACCAGGCGGCGCCGATATCGGCGCGGCCGACAAAGACGCGGTGGCTGGGGGCGTTTTCGCCGTTGGCGCGGGTTTCGGGGACGATGCGGACGCCGCGGGCCTGGACGCTGAGGGTGACGATTTCTCCAGTGAACTCGTTGTTGCCGGACTTCTTGAAGGTGCCGATGGTAGCCATGGTAGTTCTCCTTGATCCTGTCTGCTTCGAGCCGCACCATTGCGGTCTCGATGGTGGTCGCAAGGCGGAAGGCGATCGCCGGCGCACCAGGGCCGAAGCGAAGCGGAGGACGGTACGGAAGCGACTTTGTTGTTGCGCGAGGAATGACGGCGCAGCCGGCAGGGGAAGAAAGTCGCGACGTGCCGTTGCGTCACAGGCGACCGAGGCGAAGCCGTTCTTCGGACCAGAAACACCAGTCGAAGAGACCGCTATCGGTGTGCTCGCCGCGACAGGACTTTATCCAGGAGAGTTGGCGGTCCTGGGCACCTACCCTATCCGGCCACAGACGTCACAGGTGGTCGAGGTCGTTTTGCCACGGCTTGAGCTTGTGCAGCACCAAACCTGTTCAACATGGCAAAGTCACGGGAGCGATTGATTTCGGCGACCTCCCAGACGTCGCGGGGCGGTCGCGGCTCTAACGACTATGCTAACTGGTGCCCGGCTTAGACATGCCGCTCGACGCCAACGCTCGTCTGCACTGAAACCGAGGCTTGGAGTTGATTGCCATCGCCCGAAAAACCGCGGCGAAATTGGAATGCCTCGCACGATGTTGCAGATGTGAGCACTCAAATCTAACGTTCTCACGCGAGTGCCTATTCATCTCGCCAGACCACGCGGCGCACGAATTTGATTCCAACCAAGCGCCGAAAGCGAACTTTGACCGCCTCCTCACCGACGAGGTGGAGCAATTCTGCGTCAATGCTTTCGCTCATGCGGCACTTCTGGCATGTCATCTTCCCTCGCAGCGCTTCGACCGGCACGTTGCCATAGATCTCTCTCAGCTCGGCGGGCTTGAAGTACCGCTTGATATTGCAGTGCCGACAGCGAATAAGCACAACCTGACCGGCGTTGTGAGCATGCATGAGGGTCCACGGCGCGCCTTTGTGCCATCGTTCGGGTTGCTCGGGCATATCGGGAAATGAGGAACATATTCCTCGCCAGTCAAGGGGCTCTTGACTCTTTGTTCTCATTTTGTTCACTGTTGGCCAAATAGGCACAGGAGGGGAGCTATGAAGCTCCGCTTGGAAATAAAAGGCGCCTCGCCGGCAGAACAGCAGCGCGGCATCAGCGCTGCGGACGCTTTTTTTGTCGCGACGGGAATTTCTGCCCAGCGGGCTGCCGATGGTATGTTTGCGCTGGAGGGTTGGGATGACGCCAGTTCCTGGAAAGCAGCGAGCCAACACCGCGGACGAGGACCGCGCAGCGAGCGTTTGGATGCAAACAAAGCCGAAATCGCCGCGTGCTGTGCCGACTGGCCAGCCGACGCCGTGCCGGAAAACTAGCTTTCCTTGAATTGGTAGATTGATGAGGGACGAACCAATCAGGCTTGCCGAAGGCGTGACGGTAGCGCCGCGGGATCGCGGGCATATCGAAAACCATGTTTGTGAGCACGCCGGCCAGGCAATGGCGCACCATTCGGGTTCGCCCGGCCGCGACAAACATCGCACTGGTTCTGCCTGGCCCACCGCGGCGATGGCGACCGGTACCTTTGAAGGAGAAAGACCATGCTAGATAAACCGCCGTACATGCCGACAGGCATTGGGATGGGCATATTGGTCGACGATGAAGCCAAGGTCGGTGTTCTGATATTTCATACGGCGCAAGGTACGTTCGACTTCGCCATCAATCTCCAGGCGGTGGACGTCCTAACCAAAGCGCTCAACAAGATCGAAATGCATCTCCATTCGGACAAGGCGCACTGAATGTCCGACCCCTCCCAGAAGAAGCCAAAGCTCATCGTTGTCGTCGCGTTCGACCGCGCCGAGGACGGAGAATTATTCACGGCCTATGGCCCGACTGACCAGCAGAGCGAGGATCGCGCTGTGAGAACGGCCAAGGCGCTAGCATGGCAACATGTAGGAGTCATCGCATGGAGCCGCGATGCAGACCCGGCGCTTGGCGATTATGGTCCACCTACGACACTATTCGTGAGCGGCGATGTTCCAGACATGGAGTAGACGCCACCACCGGACCGAGCATCACGAGCTTTCTGGACGCACGGTTTCCGCCGAGAGCGATCCCGCCGGAAGCGGCCGCAAAAGCTCCGCCTCCGGCTTCGTCAAATTAATCCAGGCCGCCCAATTCTCAGGCCGAAGCACCACGACCTGGCGATTGTGGTAAGGCGCGATATCCGGTCCGGGGTCGGTCGTCAGCATCGTGAACGTGGGCGGCTTATTGCGCCACAGCCCGGCAATGGCCATGAATCGCGAGCCGTTGAGCGTGAACCTATGCTTCGCCTTCGGATATTTCGTGCCAGTGAATTCGAAGAACGCTGACGCCGGAATCAGGCAGCGTTTGCTATTGCCGAATTGCCGCCCTTCAGAACGGAAATTGAACACAGGCCCGCCCTTTGGACCGCTCGGCGGAAATCCGAACGTCATCGAGGCCAATTCCATAGTGTCGCCTGCGGCGCGCACTACGGGTGCGGGATCATTGATGCGGATATCATCCGCCTGTGGCAAATCGAGGTCGGATTGACGTGTCGAGATTTTAAGCGCCAACGACGCCATCATCCGGCAATATTCAGCCCAAGCGACGTGTTGTTCATAATCATTGCACATGAAAGGCTCCGGACTGACGATCCTCACTCTAGGGCAAGCAGACCCGGGGTGAAAAGTGCCGGCACTCAACCGAAGGCGGCCCGTTCAACCAGGACGTCTGCGTCCCTCCCGGCGCTCTGGCCGTTAGCCCTGCGGCCAGTCGAATTCTACCCGGTGGGCTGTCGAGGCTCGCCGCCGCTGTCCTAGACTTCGTCTGTGCGAACTGCACCGGCCCTTCCGAGCAGTCGGTTCCTCGACAAGGTTGGCCGACCGACCGCTCACTTGACACTCTGCCTCGTCGTTGTCCTCTTCCTCACCTGCCCTCGCCCTTCCGGCGCGCGCAAGCTGCCAGCGTCCTCTTTTCAAACCAAACAAGGGCGTACAAAGCGGAAGGATCGAAATGCCCGCCAGTGGGACCGAGCCATTTCGGTGCTGGAGAAAGTTCGTGGCCCTGAGACCGGTTCAAAAGGGCGGCCGTAGGAGCATCAGTATAGCGCCGCCGCCAGGCGGGATGCGGGACCGACAGCCCCCGGCGAAGGGCGCCATATCGAGACTTATGTCACCCTGGCGAACTCTAACATCGTTCTTTGCGGTTGGCGGTGAGCCGCCATGGAGCGAGGCGGCATTGCTGCGAACAGCGATCCTGCAATATCAAAGTTGTTGAAAATATCGGCAGGCTGGACATGAGCAGAGAGCCGCAACCGCCACATTCCTAGCAAGTGGCATGGCTTCATCCCGCGTACGGGTCGATTTCACGGACGATCTCCGAGTCATCACCGTCGTATTCGGCAAC
This sequence comes from Mesorhizobium sp. M8A.F.Ca.ET.161.01.1.1, assembly GCF_004792105.1. NCBI lineage: Bacteria > Pseudomonadati > Pseudomonadota > Alphaproteobacteria > Hyphomicrobiales > Phyllobacteriaceae > Mesorhizobium > Mesorhizobium sp. M8A.F.Ca.ET.161.01.1.1. The sequence goes on along the minus strand of NZ_SRTD01000023.1, from coordinate 41,671 downwards.
TGGCATGACCGCGAGCGTGCCGTCGCCGGCGCGGAAGATGACGATGCTGACCATGAGGCTGGTGGCAAGGCTGAAGGCAAAGGCGTTGGCTTGTGCGAGAGACATCTTCCGGCTCCTGTTAGGAGGCGGGGATCGCTCCCCGCGTGACAGGCGCCCCATGTGTCCGGCCGAAGGCCGCAATCACCGTGGAGGCGAAGTCGAAACGGCGGCACGCTTTGCGTAGTCCGACCCTTTACGGGTTGATGGCATCAGGCCCTCGGCCCGGAGCAAGGAATCGCGCCATGAACGAGGAAAGCGATCCCCACTTCCAAACAGGAGCCGGCGAGACGAAATCCAAGCTCACGACCTTGCATTCGGGGCAGCCATACCGGGAAGGACCATCGCCGGACGTTGTCTAGGGCGACCGGTCGGAAAGGGACCGCTCCTTTGCCGTTGGCAGGAGGCGACGCCTCATGAGGCGCCCAATTTCATGACCGGGATGCCGAGCCCGCGCGCCTTGTCGACGAGGTTGTCCTGGATGCCCGTGCCTGGAAAATGGACGACACCGATTGGCATCGTGTCGAGGATGGCGTCATTGCGTCTGAAGGGGGCGGCCTTGGCGTGCCTTGTCCAGTCGGGTTTGAAGGCGATTTGTGGCACCTTGCGATTGTATGCCCATTTGGATGCGATCAACTCCGCACCGCGGGGCGATCCGCCATGGAGCAGAACCATATCCGGATGTTTGGCATGCACCTGGTCGAGTTTCGTCCAGATGAGGCGGTGGTCATTGAAATCGAGCCCGCCAGTAAGGGCGACCTTCGGGCCGGGAGGCAAGAGTGCCTGGCTGTCTGCGTGCTTCTTCGCGGCAAGAAAGTCACGACTGTCGATCATTGCCGCGGTGAGGTTCCGATGATTGACCCTGGAGCCCGAACGAGGCCGCCATATCGAAAGGGTATGGCGCTCGAAGTGTTCGGCGGCCTGGTCGCGCATCAGTTCAAATGCGCTACGGCGTTCGAGCAGCGTCTGACCTTGCGCGATCAGCCTTTCGAGTTCGACGGACTTGACCTCGGATCCATCTTGTTCCCGTTGCAGGCGCTGCTGAGCGAGTTCGTTGTCGTCGAGCTCGCGTTCGATCCGATGCGTTGCGCGGTGGAACAGGTTGACCGCGCCCCACAGGAGTTCCTCAAGGTCGGGTTCAAGCCGTGTGTCGGCCAGCGCTACCACCAGGGCGTCGAAGATGTCGGATATGCTGGCCGCGATAGCGTGGCCTTCGGGAAGCGGGCGTGGATCGGGTTCGTCGTCGAAGGGACGGTGACCGTAGAGCTGGAGTTCCTGGAGGACGTGGTCAGTCGGAGATGACGTATGCGATGGTTTGAAGGCGGTGTCATCGTGGTCGTCCATGGTGGTTTTCCTTCTCCGTAACGGCCGCGCCATCGCGGCCTTCATGGCGACGAAGGCGGCGGGCGGCCTGGACTTGCACCCGCAGCGCCAGCGCAGGGCCGCAACGGCAGTGGAGGATGGCGACAGCCTGGTTATTTTGTTTCGCGATGGAAAGGCCCGCTTCCTCACGCGGCTACCGCGTGGGGTGGAACGGGCCGCCGGAAAATAGCCGGAGCGCAGCCATTGTCAGTCCGGGCCGGTCGCGGCCCGATCGCCCTCTGGAAGGCCTTGGGGCGGTTTTTTGCGGGGAGGATCACCATGCACACATGGATCGCCCGACAGCGACCTGCCCGTCTCCTCCTCTTTCCGGTCACCCCGTCAGGGCCATGAAGCGGGCGACATCATGGGGGGCGATTTGAGGGCGCAAGATCGCTCTTAGGGCATCGAGACCAAGCAGCCGCAGGTCCTCGTTGAAGTCACCAAGTCGCGGCGTCAGCACCTTCGCCTCGATCCCCGCCGAGTTGGCGCGTATGACAAGGGTCGCCACGGCCCCATCTCCCGCCGGATCTTTGTCGCGGGCGATATAAAGTCGCCGCAGGGCGCAGGGGAACTGTATTGCTGACAGATGAGCCGCCGATAAGGCTGCGATCGCCGGCATTGTCGGCAGCGCCGAGCGTTGCGAGAGCATTGTCTCGATGCCTTCACCGGCCACCACCACATCGCAGCCGACACCGAAGCGGACCGCGTGCCCAAGTAGTTCGCCCATGGCCCGCCTGGGAGTATCTACCGGAGCGCGGCCGAGATGGGCCTCGCTGAAACCCTGGGGATCGAGCCAGGTACGGTGTGCGCCAGTAAGCTTGCCAGTGAGGTCGGTGACGGCTGCAATCATCGCCGGCCAGGTCTCGGTCGGGCCGTTATCGTCGGGACGGTAATAACAATGCGGATGAAACCGCAGACATCCGGTCTTGTGCAGAGCTGTTATGCCGCGTGCACGCAAATACGTCTCCACGAGCGTCCTAGAAATCGGTTGCGACATGGAAATCAGTCGCCGCGCGGCCTCCGCGGAACCGGAAGGTGCGAGGGTCTTGGTCCACATCGGTGCTGTCGGCTGCTGTTCGGAACGCGGCAAGCTTAGGAAGGTGCGGGCTTCCGCAGCGACATCGCGAAAGTCGATCAGACCGCAGCTCTCCCGGATAACATCCAGCAAGTCGCCGTGCTCTCCCGTGGCAGCGTCGGTCCATTTGCCGGCCGGGCCTTTGGGAGAGTCGTTCAGCCGCACGTACATCGAACGCCCTGGCGTGTTTTGGGCGTCGCCGATCTGCCAATAGTTGCCCTGGCGTCGGCCGTTTGAGAGATAGTGGCGACATACCGCCTCTGCCTGCTGCCCGAGACGGCGCGCAAGATCATGCTGGTTTTGCGGCACGGTGCGCCTCCAAGGGAAAGGCCCGCCGTCGCCGGCGGGCCAGATGAGGAATTTCCGCCGCTCATTCAGCCGCGATCGTGTGAAGTGCTTTGTCGGCTTCGTCATTTTGGGCGAAGCGGTCGGCTTCGCCCATGGACGTTTCGCCGTCGTTCTCCGCCGTCGGTTCGACCACGGGTTCCGACGCTTGCGTTTCCTCGACTTCTGCTTCCCGGTGCCCCGGCGTGCGCAGCGGTTCGGGGAGCCAGCCGGCGTCGGCGATCAGCATTTCCGCCTCACTTGCCATGTCGCCCTTCTTCAGATGCATCAACCGGTCAGCAGCCTGCTGTCCTTTCGCTTCGGTGACCGCCTGGAGAATGCGGGCCTTCGTGACGCGGCCTAGGAAGTTGTCCACAGCCGGCCGCCAGCCGGCCGCCGCCATGTCGAGCTCGACGGCCTGCGCCAGCCGGTCGGCATGGGCGAGCGCACGTGGCCGCCGGTTCCACGCTTCATGCACGGCGTTCACCGACAGACTGACGATGTGAGCGAACAGCGCGGTCTGGCGATCGCGATCCCAGTCCCGAAGCGCGTCCCACAGGTCCGCCGCTTCCTTCGGCAAAGCCTTGGCCCAGTCGTCGTGTCGGACGCGGATCGCCTGACCACAGATGCTGTCGTTCAACCCTTGAGCTTGGGCGCCGAAGCTAATGCTCTTCAGATCCAGTTCCAGGCAGCTTTCTGATCCGTATTGGTAGAAGATCTTCAGCGCGAGCGCGTGCAACGCTGCGAGGAAGGCGATGTCAGGCCGTTCGCCTAGCGCCTGGCGCAAGCCAAGCGTGCGATGTGCCGTCAGCTCCGTCATGAGCCGGTCCGAGATAGGCGAAAGCCCTTCATTATCTTCGGGCTCGGCCAGCGGCTCGCTATCCATCCTGACGCCGTCGTCATCATGAATCGCCCCAGCCGTGAGATGCTCGTTTCCGCCTTCGGCCGTCTGTGTATCGACCGGTAGTTCGTCTTCAGAACGCACATGGCCGCGCTCGACGCGCAGACATCCGTCAGGAGCGATGCTGATAAAGGCGCCGGCGCGGGCAATATCGGCTGGGTCGAAGGCGATTGGTCGGGCCTCGAAGGATTCGAGGCCAGTCTCCAATTCAGCGAGACGTTGATCGATCTCGTCCGGAAGGTCCTCCACGCTGTCATATTGCTCGGACAGACGATCGAACTCCGCCTGCAAGGCCTCGCGCGTCGTCACCTCCTCGGCCGAAAGCGGCATCGGCTCGCCGCGAAGTTGGCGGAGCCCGAAGGTGTGGCCGTAGGCGAAGTCGGGCGCGACCTCGATCCACTTCCAGCCTTCGACGAGAACCGCCTCCGCCTCACGTTCCAGCTTTTCCGCGACCAGCCGATCTACCAGCAGGACGTCCTGCAGCCAGCCGCCATCATCCCCCTGGAACAGGTCGCGCATAACTATGCCTCCGGCATCGCCGTACGCTTCGATGCCGATGAACTGCACCCGCTTGTCTGACGTACGCACCGCGCCCTCGGTCAGCATACGGCGGATGGCATAGGGCTGCTTGTCATAGGAAGCCTTCATGCGCTCGAACACCTGCTGCTGGCGTTCGTGGTCGCCGGAGACGGTGAACGCCATGAGTTGATCGAGTGTCAGGCCGTCCTCCGCGTAGGTTTCAAGCAGCGACGGCGACACCGAGGCCAGCTTCAAGCGCTGCTTGACGACACTGACCGAGACGAAGAAGGCAGCAGCGATTTCCTCCTCCGACTGGCCCTTCTCTCGCAGGGCGAGAAAGGCGCGGAACTGATCGAGGGGGTGCAAGGGTGCTCGCTGGACGTTTTCCGCCAGAGAGTCCTCTTCGGCAATGCCTTCCTCGCGCACGACGCAGGGGACCGGCGCTGTCTTGGCGAGCCGCTTTTGCCTCACTAGCAGCTCCAATGCACGATAACGCCGGCCGCCGGCCGGAATCTCGAACATGCCGGTTTCGACACCGGCTTCGTCTTTGACCGGTCGCACGCTGAGGCCTTGCAGCAGTCCACGGCGGACAATGTCCTCGGCGAGTTCCTCGATCGATATGCCAGCCTTCACGCGCCGGACATTCGCCTGGCTGAGCAAGAGCTTGTTGAAAGGAATGTCGCGCGAGGGCGACAGGGTGATCTTTTTGGCATTGGTAGCCATCAGGATGTACTCCGCGACGGGCGGCCCAAAGCCACTCTCTCGGCCTCCAACCCGTCACGAAGCGCAGCGCCGCCCTCTGACTCTTGAGGCGGCGCCGCGGAACGACGAAGAAGTAGAAGGACGCGAAGCAACGAAGCTGGAGACTGCGTTCGCATCTCCGGCACCCGAAACTCACGCCGCTCGGTCGAGCAGTTTCTTCGCCCGCGCCTCCAGATCGAGCCGAGCATCCTGATGAGCCTTGTCGCGCGCTACCGCCGTGATGCCCTGCACGAAGTCGAACACGCTTTCAGGCTTACGCCCCTCCTCGGCCAGCACCGTCTCAATGATCTTCGCCGCCTCGGCTTTGGAGAAGCCGCGCTTGCGCAGGAAGTCGCAGCGGTCCTCATCGGTGCGGGCGACGATCCGCTCCCGCGCCGCCTTGATGCCGTTGACGAAGGGCACTGACGAGGAGTTGGCGAAGCGTGCCAGCGCCGGTGCGGCCTCGTGCGCGAAACGCGATGCAGCGTATTTCGAATGGCGGATGGTAATCTCCTCGAAACCTTCAACACCCCAGAGATTGCGGTTCTGGCAGACGGCGCGGAGGTAGAAGCTCGCTATGCCGAGCGTCTTGGCGCCGACCTCCGAGTTCCAACAGTAGAAGCCGCGGAAATAGAGATCGGGCGAGCCATCCGGGAGCCGCCCAGCCTCGATCGGGTTGAGGTCGTCGACCAGAAAAAGGAAGACGTCGCGGTCGGAGGCATAGAGCGTCGTAGTGTCCTTCGTGACGTCGACGTGAGGATGGTAGACGCCGGTGGACCATTCAAGTACGCCGGGCACTTTCCACCGGGTGTCGCCGGTGCCGTTGCCGGCGATACGCTGCACGGCGGCGACGAGTTCATGGTCGAAGATGCGGCCGTAGTCCGGGCCGGTGAGCGCGCGCAGCTCGATGCGACCATCCTCGGTCTCGAGCGTCTTCACCTGCTCGGCGCGGTGGGACGCCAGGCCGTACTGCAAATTAATCCCGGCGAGCGGTGCTGGAAGCTGGCGCAGATAGGCCGTCGGGGCGCCAACGAGGCTCGCGAGTTGGCCAAAGCTCCAATGGGTCGGGATAATGGGCGTGTCCTTGCCTGGCAGCACCAGCGATAGGCGTTCGGCATCGTCTCGGCTTGCCTCCACCCGAATAGCCGCGCTGTCCACCGTCCTCGTCCGGCTGCGCTCGGTCCGGATCTGCACCGCGGCAAATAGCTCCGACAAAGACAGGTAGCGCTCATCGGCCGGCCGCGAAAACCATTCCGAGGATACGCGGCCAATCCGCTCGCCGCGGCTCACATCCACCTTATATCCGCCCGAACGATCCCGGGTGGCGTCCAAAACTTGTGTCATGGGTCGTCTCCATGACGGGCGCCGGGAGCCACTCTCCCAGCTATCAGCCCGTCACGGAAGCTCATCCAAACTCTCACTCTCTTGTCTCAGGATGTCGGGCCGCAATATTCGCGCTCCTTCGAGAGTCCCTTGTCGCCGACCCAACTTTTTTGCTGCGACGCAGCCGATATATTCACATTCGAGCGAATACTCATCCGATCTGAAATTGACGATGGTTATTGTATGCACCGCCGATTTCTACGCCAGGGTGTCCCAATCACCGCAGAATAGATTTGATGTCATTCACACATCGCCCTTGGATCCGTACATTCCGACCGGATGATCGCCTAAGTAAGCTCTATGCGATGACGATCAGCTTGTTTTCCAATGTCTCCCCGAAAGGCAAGCAATGAGCATTACAGAGCAGTTGGACGACCGTACGCCCCTACGAATTAACATAGCTGCCGAAATCGCCTTTCCGGACGGCTCTATGGGTGCGGCAGGTCTACGAAAAGAACGAGATGCTGGCCGTCTTCAGACAGAGTTGATTGCTGGCAAGGAATACGTCACTTTGGCAGCGATCGCAGAAATGAGAGAACTATGCCGCGGACGTCGAAAGGGGCGCGCCTTGTGTGGCGCGCCGAAAGCAGAAGGGTGGACGGAAAGCTCCGCAACGCAGCCGGCTGGTTCATCCGCGACGGCGCAACCTTCCTCAGCGCTTGCGGCGGCACTGGCGAACGCGAACGCGCTGAAAAGCGGCTCGCCAGTCACATTACCGAAAAATACCGACCGGCCCGCGAGCGCGGTCGTGATTCCGCCACGGTCTCGATAGCAGACGCCGTAAGCGTATACCTTACCGACGTCGCGCCCTCGCACGCCAAGCCGAAGGAAACCGCCGAACGGCTGATCGTTGTTCTAACGTGGTTCGGCGACAAAAAAATCGGCGACATCGATGGCAAGATGTGTCGCGATTACGCCAAGGCACACGGCAAGGGCGCTGCCGCCAGGCGTCAGTTGGAGGATTTGAGAGCGGCGCTGAACCATTATCATCGCGAAGGCTACATAACTTCTGCGCCGGCAATTGTGCTGCCCGCGAAGGCAGCACCGCGCGACCGCTGGCTGACCCGCGACGAGGCAGCCGCCCTGCTTCGCGCCGCGTGGCGCATGCGCCAGTCATGGAAGGGTAGGCCAAGCGATCGTCGCACCGCACGCCACGTCGCGCGCTTCATCCTGGTCGCTCTCTACACCGGCACGCGCTCGGCCGCGATCTGCGGCGCGGCCGTCCGGCGGACGGAAGGTGCGGGACATGTCGACACCGAACGCGGCGTTTTCTACCGCCGTGCCAGCGGTCGCCGCGAGACCAAGAAGCGTCAACCGCCCGTCAGGCTGCCTGATCGCCTCCTGGCACATGTGCGCCGATGGGCGAGCACACCGCTGGAGATCAAGACCAAGGGCCGCGGAAAAAGCGCCAGCATTGGCCGCATGATCGCCCATGACTACGTGGTCGAGTGGAACGGCAAACCGGTGCAGTCGATCAAGAAGGCCTTCCGCTCGGTGGTCGAGGCAGCCGGACTTGGCTGGTATGAGGAGGTTGCGACACCGCACGGCAGCGCCCGGCGCGTCTTCCGCACAGACATCACCCCGCACGTTTTCCGCCACACGGCCGCGACCTGGCTGATGCAGCGCGGTTCCGATCCCTGGGCAGCGGCCGGATACCTCGGTATGAGCGTTCAAGTGCTCATTCAGACTTATGGCCATCATCACCCCGATTTTCAGGCCCAGGCCGCTGAGGCAATCGTCTCCAAGTCACGGATGCGAAACCTGCCCAAAACGACAGTCAGCACGCGCGCGGCACAGAAGGAAAACATTTCCAGCTACCCCACAGTTACCCCACAGATATACCGGAAATAAACGTGAACATTGGCCTTCAGACGACACCAGAAATGGCGGAAATCCGGGCTTTTGCTGCCTAACCCGCCCGTTCGGGACGAGGGGGTCGCAGGTTCAAATCCTGCCACTCCGACCAGAAAAACAATGTATTAGCGCATCCCGACTTTGGCGCAATCGGCGATTCACCTGATAGGCCTGCGTCCAGGCTGATGCCTTTTCCCTCAGCGCGGGGAACGGACACGAAATCCCTTTCCTCGCATGACGCATGAGCAACGAGGTTCCTGCATCGTGCCGGTCAATCTGCGGGGAGTGTTCGCGGCGTCGCTGCCACGGATCACACTCCGACAGGGCATGGCGCGCGGCGCCTAACGGAGGCCGAAGAAGCTCAATATCGCAATGACGATGACCACCGCTCCAACGAGCCAAATGATATTGTTCATAGTCTCTCTCCTGTTGCCTGGTGAGCCCGCGCCTCTGGCGGAGGACACGGGCCGATCAGCCTTTGCCGACTGATCTTCAGCAGACCTCAATTGTGATGCCTGCCGCGGAGATAGAACAGTTAGACCCTCCTAATGTTCCGCAGCCTGAGTGAAACCGTAGAGAACGCGATGCCGCGACTAGCCGTGGCATGAGGATGGCTAGGGGGCGGTGGCTAAATGTTGCGGTTTTTTGCATTCCTGGCCAGCGACGCCATAGCCGCCCTTCGACCTGCCGCACGTCCCCGCCTGTCCCAGGGAAACCCGGAACCAAAGGGGTCAGCGGCAGTTGTATCCAACGAAGGGCTAATCAAGGCAATGGAGAAATTGCAGTGAAAACAATGATCATGTGCGCTTTGGCGTTTTCGATGGGATTGCCCGCTTTGGCTTCGGCCGCCGAGGCGGACGTTGTCGTCACGACCCATCATCGACATCACAACCACGTCAGGATCATCAACGAGGAAGGTCAGCGGCTTCATCACCGTCACCACGGAACGATTGCGTTCTACGACCATGGTCGCCGGCATCATTATCGGCAGGATCGGGATGCCGTTGTCGTCACCGGCTCCATCTCCACCCACCGTCACCACCACCCGGTGGTGATCGAAAACGGCGGTTACTGATTACCGACTGGTGGCCCGGCTCTCGATCAAGCCTGGCCACCAGATGACTTTCCCGGGCACGCTATGCGCGGCTGAAAATCCAGGCGCAGTGGACCGTGCCAGTCCTGAATACCTCATCACCGCTGGTAAGTTATGGAAGCTCGGCTCGGGTCAGGCAATTTTCCCGACGCTGGCCAGTCCAGCCAGGGTTTGTGCCAAATCCAGGGTTCGCTCGCCACTTGGAAGAGCGAGCGAACCCTGTCAGCGCAGGAAGGGACTGGACTGCGCCGATGTGCGAGGAGGTTAGCCGAGGACTATTGCAGCCACCATGAAAGTGATGGCCATCGCGAAGATCGGTGCGAGCAACCAACGCGCCTGGTCAACACTCTTCTTCCTCCCACAATCTGCTAGCGGACAAACGGCGGCAAACAGCGGCCGTACCGGGCTCCGCGCCCGGCAAGACCATTGCGTCCTGGTGCAAGACTTAAGTCCCGCGCCTTACCAGACCGAAGCCCTAACCGGGAACGTTTGCCCGCGCTCCAAGTTCGGTTGATTGGGCGCGAGGACCATCAAAAAACGAGACGGAATAAATGACCAGCACAATCTCGAATCGTGAAGACGCAAGATCCGATATCTTGCAGCTGCGCGTGGCAGACCTCCGGAGCAGGATGCGCAACGCGCGGATCACCGAGGGCGAAATCAAGACCTTCCAAAAGGTCGCGGCGGTAATGGAGGACGGTCAAGGCCGGATCGATGGCGACGACTTGATCGCCGCATCCTTCGTTACCGACGCGCTGACGGACACGACACGTCCTGAATGACCATGCCAACAATCAGCAGGCTTTTTGAATCCCATCCCGAAGCGACCCGGATCGCCGGCGACCTTTTGGCGGCCGGGGTTCCGCGCGTACAGATCGCCATTATCGGGCCTTACCACGACGAAATCGGTGTCCTGAAGTCTCCGGCAGTCATGCTTGGCGCTGCCGCCGGGCTGTTGGCGTGCCTGGGCGCTTTTGCTGCTTACGGCATCAATCCTTTCGCAACCGGGCTGTCGGCGATGGCCCTGACAGGCACGTTCTGCGGCTGCGCCCTCGGCGGCTTGCTCGGACCCTTGGTCGCGACCGCCAGAAGGCCGGAGCGCCGCAGTGTCGGCGAAGGGATCGTGCTGGTGACAGCCCATGTCGATGACAACGCGGCCGACATTGCCCAAATGGTGCTCGGCGGCGGTTGTGTCCCCATGGCCGGATTGGCCGCCGAAGCAGCGTAAGAATTTTCGACGACAGTGAGACGGGCCGGTAACCAGCGCAGAGCCGGCCGGCCGGTCAAACTTTGACGAAATGGGCATCCGCGCTAGTTTGACCGACGAATATGAGGGGGGCCGGCACACGGCGAACCGGACGCGAATATGAATTTGATCTCAACAACAGGGTCAGCACCGGTTCTTCTGGCTGCCATGCTCCTGGTTGGCGGATGCGGGACGATCGGCGGAAGGGCCGATCCGGCCAAATACGAGAGCATGAGCTGCACGGAGCTTAACAGCGCCGTGGGAAGCAACGCGAGCGACATCTCGCAAACCGCGATCACCCGCGGCAAGGTCGCCAACACCAGCGTGCCGCGCTGGCTGCTTGGCGGGTCGCGCGTGAAGACGGCGGTCGCCAATCGTGAAACGGCCAGGATCGACCGGTTGAAGCAACAGCAGGATGCCGCTGTCGCGGTGCGCGCGCGCAAGTGCGACGGCTCGGCCGACTGAGCGAACGGGCCTCACCTGCAGCGGCTTATCACGCGCTCAACCGGAACCGCGTGACGTCGATCGCGGCGTTCATCAGCGTCTGCGTATAAGGCGCTTGCGGGTTGCTGAAGATCGCCTCGGTCGGTCCCTCCTCGACGATCTTGCCCTGCTTCATGACGATGATGTAGTCGGCCATGGCGCGCACCACCGCGAGATCGTGGCTGATGAACAGGTAGGAGAGTTCGTGGTCGGCCTGAAGTTTGCGCAGCAATTCCACGATCTGTTTCTGCACCGAGCGGTCGAGCGCCGAGGTCGGCTCGTCCAGCACGACCATCTTGGGCTTCAGGATCATGGCGCGGGCAATGGCGATGCGTTGCCGTTGTCCGCCGGAAAATTCGTGCGGGTAGCGGTTGCGGGCGTTGGGATCGAGGCCGACTTCGCGCAGCGCCTCGACCGCGCGCTGGTCGCGCTGCTTTCCCGAAAGGTTCGGTTCATGCACCAGCAGCCCTTCGGTGATGACCTGGCCGACGGTCATGCGTGGCGACAGCGAGCCGAAGGGATCCTGGAAGACGAGCTGCATCTGGCGCCGCAGCGGCCGCATCTGCTGCCGGTCGGCCGTGGAAATGTCGCGATCGCCGAACCGGATGAGCCCATCGCTCGGCAACAGCCGCAGCAAGGCGCGGCCGAGCGTCGATTTGCCCGATCCGGATTCGCCGACGATGCCGATGGTCTGGTTGCGTTGCAACCGGATCGAGATGTGATCGACAGCCCGCAGCATCAGGGGTTCGCCGGCCAGGAACCCGCCGCCGATCCTGAATGTGACTTCGACGTTCCTGCCTTCGAGCACCACGGGCGCGTTGGCGGGCGGAGGTGCCTTGGTCCCCGTCGGCTCGGCCGCCAGCAGCATCTTGGTGTAGGCATGCTGCGGGTTGGCGAAGATCGCTTCCGCCGCGCCTTCCTCGACGACCTCTCCCTGGCGCATGACATAGACCCGGTCGGCGAAGCGCCGCACGATGCCGAGGTCGTGGGTGATGAAGACGATCGCCATGCCGAGCTTGCGCTGCAGCTCGGCCAGAAGCATCAGGATCTGTGCCTGGATGGTCACGTCGAGGGCCGTCGTCGGTTCGTCGGCGATCAGGATGTCGGGGTCGTTGGCGAGCGCCATGGCGATCATCACGCGCTGGCGCTGGCCGCCGGACATCTCGTGCGGATAGGATTTCATCCGCCGTTCCGGATCGGGAATATGGACGAGCCGCAGCAGCTTGAGCGCCTCTTCACGCGCTTCGGCGGCGCTCAGGCCGCGATGCCTGCGGATCGGCTCCATCAGCTGGTTGCCGATCGAATAAAGCGGATCTAGCGAGGTCATCGGTTCCTGGAAGATCATGCTGATCTTGCGGCCGCGGACCTTGTTCAGCTCGGACTTGCTCAATGTGAGCAAATTGCGGCCGCGATAATCGACATGGCCCGACGCTTCGCCGTTGGAGGCCAGCAGGCTCATCGCCGCCATCATCGTCTGGCTCTTGCCGGAGCCGGATTCGCCCACGACTGCGACGGTTTCGCCGGCATTGACATGGATGTTGATGCCCTTGACCGCTTCGACGGCACCGTCGAGCGTGCGGAAGCGCACGCGCAGGTCCTTGACGCTGAGGATCGTTTCGGGAGTGGCCATGTCAGCGATCCCCATTTTATCTATCCCCATTTTTTACCGATCCCAATCTTTATCGATCTCTTGGGTCGAGCGCGTCGCGCAGGCCGTCGCCGACGAAATTCAGGGCGAACAGCGTCGAGACGAGGAAGAAGGCGGGAAACAGGAGCAGCCAGTTGGCGGTGCCGATGTTCTTGGCGCCGACGGAGATCAGCACGCCCCAGCTGGTCATCGGCTCCTGGATGCCGAGGCCGAGGAACGACAGGAAGCTCTCCAGGATGATGACCTGCGGCACCAGCAGGGTCATGTAGATCACCACGGGGCCAAGCAGGTTGGGGATGACATGGCGCAGCAGGATGCCGCGCTGGCCGATGCCCATGGCTTCCGCCGCCTGGACATATTCCTGCCGGCGGATCGACAGCGCCTGCCCGCGCACGATGCGCGCCATGTCGAGCCACAGCACGGCACCGACCGCCAGGAACATCAGCACGAAGTTGCGGCCGAAGAACACCACCAGCATGATGACGAAGAAGATGAACGGCAAGGAATAGAGCACGTCGACGATGCGCATCATCACCTCGTCGACCTTGCCGCCGGAAAAGCCGGCGGCGGCGCCATAGATCACACCGATCACCACCGCAACGATGCCGGCGAGCAGGCCGATGGCAAGCGAGATGCGCCCGGCCATCAGCGTGCGCGACAACAGATCACGGCCAGTGTTGTCGGTTCCGAACAGGAAATACTGCTGCTTGACCGATGCGCTCATCGTCACTTCGAGGCCGTCGGGGGACTTGCTCTCTATCTTGGTGTCGTCGAAGGCATCGGAACGGTCGAGGTAGCGGATGTTGCGGTCGTCGATCGGCTTGGTCGACTTGACCGTGACGAAGACCTGGCTCCCTTCCTGGTGCCACTCCTTGATGTCGACCCGCATGCGTTTGATCGCTTCGGCAAGCGCCGTCTCGATCATATCGGGTTTCGGGTAGGCCGACAGGCTTGGCGGCATGCGCACATAGTCGGCGTAGATGGTCGTGTATTGATGCGGCACGAACCAGGGGCCAAAGACGCTGACGACACCGATCAGAATGAGGTAGTAGAGGCTGAACATGGCGGCGCGATTGGCCTTGAGGCGCGCCCAGGCATCGCCCCAAAGCGAGCGACCAACGATGGCGGGAGCCGTGGCCGTGATGTCAGTCATAGCGCACCCTCGGGTCGACGACCGCGTACATGACGTCGACGATCAGGTTGAAGACGATGGTGAAAATGGCGATCACCACCACCGTTCCCATCACCAGTGTGTAATCGCGGTTGAGCGCGGCATCGACGAAATAGCGGCCTACTCCGGGAATGGAGAAGATCGTCTCGACGATGACCGAGCCGGTCAGCAGTGCCGCCGCAGCCGGACCGGTGAAGGAGACGATCGGCAGGATGGCGCCGCGCAGCGCGTGCTTGACCACCACCGACCAGTCGGAGAGGCCGAGCGCGCGCGCCGTTCGGATATGATGGGATCGCAGCGATTCGATCATCGAGCCGCGCATCAGGCGCGCAACGATGGCGATCTGCGGCAAGGCAAGTGTCAGCACCGGGCCGACCTTGTTGATGAAGGCGCCGTCGCCCCAGCCACCGATCGGCAACAGCCTCCAGGTCAGCCCGAAAAGGAGCTGGATCACCGGCGCGATGACGAAGGTGGGGATGGTGCTGCCGGCGGTCGCCAGGGCGATCACCGTATAGTCGCCAAGCTTGTTCTGGTTAAGCGCGGCAATGGTGCCGAGCACGCTGCCGAGCAACAGCGCCAGGATCAGCGCCGAGGCACCGAGCTGGACGGAAATGGGCAGGCCCTTGGCAAACAGTTCGGTGACGGTGAAATCCGGCATGTTGTAGCTCGGGCCGAAATTGCCGCGCAGCAGATTGCCGAGATAGTGGACATATTGCAGCCAGAGCGGATCGTTGAGGCCGAACTGGGCTTCAAGATTGGCCTTGATCTCGGGGCTCAGACCCCGCTCCTGGTTGAACGGACCGCCTGGCGCGACGCGCATCAGGAAGAACGCCATCGTCACGATGACGAACAGCGTCGGGATGGCGGTCAAAAGCCGCCGGAATACGTATCGCAGCATCGGTGCCCCGCTTGATCCAGAGCACGCCCGTCCACTCGGACGATTGCGCTCCAGCCTTCAAATCTTCGCACCGAACTTTCCGAAAATCGATTCCGCTTCCCGAGCCGATGCGATGGCAAACCAGCGCCGCCGCGCATTCGGTTGCGCGGCGGCTTGGCCAGGGATCAGTCCTTGCTGACGAAGCGCGACGGATGCACGTCCATCACATTGTCGACGAAGCCATGCAGCTTCGAGGAAACGATATCGTGGTAGCTGTAGTAGAGAAGCGGGATCTGGCCGACATCGTCGATGAGGATGCGCTCGGCCGCGGAGAGATCCTTCATGCGCTCTTCGGGCTTGCCGCCGGCGGCCGCGGCCTTGTCCATTGCCGCTTCGTATTGCGGGCTGTTGTAGTTCGAATAGTTGTTGCCGCTGGCCTTGCGCGTGATGCCGAGGAAGGTTTCCGGATCCTTGTAGTCGGCGATCCAGGCGGCACGCGCCACGTCATAGTCGCCCTTCTGCTCGAGGAAGGAGTAGTGGGTCTTGGTGTCGGTGTTGAGCAGCGTGACGTCGACGCCTAGCGGCTTCAGCTGTTCCTGGATCGCCACTGCCGTGTTCTTATGGTTTTCCGAGGTGTTGTAGCGGATCTCCATCTTCAGCGGATGCTCGGGCGTGTAGCCAAGCTTCTCGAGGATTTTCTTGGCGGCGTCCTCGCGGTCGATCTGCGGCATGTCGGCGTATTTGGCCATTGCGGGCGTGTAGCCCTCGATGCCGGGAGGCACCATCGAATAGCCGGGCAGCATCGAGTTCTGCCAGACCTTTTCGGCGATGAAGTCACGGTCGATCGCCATCGAGATGGCGTTGCGCAGCTCCGGATTGTTCCACGGCGCCTTGTCGGTCTTGATCGCATAGTAGTAGGTGCCGAGATACGGTCCGACATGGATCTGGTCGCCGAACTTGGTCTTGAGGTCGGCCAGCTGTTCGGTCGGCAGATCGTCATAGCTGTCGAGTTCGCCGGCCTCGAAGCGCTTCATCGCCGACGAACGATCTTCGGTCGGGATGTAGTTGACTACGTCGAACTTGACGGTCGCGGCGTCCCAGAATTTCGGATTCTTGACCAGTTTCATGTGGTCGTTGGGAACCCATTCGGCGAGCGTATAGGCGCCGTTCGAAACCAGTTTGCCGGGCTTGATCCAGTCGGCGCCGAGCTTTTCAATCGAGGCCTTGCTCACCGGATAGGTCGCCTGATGGGTCAGCATCTCCAGGAAGTACGGCGTCGGCGCCTTCAAGGACACTTCCAGGGTGTTGGCGTCGATCGCCTTGACGCCCATGTCTTCCGGCTTGCCCTTCTTGGTGTTGACGTCCTCCGCGCCCTTCACCGGATACAGCATCGAGGCGTATTCCGCGCCGGTCGCCGGATCCTCCAGCCGGTGGAAGGCATAGACGAAGTCGTCCGCCGTCACCGGGCTGCCATCCGACCACATGCCGTCCTTGCGCAGCTTGAAGGTATAGACCGTGCCGTCATCCGATACCGTCCAGCTTTCGGCGGCGCCCGGAATGAGGTTGGCCTTCTCATCCTGCATGACCAGTCCCTGGAACAGGTCACGCAGCACGTTGGCTTCATAGACCGTCGAGGTCTTGTGTGGGTCGACCGATTCGGATTCAGCGGCGGTGCCCCTGTTATAGACGGTCTCGGCGAAGGCTGGCGTCAAGAACGTACCGGCAGCCAAGGTCATGGTCGTGGCGAACACCGTCGCCTTCAGCATGTTTTTCAGCATGAAGTTCTCCCTGTCGGCGCTGCCATCGGCGCGCCTTTACGTGTTGACGCCCCGGAACCGATGTCTGGCTCCTTTGAGCGCGCCGCCGGTTCCCTCCGGCGGCTGGTGGCAGGAGACTAGACAGGAGGTCAGATCTTTTCAACCGAGTACTGATTGACCCTAAGTCAAGCCTCATGATTGCAGAAGAAATGACTAAATTAGAGAGTCTTCTTCAATCGAGCACATCCTTTGGTTGCGTCCAGAGTTTTCGCTTTCTGCATGCGAACTTGGGCATGGTGGAGCCATGGTTCACAACCTCATTTCCAAGGTCCGAAGGCGCCAGTTCCGAACAGACAATTCGGGAACTTCAGCGGTCGAGTTCGCCCTGCTGTCGCCGCTCTTCATGCTTCTCTTGCTCGGGATGGTTGCGTACGGCATCTATTTTGGCGCCGCCAATTCGATCCAGCAAATTGCAGCCGACGCCGCCCGGACGGCTATCGCCGGGGTGAACCAGACCGAGCGCCAGACGCTCGTGGCCAGCTACCTCGCCAACAACGCCGGCGGTTACCCCTTTGTGGACGCCAGCAAACTGACCTATCAGGCCAATGACAGTGTGGCCGACGGAAGCCAGTTCGTGGTGTCCATCTCGTACGATGCCCACAACCTGCCGATCTGGAATCTGTTCCCGGGCATAGCCATGCCAGGGACGACCATCCAGCGTCAGTCAACGATCAGGGTCGGGGGTATCTGAATGCAACTGCGGGCGGGCAAGGGCATCGGCCGGCTTGCATGGTCGATGATGGGGGACAGGAAGGCGAACTTCGCCGTCATGACCGCATTGAGCGCGCCGGTCGCGCTGGCCCTGGCCGCGGTGGCGATAGACGAGGCCTCCATCTACACCGAGCGCCGGGAAGCCCAGGCGATAGTCGACCTGGCAGCGATCACCGCCGCCTCGAACATCAACAACGTCAACACAGCGGTCGTCACCACGCTCACCGACAACGGCATGCCGGGTGTCGTTGTTCAAGCTTCGGGCCAGACCATCCCGGCGGCCACCGGGAAGACGGTGGTGACGGTTACGCAAGGCCGATATGCCTCATCGACCGCCAATGTCAGCCAGCGCTTCCAGGCGGGCGTGACGCCTTACAATGCCGTCCGGGTGACTTTGGCTAAGATCCCCAAACGCTACTTCGCAAGCTCGCTGATCCCCACTCCCGTCATCGGCACCCAAGCCACCGCCAGCATGACGCCGCAGGCGACATTCTCGGTAGGGTCGAGATTGCTCAGCGTCAATGGCGGCATCCTCAACGCACTTTTGAGCGGACTTCTCGGCGGCAACATCTCGCTCAGCGTCATGGATTACAACGGACTGATCTCGGCCGACGTAAGCGTGCTTTCCTTCGTCAGTGCGCTCGGCACACAACTGAACATCACGGCCGGCACCTATTCCGACGTTCTGGCCTCGAAGGCGACCGTCGGCCAGATCGCTACTGCCATGGCCAATGTTCCTGGCCTCGGCAATACCGCAAAGGTCGCCTTGCAGACCATCGCCTCCAAGTCGACCAGCACCGTCAAGATCCCACTCAGCAGTCTTGTCGACCTTGGTTCCGTCGGCAGCCTGGGCCTCGGGCAACAGCCGTCCGGCCTTGGCGTAGACGCAAGCGCCATGGGAATGCTGACAGCGGCCGCCGTACTCGCCAACGGCACCAACCAGGCCGCGATCGATCTCGGCGCCACCATCCCGGGGCTGCTCTCCACCAAGCTCAGCATCGCCATTGGGGAGCCGATGCAATCCTCGCCCTGGCTGGCCATCGATGGCATCGGCACCGTCGTGCGGACCGCCCAGACGCGCATCAAGCTGACGGCCTCCGTCGGTGTCGGCACGCCGAGCCTGGCCGGCGGCATCAGCCTGCTTGCCGTCAATCTGCCGCTCAATGTGGAAGTCGCCTATGCCGAGGCCAAGCTGACCGACATAAGCTGTCCGACAGGGCCGTCCAGCATCAATGTCTCCATCGCCGCGCACCCCGGCATTGCGCGTTTGAACCTGGCCAACAGCAACAACCCGTCCGGCTTCGCCGATTTCAGCCAGCCGCAGACCTTCACCGACGCCGAGATCGCCGATGTGAGTCTGAAGCTCCTGCTGATCAACATCCCGCTGATTCAGGTGATGGGTTCGGCCGCGACCGCGATCACCAACAACAGCCCGCAGACCTTGACCTTCAACGCAACCGACATCGCCAACAAGACGATCAAGACCGTTTCGACGCGAAACATCTCGCAGTCGCTCACCACGTCGCTGGTCAACAACCTGTCGCTTTCGGTCAATGCGCTTGGTTTGGGCATCGATCTGACCGCCCTGCTTGGAACGGTCAAACCGGCAGTGGTGGCCCTGCTCAACACCGTAACGGCGCCCGTCGACGATTTGCTCTACAATGTGCTTTCAGCCCTGGGCGTCGGTGTCGGCCAGGCCGACGTGCGCGTCACCGGTGCGACCTGCGGACGGGCAGTGCTCGTTCAGTAGGACCGCTTGGCCGCAACCGAAGCGCCGATCAGCCGAGCCGACCGAGGAAGCAACCGAGAGCCGGCAGCGAGAGCGCGTTTTCCTCGACAGCCGTGGTACCGCCCAGGACAGCCGCGACGGTTCCGATATCAGGCAGCAAGGGCCACGTCGCCGGCTCCCCGGCGAAATTGAAGACACAGAGCAGCCTCTCCCCGTCTCCTTCGCGGATGAAGGCGAGCATGTCTCCCTCGGCGTCGAGAAAACGGATCGAACCACCGACCAGTGCCGGGTGCTGTCTGCGCAAGGCAAGCGTGGAGCGGTAGACCGACAGCACCGATTGCTCCTCGCCGTTCTGCACATCCGCCGCACGGGAGCGATGGCTTGCCGGCACGGGCAGCCATGGTTTTGCGGTGGAAAAGCCCGCATTGTCGGCCCTGACCTCCCAGACCATCGGCGTGCGGCAGCCGTCCCTGCCCTTCACGCCGGGCCAGAAACGGATGCCGACGGGATCGCGCAAATCCTCATAGGCAAGCTCCGCTTCCTCAAGGCCGAGTTCTTCGCCCTGATAGAGGCAGATCGAGCCGCGCAGGCAGGCGAGCAGCATGATCGAGAATTTGGCCACCAGATCGGGATCGCCATCCGGCCGCGTCCAGCGGCTGACATGGCGCACGACGTCATGGTTGGAGAAGGCCCAGCAGACCCAGCCGTCGGCAACCGCATGCTCAAACGCCTCGACGCAGCCACGCACATGCGCCGCCGAAAATTGCGAGCCGAGCAAATCGAACGTGTAGCTCATCTGAAGCTTGTCGCCGCCGGAGGTGTAGGCTGCGAGCGTCTGCAGCGAGCGGCCTTCATCGCCGATCTCGCCGACGGCGGCGCGGTCGCCATATTCGTCGAGCAACGCGCGGAAGCGCCTGAGGAACGCCAGGTTTTCGGGCTGCGTCTTGTCGAACAGATGCTCCTGATAGAGGTAGGTGTTGGTTTCTGTGTTGGTGCCGGCAACGCTCGAAGCCAAGGGCGGATTGCTGCGCAGCCAGCGGTCGTGGACATAGTAATTGACCGTGTCGAGCCGGAAGCCGTCGACACCGCGCTCCAGCCAGAACCGCACCGTGTCCAGCAACGCGTCCTGGACTTCCGGATTGTGGAAATTGAGATCCGGCTGCGAGGCGAGGAAATTGTGCATGTAATATTGGCGACGGGTCGCGTCCCACTCCCAGGATGGCCCCCCGAAGACCGACAGCCAATTGTTGGGCGCGCCGCCGTCGGGCCTGGCGTCGGCCCAGACGTACCAGTCGGCCTTGGCGGTGTCGCGGCTGGCGCGACTTTCGATGAACCATTCATGCTTGTCGGATGAATGCGACAGCACCTGGTCGATGATGATTTTCAGGCCGAGCCGATGCGCTTCGGCGACCAGCGCGTCGAAATCCGCCAACGTGCCGAACATCGGGTCGACGTCGCAGTAGTCCGATACGTCATAGCCCATGTCGGCCATGGGCGACTTGAAGAAGGGCGACAGCCAAACAGCGTCGACGCCGAGGGAGGCGATATGGGCGAGCCTTGCCGTAATACCTTTGAGATCGCCGCTGCCATCGCCGGTCGTGTCCTGGAAAGAGCGCGGATAGATCTGATAGATGACGCAGCCTCGCCACCACTCGGCTCCCTGCCTGGCATTGTCGTCGGCCATTACGAACCCTTCCCGGCGCCACCGTTTCCGGTCCGGCCCTCGATCATGAAATTGACGCTGCGGCCCGGCAGCGGGCGCAGGAGGTCGATCGCCTGTGTCTCGATTGCCGGGCGCCACTGGAAGCCATCGCGCGCCGGCAAGGTGAAGACGCATTGGCGGCGGTCACCATTGATCATGACGGCAAGCCTGCCATCCTCGCCGCCAAGCAGCATGACAAGGCGATGCCGGCTGGAGTCGTTCCAGTCGGTCTCTGCGAGCGGCTCACCCGTCTCGGTCAGCCAGGCGACGTCGGGAACGCCTGAAGCCTCGACCGGTTCTCCGGCCAGGAAACGTGTGTCCGACAGTGCCGGCACCGCCTGGCGAAGCGCTGCAAGCGCCGATGCGTAACGCTCCAGCGCCTGATCGCGGCCTGTCCAGTCAAGCCAGGTAATGGCGTTGTCCTGCGCATAGGCGTTGTTGTTGCCTTGCTGCGTTCTGCCGAATTCGTCGCCTGCCGTCAGCATGATGGTGCCGCGCGAGGCGAACAGCGTGGCGAGCAGTGCGCGTTGGTCGTCGAAGCGCGCCTTGATGATCGCTGCCTCGTTCGTGTCTCCCTCGACGCCATTGTTCCAGGACAGGTTGTCGTTATGGCCGTCGCGGTTCTGCTCGCCATTGTCGGCGTTGTGTTTGCGCTCGTAGGCGACGATGTCGGCCAGCGTCATGCCGTCATGGGCGGCGATGAAGTTCACGCTGCGGCTTGCCGGCTCCCCTGCCCTGTTGAACACGTCGGACGAACCGGCAAGGCGCGTGGCGAGAGTGCCGACCATGCCGGCATCGCCGCGCCAGAAGCGTCTGACATCGTCGCGGTAGCGATCGTTCCACTCGAGGAACGGTGGCCGAAAATTGCCCAGTTGATAGCCGTTTGCCCCGATATCCCAAGGCTCGGCGATCAGCACGCGGTCGCAAAGCACCGGATCATGAGCAATGGCCCGGAGCAGCGGCGCTTCTGGATCGAACAGACCATCGAACCGGCCCAGCACCGGAGCCAGATCGAACCGG
The DNA here is from genome assembly GCF_004792105.1 of Mesorhizobium sp. M8A.F.Ca.ET.161.01.1.1. Classification (NCBI taxonomy): domain Bacteria; kingdom Pseudomonadati; phylum Pseudomonadota; class Alphaproteobacteria; order Hyphomicrobiales; family Phyllobacteriaceae; genus Mesorhizobium; species Mesorhizobium sp. M8A.F.Ca.ET.161.01.1.1. The sequence continues at coordinate 19,979 of NZ_SRTD01000023.1, read as the reverse complement.
AAGCCGTCGACGCCAGCCTGGCGCACGAAATGACGGAGCGTGTCGAGCACCATTTCGCGCACCACCGGATGGTCGCAAGCGATGGTGTTGCCGGTGCCGGTGTCATTGACCAGCCCTCCATCCGGCCGGTGCCGATAGTAGGCCTGGTTGTCGAGGCCGCGCAGCGAGAGCGTCGGCCCCAGCCTGTCGCTTTCGCCAGTATGGTTGAAGACGAGGTCGAGAATGGTGCCGATACCAACCCGGCGCAGCGCTGTGACCGTGTCCTGTAATTCCGTCAGGCCGCCGGGCGCGAGGCGAGGGTCGAGCGCCATGAAGGTGACGGGATTGTAGCCCCAGGCGTTGCTCAAGCCCAGCGGCGGCAGATGCCGCTCGTCGATCGACGCCGTCACCGGCATCAATTCGACGGCGGAGACGCCGAGCTTTTGCAGATGCTCGATGATGGCCGGATGGGCAAGTGCGGCGATCGTGCCGCGCTGTTCTTGCGGCACATCCGGGTGGAGCTTGGTGAAGGCGCGGACATTCAGTTCGTAGATCAGGCCGCCCGGACGAAAAAGCGGCGGCAGGATCGGTGGGGCCGCGGGCAAGGCCTTGGCCACGGTCTTGGGCATCAGCGACGCGGTGTCGGCACCCTCATTGCGCCGCGCGGCGAGCCGCCAGTGATAGGCATAGGGCCGGTCGACTTCGGCGGCATAAGGATCGGTCAGCAGCTTGTCGGGGTCGAACCACAGCCCACGCTCGGGTGCATAGTCGCCATCGGCACGAAAGCCGTAGCGGCTGCCGGCGGCGAGACCCGCGACGAGCAGGGCGTAAAAACCCTCGCCTTCGGGCTGGAGTTCAAGCCGCTCGATTTCGTGGTCGCCGGTTTCATCGAAGATCGACACCCAGAGCCGCCGCGCCGACGACGACCAGGCGGCGAAGCGGATGCCTTCGCTGGTGATGGCGGCGCCGAGATTGTTCACGCGAGCGCCTTCCCTTCTCCCCTTGTGGGAGAAGGTGGATCGGCGCGCACCGCCGAGACGGATGAGGGGTGTTGGAAGGAATGAGGCATCGGTGTCCCGGGCGCCGGTTTGCGCCAAGCTGGAGCACCCCTCATCCGTCGCCTTCGGCGACACCTTCTCCCACAAGGGGAGAAGGGGGAGTCGCGCCTCCCCACCCTCAAGTAATCACGCTCGGTTTGTCGCGGCCGGTGTGGCTCTTGATCCCGGCAATGTCGTCGGCGGCGGCGATGAGATCGGCGAGCGCCTCCTGCGTGTCGAGATCGTGCCTCGACTTGTCCGGCTCGTAGCGCTCGATATAGACGCGCAGGGTCGCGCCCGAGGTGCCGGTCCCGGAGAGGCGGAAGACGACGCGTGAGCCGCCTTCGAACAGCACCCTTATGCCCTGGTGCTCGCTGGTCGAGCCGTCGACCGGGTCGTGATAGGCAAAATCGTCGGCATTGGCGATCTTCAGGCCGCGCACGCTGGTGCCGGGCAGCGAGCCGAGCTTGGCCCTGAGTTCGTCGACCAGCGCATTGGCGCGGTCGCTCTCCACCTCTTCATAGTCATGCCGCGAATAGTAATTGCGCCCATAGGCCGCCCAGTGCTCGGTGACGATCTGCTTGCAGCTTTCGCCGCGCGCGGCGAGGATGTTGAGCCACAGGAGCACCGCCCACAGACCGTCCTTTTCGCGGACATGGTTGGAGCCGGTGCCGGCACTTTCCTCACCGCAGATCGTCGCCATGCCGGCGTCGAGCAGATTGCCGAAGAACTTCCAGCCGGTCGGCGTCTCGTAAATGCCGATGCCGAGCTTGTGAGCGACGCGGTCGGCGGCACCGCTGGTCGGCATCGAGCGGGCGATGCCCTTCAGCCCGTCCTTGTAGCCGGGCGCCAGGCGGGCATTGGCGGCAAGCATGGCGACCGAATCCGACGGGGTGACGAAAATGCCCTTGCCGATGATCAAATTGCGGTCGCCGTCGCCGTCGGAGGCGGCGCCGAAATCCGGCGCGTCCGGCCCCATCATCTCGTCATAGAGGTGCTTGGCATGGACAAGGTTGGGATCGGGGTGATGGCCGCCGAAATCGGGCAGCGGCTTGAAATTGCGGCAGGTGCCGTTCGGTGCGCCGAGCCGGTGTTCGAGGATTTCCTTGGCGTAGGGTCCGGTCACCGCATGCATGGCGTCGAAGCGCATGCGAAAGCCCGACTTGAACAGTTTGCGCAACGCGTCGAAATCGAACAGGCTCTCCATCAGTTCGGCATAGTCGGTGACCGGATCGATGATCTCTACGGTCATGCCGCCGGCCTTGACGGTGCCGACCGTATCGATGTCGATTGGATCGATGTCGGCGATCTTGAAGCTCGAAATCGCCTTGGTCTTGGCAAAGATGGCGTCGGTCAGCTTTTCCGGCGCCGGGCCGCCATTGCCGGCATTGTACTTGATGCCAAAATCCTCATGCGGGCCGCCGGGATTATGGCTGGCCGACAGGATGATGCCGCCGAAGGTCTTGTATTTGCGGATGACATGCGAGGCCGCGGGCGTCGACAATATGCCGCCCTGCCCTACCATCACCTTGCCGAAGCCGTTGGCGGCGGCCATGGCAATGGCCTTCTGGATGACCTCGCGGTTGTAGAAGCGGCCATCGCCGCCGATGACCAGGGTCTTGCCGGCAAATCCGTCGAGCGCGTCGAAGATCGACTGGATGAAGTTCTCGGCATAGTGCTCCTGCTGGAACACTGGCACCTTCTTGCGCAGTCCCGACGTGCCGGGCTTCTGATCGGAATAGGGCTTGGTGGGGACGGTGCGTATCATGCTTCAGGCAACCCTTTTCGAAAGCAGCAGGCGATAGAGTTCGACGTATTTTTCGGCGCTTCGATCCCACGACACATCGGTCTTCATGCCCTGGCGCTGGATGGTCTCGAAGGTTGCGGAACTGGCGTGGGCGTCGGCCAAGCGGCGGATGGCGTGCAGCAGCGCGCCGCCATTGTTGGGGGCAAACTGGAAGCCGGTCGCCACGCCGGCTGCAATCGCCGCTTCGTTGGCGTCGATGATGGTGTCGGCGAGGCCGCCGGTGCGCGCGACGACCGGCACGCAGCCATAGCGCAGGCCGTAAAGCTGCGTCAGCCCGCAAGGTTCGAAGCGCGAAGGGATGACGATGGCGTCGCAGCCGCCCTGCATGATGTGCGACAGCCCCTCGTCATAGCCGACGACCACACCGATGCGGCCACGGTGGCGTGCGGCGGCCGCCAGCAGCGCGCCTTCGAGGCCGGCGTCGCCCGAGCCGAGGATAGCCAGCCTGGCGCCTGTCGCAACGATGCCGTCGATCACCGTCGCCAATATGTCCATGCCCTTCTGCCAGGTCAGCCGGCTGACGACACAGACAATCGGGCTGCCGTCGCGGTCGAGACCGAAACGGTCCTCGACGGCCGCCCTGTTGGGCGCGCGGGCCTTCAACGTTTCGGCCGTATAGGTCGACACCAGATGTCTATCGGTTGCTGGATCCCAGATGGCGGTGTCGATGCCGTTGACGATGCCATGGAGATCGCTTGAACGCATGTTGATGAGACCATCGAGGCCCATGCCGAATTCCGGTGAACGGATCTCCTGCGCATAGGTCGGGCTCACCGTGGTGATTGCCCAGGCCGCCTGCAGACCCGACTTGAGGAAGCCGACGCCGCCATAATATTCGACGCCGTCAAGCGCCATCGCCGCGGCCGGCAGACCGAGTTCGCCGAAGATGCCGGCGCCGAACTGACCCTGGAAGGCGAGATTGTGGACGGTCATCATTGATGGCGTGCCAACCGCCTTGCCGTAACGCATATAAGCCAGCGTCATCGCCGACTGCCAGTCATGGGCATGCACGATGTCAGGCAGGTAGCCCGAAATGGCGCCGCCGGCGATATCGGCGCCGGCCTGGCTCAGCGCCGCGAAGCGCCGCCAATTGTCCGGCCAATCCGCGCCCGAGGCGTTGCCATAGGGGCCGCCGGGGCGGTCGAACAGATGCGGCGCGTCGAGCACGAACAAATCGAGCCCGGCGACCTCGACGGCATGGATCGCGGCCTTGCCGCCTTGCAACAAGGGGTATTGGTAGACGGCCTTCTTTTTCTTGAAGGCGCCCATCACCACCGGAAAACCCGGAATGAGCGTGCGCATGGTCACGCCCTTGGCCGCGAGCGCGATCGGCAGCGCCCCGGTTACGTCGGCAAGCCCGCCGGTCTTGATCAGCGGGAAGATTTCGGGCGTGACCGACAGAACATGCATGCGCCTACAATCCGATCCGGCCTAAAGCTTCAGCTTGTCGATCATGTCCTGGGTGACCAGGCAGATGCCCTTTTCCGAAACCCGAAAACGCTTGGCGTCGAGCGCGGGATCCTCGCCGACCACCAGCCCTTCCGGTATCCTTACACCGTGGTCGATCACGACGCGCTTCAACTTTGCGTTCCGGCCGACATGAACGTCGGGCAGCATGACGACTTCTTCGAGTGCCGAATAGGAATTGATGCGCGCGCCGGTGAAGATCAGGCTCTTCTTCAGCGAAGCGCCCGAGACGATGCAATCGCCCGACACCAGTGACGACACGGCAGAACCGCGCCTGCCATCCTCGTCGTGGACGAATTTTGCCGGCGGCTTCAGCTCGGCATAAGTCCAGATCGGCCAGTCGCGGTCGTAGAGGTCGAGTTCCGGCGTCACGTCGGTCAAGTCGATGTTGGCTTCCCAATAGGCATCGACCGTGCCGACATCGCGCCAGTAGGCCTCGTTCTCGGCGGTCGAACGCACGCAGGACTTGGTGAAGCGGTGCGCGATCGCCTTACCGTGCGTGACGATATAGGGGATGATGTCCTTGCCGAAGTCGCGGCTGGAGCCCGGCTCGGCGGCATCGCGGCGCAGCTGTTCCATCAGGAACTTGGTCTTGAAGACGTAGATGCCCATCGAGGCCAAGGCGAATTCCGGGTTACCCGGAATGCCGGGCGGATCAACGGGCTTTTCGACGAAGGCGATGATGTTGTCCTTGGCATCGACATGCATGACGCCGAAGCCTGTCGCTTCCATGCGCGGCACTTCGAGGCAGCCGACCGTGACATCGGCGCCGGCATCGACATGCTGGCGCAGCATCAGCTCGTAATCCATCTTGTAGATGTGGTCGCCGGCCAGGATCACCATGTATTCCGGGCCATAAGCCTCGATGATGTCGATGTTCTGGTAGACGGCGTCAGCCGTGCCTTCATACCATTGCGTTTCCGACACGCGCTGGCTCGCCGGCAGGATGTCGAAGCTCTCGTTTCGTTCGGGCCGCAGGAAGTTCCAGCCGCGTTGCAGGTGGCGGATCAGCGAATGCGCCTTGTACTGGGTGGCGACGCCGAGGCGGCGGATGCCAGAGTTCAGTGCATTGGAGAGCGCGAAATCGATGATGCGCGTCTTGCCGCCGAAATAGACCGCCGGCTTGGCGCGCCGATCGGTCAGCTCCTTGAGGCGGCTGCCGCGTCCGCCGGCCAGCACATAGGCCATGGCGTCGCGGGCCAGCGGCTGGGTTCTTTTCAAGTCTGCCATTTATACCCTCCCAAGTTACTCGTCTTTATGCGTTGACCAGCCTTAACGAGTTCAGTCGTCGGCGAGTTCAAGCATGATCGTCGACAGCGGCGGCAGAAGCATCGTTGCCGAGATGCTCTTGCCCTCCGCCCTCGCCTCGACCACGCCGCCATTGCCCATGCCGGAGCCGCCATATTCGGAAGCATCGGTGTTGATGATCTCGCGCCACTTGCCGGCCTTCGGCAGAGGTACACGATAATTGTCGCGCGGCACCGGCGTGAAATTGGAGATGACGGCGACCGGATTGCCGCCAGGAGCGTTGCGCACCCAGGCGAAAACCGAATTCTGGCTGTCGTCGACGATCAGCCAGGAAAACCCTTCGGGCTCGCAGTCGCGGCCATGCAGGGCCGGACGTGAACGGTAGAGATAGTTGAGATCGCGCACCGTCTGCCAGACGCCGCGATGCGGCCGGAAATCGAGCAGGTTCCAATCAAGCGCGCGCGCCTCGCTCCATTCGCGGCGCTGCGCGAATTCCTGGCCCATGAACAGCAGCTTCTTGCCGGGATAACCCCACATGAAGCCGTAATAGGCACGCAAGGTCGCGAATTTCTGCCAGTCGTCACCGGCCATCTTGCCCAGCAGCGTGCCTTTGCCGTGCACGACCTCGTCATGCGAGAGCGGCAGCACGAAATTCTCCGAGAAGGCGTAGGTCAGACCGAAGGTCAGCTCGTTGTGATGGTGCTTGCGGAAAATCGGCTCCTTGGAAAAATACTCCAGCGTGTCGTGCATGAAGCCCATGTTCCACTTGAAGCCGAAGCCCAGCCCGCCTTCATGAACGGGCGCCGAGACCTTTGGCCATGAAGTCGATTCCTCGGCGATAGTCATGACACCGGGATGGTGCCCGTAGAGCTCCTTGTTCATCTTCTGCAGGAAGCTGACCGCCTCGAGGTTTTCGCGCCCACCCTTTTCGTTGGGAATCCATTCGCCCTGCTTGCGCGAATAGTCGAGGTAGAGCATCGAGGCCACCGCGTCGACGCGAAGACCGTCGACATGGTATTTTTCGGCCCAGAACAAGGCGTTGTTGACGAGGAACGACACCACCTCGCGGCGGCCGAAATTGTAGATCGCGGTGTTCCAGTCCGGGTGGAAGCCCTTGCGCGGGTCGGCATGCTCGTAGAGCGCGGTGCCGTCGAAATGGACCAGACCGTGCTCGTCGACAGGAAAATGCGCCGGCACCCAGTCTAGGATTACGCCGATGCCGGCACGATGGGCGCCATCGACAAAGCGAGCAAAGCCGTCCGGATCGCCGAAGCGGGCCGATGGCGCGTAGAGGCCGGTGGTCTGATAACCCCAGGACGGGTCATAGGGATGCTCGGAGATCGGCAGGAATTCGATGTGGGTGAACCCGGCCTCGACCACATAAGGGATCAGCCGGTCGGCCAGCTCATCCCAGGACAGGAAGGTGCCGTCGTCGCGAAGCTGCCAGGAACCGGCATGGACTTCGTAGATCGAGATGGCTTCGCGCCGGGGGTCGGCGTTGCGCCAGAAATTGCGATGCGCCTCGTCGCCCCATGGATGCGCCGGGGGCACCGCGGTCACCGAGGCCGTTGCCGGGCGCAGCTCCGACTTGAAGGCGAATGGATCGGCTTTCAGCGGCAATCTCACGCCGTCGGGACCTATGATTTCATATTTATAGGGCCGGCCGGCGCCGATATCGGGAATGAACAGCTCCCAGATGCCGGTGTCGCGACGGTCGCGCATCGTATGCCGGCGCCCGTCCCAGTCATTGAAATCGCCGACCACCGAGACGCGCCTGGCATTTGGGGCCCATACCGCGAAATGCACGCCGGTGGCGCCTTCGTGCTCAATGACATGGGCGCCGAGCTTGTCGAACAACCTGAGATGCGAGCCCTCGGCGATATAGTAATCGTCCATCGGTCCGAGCACCGGACCGAACGAATAGGGATCGGTCAGCCACCAGTCGCCGCCGGCATTGCGCGCGTGGTAGCGGAGCGGCTGGCGCTTCCTGATCGACAGCTTGCCCTCGAAGAAACCGGCTTCGTCGCGCCTGGTCAATTCGCCTGCCTCGATGCCGGTCAGCGTGTAGGCGGTGACGGACTGCGCATGCGGAACGAAGCAGCGCGCGAACAGGCTCTTGCCGGCCTCCTGAACACCGAGAACCGCAAAAGGATCACCGTGCGTACCGGCGACAATCGCCTCGACATCGCTGGCTGACGCCAGTCCGTCCGGCCCGCTTGTCGCAGCGGTCGCGCGCGGCTTCCTCATCAGGCGGTCGCCCTCCCCGGGCACCAAATGTTTGTTTTTGCGGCCATCGTTCGTGGCCTCATGCAATCATATCAGACGGGCACGTTCCAGATTTCTTTGGCGTATTGGCGGATCGTGCGATCGGAAGAGAACCAGCCGACGCGCGCGACGTTGCGGATGGCGCGGGCGTACCAGTCCGGGCTGTTGCGCCAGACGGCATCGACGTCGCGCTGGCAGGCGGCATAGGCGTCGAAATCCGCCGCGACCATGAACCAGTCACTGTCGTAGAGGCCGTTGATCAGATCGCGGTAGCGATTGGGATCATCGGGGGAGAAGACGCCCGAAGAAACGGCCGCGACCGCCTGCGCCAGTTCGGGGGACGCCTCGATGACGCCGCGGGGATTGTAGCCATTGTTGCGCCGCTCGGCGACTTCTTCGGTGGTGAGGCCAAAGATGAAGATGTTGTCGTCGCCGACATGCTCCTTGATCTCGACATTGGCGCCGTCGAGCGTGCCGATGGTCAGTGCGCCGTTCAGCGCGAACTTCATGTTGCCGGTTCCCGACGCTTCCATGCCGGCGGTCGAGATCTGCTCCGAGAGATCGGCGGCCGGCATCAGCACCTCGGCCAGGCTGACATTGTAGTTCGGTACGAACACGACCTTGAGCAGGCCGCGCACCGAAGGGTCACTGTTGATCACCCTGGCGACGTCGTTGGCCAGTTTGATGATCAGCTTGGCGTTGTGGTAGCTGGGCGCGGCCTTGCCGCCGAAGAATTTCACGCGTGGCATCCAGTCGCGCTCGGGATGCGAGCGGATCTGGTCATAGAGCGCGATCGCTTCGAGGATGTTGAGGAGCTGACGCTTGTATTCGTGGATACGCTTGACCTGAATGTCGAAGAGCGCCGAAGGGTCGAGCTTGATGCCGAGGCGGTCGGCGACCAAGTTGGCTAGCCTCACCTTGTTCTGGCGCTTCACGGCGGCGAATTTTTCGCGGAAGGCGGTGTCGTCGGCGAGCGGATCGAGCCCCTTGATCGCCTCGATGTCATCCATGAAGCGATCGCCGATCGCCTCGCGGGCGAGCGCGGTAAGGCCCGGATTGCACTGGATGAGCCAGCGCCGCGGCGTGATGCCATTGGTCTTGTTGTTGATGCGGTCGGGATAGAGCCGGTGCAGGTCGGCGAACACCGTCTCCTTCATCAGTTCGGTATGCAGCGCCGACACGCCGTTGATCGAATGCGAACCGACAAAGGCCAGATTGCCCATGCGCACCCGGCGGTCGCCATTCTCCTGGATCAGCGAGATACGGCTGATCTGCTCATCGGAGAATTGATCAGTGGCGCGCGCCTCCAGCAGCACCTGCGCGTTGATGGCGTAGACGATCTGCATATGACGCGGCAAAAGCCGCTCGAACAGCGGCACCGGCCAGCTTTCCAGCGCCTCGGGCAGCAGCGTGTGGTTGGTGTAGCCGAAGGTACGCTTGGTGATATCCCAGGCGAGATCGAAATCCATGCCGTGGACGTCCATCAGAAGCCGCATCAACTCCGGCACGGCGATCGCCGGATGGGTGTCGTTGAGGTGGATCGCCGCCTTGTCGGGAAGCGACTTCAGGTCGCCATATTGGCTCAGATGCCGCTGGACGATGTCCTGCAGCGAGGCGGTGGAGAAGAAATATTCCTGCCTGAGTCTGAGTTCCTGTCCGGCCATGTGGGAATCGGCGGGATAGAGCACGCGCGACAGCGCATCGGCCTTGTTGCTTTCGGCCAGCGCCCCGATGTGGTCGCCGGCGTTGAACTTGTCGAGCAGGATCGGATCGATCGGCATGCCGGACCAAAGGCGCAACGTGTTGACGCGCTTGGCGCGCCAGCCGGCCACGGGCGTGTCATAGGCAACCGCCAGAACATGCTCCCTCGGTTTCCAGACATGGCGTTCGAGCCGGCCGTCCCTGGAGGTGATCGATTCGACCGAACCGCCGAAGCCGACTTCGAAGGAGCGCTCGCGCCGCTCGAACTCCCAGGGGTTGCCGTGGTCCAGCCAGGTCTCGGGCAGTTCGACCTGCCAACCGTCATGGATTTCCTGGCGGAACATGCCGTTGGCATAGCGGATGCCGTAGCCATGCGCGGGAATGTCGACGGTCGCCATGCTTTCCATGAAGCACGCGGCGAGCCGGCCAAGGCCGCCATTGCCAAGGGCAGCGTCCGGCTCGAGCGCGGCGATCAGGTCGAGATCGACGCCGAGCGAGGACAGCGCCTCACGCATGTTCTCCATCAGGCCGAGATTGGAAAAGGCGTCGCGCATCAGACGTCCGATCAGGAACTCGAGCGACAGGTAATAGACGCGCTTTTCCTGCTGGTCGTAGGCTTCCTTGGTCGCCTGCATCCAGTGGTCGACGACGCGGTCGCGCACGACCTTGATCGAGGCGGTCAGCCAGTCGTACTGGGTCGCGACGGTTGTGTCCTTGCCGACCCGGTATTTGAGCGACATCAAGACTTCTTCGGCGAGCGTCTTGGGATCTGGATTGTCGAGAGTGGGGGCTTCGATCGTCATGGCGGATGTCATATCGCCTCTCGTTCGGTTTGGCCTGATCATACCGGCTTTCACCGTTTCTCCCAGCCCATCCTAGTGCATTGCAGCATGTTTTCAATCGATTTAGAGAAAACCCCCGCCTCCTTACCCAGCGGCAATCAGGCAGTTCAGGCCGCCAATGCCGTCTCCGGGGGTGCTTTTGCACCGGTCATGAAGGCAACGGCATCAGACATCGTATATTGCTTGGGGTCGATGACACACAGGCGACGGCCAAGACGGTGGATGTGGATGCGGTCGGCCACTTCGAAGACGTGCGGCATGTTGTGCGAGATGAGCACGATCGGCAGGCCGCGCTTCTTCACGTCGAGGATCAGTTCGAGCACGCGGCGGCTCTCCTTGACGCCGAGCGCCGCCGTCGGCTCGTCCATGATGACCATCTTCGAGCCGAAGGCGGCGGCGCGGGCCACCGCCACGCCCTGGCGTTGGCCGCCCGACAGCGTCTCCACCGCCTGGCTGATGTTCTGGATGGTCATCAGGCCGAGTTCGGTAAGCTTGTCGCGGGCGCGCTTTTCCATTGCCGGACGGTCCAGCATGCGAAGCCACTGGCCGACGAAGCCGGGTTTGCGGATCTCGCGGCCGAGGAACATGTTGTCGGCGATCGACAGCGCCGGCGACAGCGCGAGGTTCTGGTAGACGGTTTCGATGCCGGCTTCGCGCGCTTCCATCGGCGACTTGAAGGAGACGGGTTTGCCTTCAAGCCGGATTTCGCCCTCGTCCGGCACGGCCGCGCCGGAAATCGCCTTGATGAGCGACGACTTGCCGGCGCCGTTGTCGCCGATGACGGCAAGGATTTCGCCGGGGTATAGGTCGAAATCGGCATTGTCGAGAGCGGTGACGCGGCCATAGCGCTTGACCAGGCCGCGCGCGGTGAGGATGGGTTCCTGGGTCATGCCGAAACCTTTCTGATCCATTGGTCGATGGCGACGGCGCCGATGATCAGCACGCCGGTGAGGAGCACTTTCCATTGCGGATCGGCGCCCAGCATGTTGAGGCCCATCGAGACGACGCCGACGATCATCGCGCCGAACAAGGTGCCGAGGATGGAGCCGCGGCCGCCGAAGAGAGAAATACCACCGATCACCGTCGCGGTGATGGCCTGCAGATTGTAGTCGGTGACGGCGGCTGATGGCGAGATCGAGCCGTTGCGGCCGATGGAGACCCAGGCCGCGAAAGCGGCGATCAGCCCGGCAAGGGTGTAGACCGTCACCAGCACCTTCTTGGTCTGGATGCCAGACAGCTTCGCCGCCTCCTGGTCGTCGCCGACGGCGTAGACATGACGGCCCCATGCGGTGTGGTTGAGCACGTACCAAAGGACCATCACGAGCACGACCGTGGCAATGACACCGAGCGTCAGCACCGCCGTGCCGACCTTGAAGCTCAGGGCGAACAGATGCAGCAGCGGCGCTTGAGTGTCGACGTCGGTGTCGCGGATCGTCTCATTGGCCGAATAGATGAAGTTCGTGGCCATGACGATGTTCCAGGTGCCAAGCGTCACGATGAAGGGCGGCAACTTCATATAGGCGACCAGCAGTCCGTTCAGCAGCCCGCAAGCCGCACCGGCGGCAAGCCCGATCGCCACGGCGAGCACGCTCGGCATGCCGTAGCTGACCGCGCAATTGCCCATGATCACGGCAGAAATCACCATGATCACCCCGATCGACAGGTCAATGCCGGCGGTCAGGATGACCAGAGTCTGAGCGGCCCCGAGAATGCCGACGATGGCGATCTGCTGCAGGATCAGCGTCAGCGTGTAGGACGAGAAGAACCGCCCGCCGATCGCGATGCCGAAGATGATGATCGACAGAAGCAGCACGATCAGCGGCACCGCCGCCGGCGTTGAATGCAGAAAATGCTGGATGCGCTTGACGGCTGATTTGTGCTCGTCGAAAGCGGCCACGCTTGTGTCGCTGGCCGAGAGAACCTTCTCGAATTCCTGAGCTTGAGCCATGTTTCCTCCCCGTAGGGCTTCAGCCACGCGCTGACGCCGTCCACGCCTTCCGGTCTGTCGCCGGGATTGTTCGCGTTTACAGTGATGTATCGTCCACCCGATGCGGCCGGGGATCAAGTCCCCCCGGCCGATCGGTTCTGTTACCGGTCAGGCCAGCATCAGCCCCAGCACTTGGCGAGGCCTTCCTTGGTGTCGATGGACTTGACGCCCTTGGCCGGCTTGTCGGTGACGAGGTTGACGCCGGTGTCGAAGAAGTTCTTGCCCTCGGTCGGCTTCGGCTTGGTACCATCCTTGGCGAAAGCGGCGATCGCCTCGATGCCGAGCGCGGCCATCTGCAGCGGATATTGCTGCGAGGTGGCGCCGATGACGCCTTCGGTGACCGACTTCACGCCGGGGCAGCCGCCGTCGACAGAGACGATGAGCACCTGGCTTTCGAGGCCGACGGCCTTGAGCGCCTGGTAGGCGCCGACTGCGGCCGGCTCGTTGATGGTGTGAATGACGGTGATGGTGTTGTCCTTCTGCAGAAGGTTTTCCATCGCCTTGCGGCCGCCCTCTTCATTGCCGTTCGTCACATCGTGGCCGACGATACGCGGATCGTTCTCATCGCCGATCTTGTTGGGATCCTTCACGTCGATGCCGTAGCCCATCATGAATCCCTGATCGCGCAGAACGTCCACGGTCGGCTGCGAGGGGGTCAGGTCGAGGAAGCCGATCTTGGCGTCCTTGGCCTTGTCGCCCAGCGTCGCGGCGGCCCAGGCGCCGATCAGCTTGCCGGCCTCCAGATTGTCGGTGGCGAAGGTCGCGTCGGCGGCGTCGATCGGATCGAGCGGCGTGTCGAGCGCAATCACCAGCAGGCCCGCATCGCGCGCCTTCTTCACCGTCGGCACGATGCCCTTGGTGTCGGACGCGGTGATCAAAATGCCCTTGGCGCCGTCGGCGATGCAGCTTTCGATCGCCGCCACCTGGCTCTCGCTGTCACCGTCGATCTTGCCCGCATAGGTCTTGAGATCGACGCCGAGTTCCTTGGCCTTGGCGGTAGCGCCCTCCTTCATCTTGACGAAGAACGGATTGGTGTCGGTCTTGGTGATCAGGCAGGCGCCGACGCCGGCGGCGGATGCGGACGAAGCGAACGCCATCAGACCCAGCGCGGCCGCCGCAAAAACGGTGGACTTCAACAATTTTGTATTGGTCACGATTTTCCTCCCAGTGGAACATTTCGAATGCCGGCCAACCGGCACCCGCACGGCATCCAGGCGACTTTTCCCAGCGCGGATGCCAGATCAAAAAACACCAGACCAAGGCATCTGTCAATAATTAAATCACTCTTATTTATTATTGACAGCCTTGCGTCCTTCACTCATTCTGACCCAAAAGCATTGCCGGGGAAACGACGGGAGGAACAGGGTGGAGACCGCCACTGCGAGGCATGGTTCGCCCGAAGCGAATGAGAGCCTTATTCACCGCGGCACCAACCAGAGCGGCATGCGCGATCACAATGAGCGCCTGGTGCTTTCGCTGGTGCGTCAGCACGGCAGTCTGGCGAAGTCCGACATCGCCCGCATGACCGGACTTTCGGCGCAGACGGTCTCGGTCATCATGCGCGAACTGGAGGAAGAAAGCCTGCTCGTCCGTCAGGCGCCGTTGCGCGGCAAGATCGGCCAGCCTTCGATCCCCATGGCGCTCAACCCCGAAGGCGCCTTCTTCATCGGCCTCAAGATCGGCCGCCGCAGCGCCGAACTCGTGCTGATCGATTTCCTCGGCAACGTGCGCGCAATGCTGCAGCACTCCTACCGCTACCCTGCCCCACGCGAAACGGTCGAGTTCGTCACGTCAGGCATGAAGACGATGCGCGGCGCGCTGACACCGGCGCAGGACAAACGCATTGCCGGACTCGGCATCGCCATGCCGTTCGAGCTGTGGAACTGGGCCGACACCGCCGGCGCGCCGCGCGAGGTCATGGACGAATGGCGCCATCGCGATATCAGGACCGACATCCAGACGCAGTGCGATTTTCCGGTCTATCTGCAGAACGACGCCACCTCGGCCTGCGGCGCCGAACTGGTCTTCGGCCAGACGGGCGCGGCGCGGGACTTCGTCTATTTCTACATCGGCGCCTTTGCCGGTGGCGGCATTGTGCTCAACGGCCGGCTGTTCGGCGGACCGACTGGCAATGCCGGCGCGCTCGGCTCCATGCCCGTGCCTGGGCCGGGTGGAAAACCGACCCAGCTGATCGACGTGGCCTCGATCGCCATGCTCGAAAAAACACTCAATGCGCGTGGCGTCGAGGCCTCGTATCTGTGGACCTCACCCGAGGATTGGGGAGAGATCGGCGCCGAACTCGACGAGTGGATCGCCAGCGCCTCGCAGGCACTCGCTTACGCCATCGTCGCAGCGTCCTCGGTCATCGATTTCGAGGCCGCGGTGATCGACGGCTGGATGCCGAAGGCCGTGCGCCAGAGGCTGGTCGAGGCGGTCGTGACGGCAATCGGCGCCATCGACGGCGAAGGGCTGAAACTTCCGGCGGTCCGCGAGGGAAGCGTGGGCATCCATGCACGGGCGCTCGGCGGCGCCAGCTTGCCGCTTTCCGAACGCTTCCTGATCGGTTCGACGACGATCGCCAGGAGCGCCTGAATGCTGATCGGGATTCCGGCGCTGCTTGGTCCGGAGCTTCTGGCAACGTTGCGCGCGATGGGGCATGGTGACGAGATTGCCCTGGTCGACGGGAACTATCCGGCGCTGGAGCAGGCAAGACGCCTCGTCCGGACCGACGGCCATGCCCTCATTCCCGTACTCGACGCGATACTGACGCTGCTTCCGGTCGACGATGCGGTTCCAGAGGCGCTGTTTCGAGCCTCGGTGAAAGGCGATCCGTCGCTTGCCGACCCTGTCCATCGTGAAATGGAGGCGATCTGCGCCAAACGCGCACCAGGCCGCAAGGTGGTTGCGCTGGCCGGCGCCGACTTCTATGCACGGGTCAAATCGGCGCATGCCATCGTCGCGACAAGCGAGCCGCGGCTTTACGCCAACATCATCATCCGCAAAGGCGTGATCTATCCGCCGGAGACCAGGAAGCCATGATCCTCTGCTGTGGCGAAGCCCTCATCGACATGCTGCCGCGCACCACCACGCAGGGTGAGCCGGCCTTCGCTCCCTATGTCGGCGGCGCTGTTTTCAACACGGCGATCGCACTCGGCCGGCTCGGCGCGCCGGCCGGCTTCTTCTCCGGCCTGTCGTCGGACCTGTTTGGCGGGCAATTCAGGGAGGCGCTCGGAGCGAGCAAGGTCAGTTCGACCTACGCGCACACATCGCCCCGGCCGACGACACTGGCCTTCGTGCGGCTGAACAACGGCCAGGCGACCTACACCTTCTATGACGAGAACACGGCCGGGCGCATGCTGACCATCGAGGACCTGCCGCAACTCGGCGGCGAGATCGAGGCGATGCTGTTCGGCGCCATCAGCCTGATCTCGGAGCCGGCTGGCTCGGCCTATGAGGAATTCATGCGGCGCGAGCACGAGTCCCGCGTGATGATGCTCGATCCCAACATCCGGCCGAACTTCATCCCCGACAAGGCCAAGCACCTCAGGCGCATCCGGGAGATGATGGCGATGGCCGACATCGTCAAACTTTCGGACGAAGACCTCAACTGGTTCGGTGAAGCCGGTTCGCACGAGGATGTCGTGCGCAATTGGCTCGACCGTGGCCCGAAACTGATCGTCGTCACGCATGGCAGCGAAGGCGCCGTTGGCTATAGCAAGCAGCACCGTGTCACCGTCATGCCGGAGACAGTGAAGGTGGTGGACACCGTCGGCGCCGGAGACACGTTCAATGCCGGCATCCTTGCCTCCCTGCATGAGCAAGGCCTGCTGACGAAGGCGGCGATTTCCAGCCTGTCGGAAGACGCCATCCGCAAAGCGTTGGCGCTCGGCGCCAAGGCGGCGGCGGTGACGGTATCACGGGCCGGCGCCAATCCCCCATGGCGGCACGAGATCGGCTGATCGGCCGTCCAGCGCGATCACTTTATGTTTCCATGCGCCGGAAAACCGCGATAGACATGGCCTGAATTGCGCCGCCAAGGCCGGATTCCCGGCTTTTTAGGCCAATGCGCCGGCAAAACACGGTAACGGGCTGCGACACTTGCGCCATATGCCCGGCCCGCAGCCGGCTTTTTCAGCCGCGCCAAGTCTGGTACCAGCGGGCCGGTTAGTGGCAGGTATTGAGGCCGACATGCAGTTCATCGATCTTGGCGCGCAGCGCGAACGAATCCGCGACCGGCTGAAAGCCGCGATCGACCACGTCGTCGAAGATGGCCGCTACATCCTAGGCCCCCAGGTCGCCGAATTCGAGAAGAAGCTCGCCGCCTATGTCGGCGTCAAGCATGTGGTTGCCTGCGCCAACGGCACCGACGCATTGCTTTTGCCGCTGTTCGCCGCCGGCATCGGCCCAGGTGACGCGGTGTTCGTGCCGAGCTTTACCTTCGCCGCCACGGCGGAAGTGGTGGCGCTGGCCAAGGCCGAGCCGGTTTTCGTCGATGTCGATCCGAAGACCTACAACATCGACATCGCCAGCCTCGAGGCGGCGATCGCGGCCATCAAGAAGGAAGGCCGACTGAAGCCGAAGGCGATCATCCCCGTCGACCTGTTCGGTCTTGCCGCCGACTATGAGGCGATCATGGCCATCGCCAATCGCGAAGGCCTATTGGTGATCGAGGATGCCGCCCAGTCCATGGGCGGCTCGCTCGAAGGCAGGATGTGCGGGGGGTTCGGCCATGTCGGCTCGACCAGCTTCTATCCGGCCAAGCCGCTCGGCTGCTATGGCGACGGCGGCGCGATGTTCACCAATGATGATGCTCTGGCCGACGCGCTGCGTTCCTTCGCCTTCCACGGCAAGGGCGAGACGCAGTACGACAACATCCGCGTCGGCATCAATTCACGGCTCGACACGCTTCAGGCGGCGATCCTGATCGAGAAGCTCGCCATCCTCGAGGAAGAAATGGTGGCGCGGCAAGTGGTAGCCCAGCGTTACGCGGAAGGCCTCGGCGACATCGTCACCGCAGCCCGCAACCTGGATGGCAGCCGCTCGGCGTGGGCGCAATACGCGATCGAGACGCCGAAACGCGATGGCCTTAAGGCGCATCTGAGCGAAAAGGGCATCCCGTCCGTCATCTACTACGTCAAGCCGCTGCATGAGCAGATCGCCTATCGCGACTACCCGCGCACGCCGACCGGTCTTGCCGTTTCGGAGGACCTGCCGAAACGCATCCTGTGCCTGCCGATGCACCCCTATCTCAGCGAGTCCGACCAGAACCGGATCATCGAAACGATCCGCAACTATATCGGCTCGAACTCGGCGCAGGCCGCGGCCGAATAGGCGCCGGATACCAGAGGCGACACCTCGCCGGCATAGGCGGTCGTGCGCTTCGCGCCGCTATTTTGAGAAGGTCGCTGCGCGTCTTGTGATCCGGTCATCCGTTCCCGGCCGGGCCACGGAACGGCACTGCAATATGCAGATGCCCGCTGTGAAGACCAAAGTGCCCAGCACCCATGACAACCAGATCCGATGGTCGACCGACAGTTCGACAACAGCTATGATCAGATAGCTGCTGGCTATGAAATGGCAGGGGCCGCTCAAACGGCCGATCATTCTTATGATCGCGCCCAGGAGCACCCCGTACACAATGATGCCCAGCGCTCCCAACTCGTACCACAAATCGAATACGATATTGTGCGCGCTCGGAAGATCCGCCTGCGCGTAATATGTGGGATTCACCACGACCCCGACCGCGTTTCTCATCGTATTGGCGCCATGGCCGAGAACCGGCTGCTCCGCAATGTGGGGCGAGATCATCTGCCAAAGATCAAGCCGCGCGGCGAACGTTCCCGGATAGAAAGCCAGCCAGCCCGTTGTTTTGAGGTAGGCAAACAGCGGCGAGACGACGAAAGGGGCAATCAGGGCAAGAGACAAATAGGCGGCGAAGAATCCGACCAAGGCGTGCTGGCGGTATTTGGCGGGCATGACAAACATCGCCGCCACGAAGACAATCGCCAGATTGACGCCGGTCGATTGGCCGTAGAGCAATGTCAGCACGGCAAAGAGAGCCGCAAGCCCCTTCCAGACCAGCCTCGGCTGCGCAAGAAATATGACGGCAAAAAAAGCTCCGTAGACCGTGATCTTGTGGAGGGTGAAAACATTTTCCACAAATCTCGGATCTTCGGTCAAAAACGCAAAATACAGTTCCCAACCCATCACCGACACCAGGCCAATCAACATGCCGAATAACGAGACCCGTGCCAGCCGGTCGCGTTGAGCGTCCGGAAGCGCCAGAATGCACTCAAACAGCAAGATGGCGGCGACCGAGTAGCCAAACACGTCCTTCGCCGCCATGAGAGAGCGGCTCGCGTCGACCGACCACAGGGCGCTCGACAGGACAAAGCCGGACAAGAGAGCCAGAGTGACGGCCAGGCCTATCGTTGCCCTGCCAAAGCGTGCCCCCTTGGTCAAAAGGGTAAGAGCACCCATGAGTGCCGCGACAAATGCCAGGGCCGTGGGAGACATTTCGACGAAGACGAAAAGGGCGGGAGAGAGGGCGTAGAGGCCCAGCAACATCCTGAGGCCTAGTTCATCTCGACTGCTGGTCCATACCGGAAATCCGCCCAAAATGACGGCATGGCATTTCTGAAAAAAGGACATTCAACTACCGACTCAGGGAACGTCCATACAGGATAGGCCATCTACGGGAGGTTTCCACCTCAACGTTCGATGCGCCTTCCGGTTGCAGCGCTGCCGCTGGCAATGAAATGCGGATTGGCAAAGTCCTCGTCATCGGCCTGGTTGCGCTTGCCATAGGCCAAGGGCTTGCCGTCCAGCGTGCGCGTCGTGCCGCCGGCGGCGCGCAGCACCGCGTCACCCGCCGCGGTGTCCCATTCCATGGTGCGACCGAAGCGCGGATAGACATCCGCCTCGCCATTGGCGAGGAGGCAGAATTTCAGCGACGAACCGACCGAGACGATCTCGGCGGCGCCAAGGTCGCGAATATAGGCTTCGGTTTCCGGCGTGTTGTGCGAGCGGCTGGCGACCACTGCCAGCGGCGACGCGGCCGTTCTCACCGAAATCGGCCGACGGGCGATAATCTGGTAATCGCCGTCGATGTCGAGGACTTCCGCCCTGCCCGGCAGACCGGAAAAGAAGCGGCCACCGCAAGGGGCGAAGACGACGCCAACTTCCGGCACGCCATGGCGGACAAGCGCGATATTGACGGTGAAGTCGGTGCGCCGGTTGACGAATTCCTTGGTGCCGTCAAGCGGATCAACAAGGAAGAAAGCCTCGCCAAGTTCGCCCGGCATGACACCGGCAGCCGCTTCTTCCTCGGCCACGCAGGGAATGTCGGGGAATTCCGTACGCAGGCCGGCAAGAATGATCTTCTCGCTCTCGCGGTCCGCCTCGGTCACCGGCGAGGAGTCCGATTTGCGGTCGACCGCGCAGCCGGCATGGAACACGCGCATGACCTCGCGCCCGGCCGCCAGGGCCAGCCGCTCGAAGATTTCGAGCATCGGCCTGTCGTCAGATGCCGCCGCCATTGTCATATTGCTCTTCGGCAATGTCACGCTCGTCCAGCCAGTGTTCCAGGGTATCTACCATCTCTTCGGCCGACTTGCCGAGCGTCTTGAGATGGATCTCCGGTTTCT
>NZ_SRTD01000238.1:0-342 GCF_004792105.1 Mesorhizobium sp. M8A.F.Ca.ET.161.01.1.1 | reverse complement strand
AAGCTCCCGTATCGACTGCCAGGCATCATCCTGACGCACGCGGTTGATGACATCGAAGATGGACAGGAAAAGTTTGTTGCCAGCGCTCTGGGCAATCTGGCGATGGAGCGAGCCATCCCATAATTCCTTGGCGTCGGCATCCGTGCTCTGACCGGTCTTTTCGACAAGGGCGCGCATACGCTCCACCTCGTCCGGCTTGGCGCGCATGGCCGCGAGCTGCGCCAGCTGCGGCTCGATGCGCAGGCGCACTTCCATGATTTCCATGAAATCCGTCCCGGCGACCAGTTCCGTGACCTGGGCGGACCAATCATCCGGTTTTTCACCCACAAAGGTTCCGGCCCC
>NZ_SRTD01000237.1:0-342 GCF_004792105.1 Mesorhizobium sp. M8A.F.Ca.ET.161.01.1.1 | reverse complement strand
GCTATGACGCAAGCTGGGGACCGGTGAACCGCGAACTCGCGTCGATTGCGGCCAAGGGAGATCCCGTCCTCGCCGACAGGCTTCTCTCAGCCTGCGGCATGGATCCCGTTACCGGTCATGTCGTGCCCGACAGTCTTCTGGCCGCCGGCAACACGGCGGAGATCGCCGCCGGTCTCGTCGCCGCCGGCTCGCCCTGCGATGTTGTCGAACTCACGCAACGTCTCGACCGGCTTTTTACCGAGGCCGCGGATAAATCCGTGCCGGTGACCGATCTCAAGGGTTTTTTCGCGAGGCTGAAGGCTCGCGGCTACAAGCTCGGTATGGCCTCCAGCGACTACGAAA
>NZ_SRTD01000236.1:0-342 GCF_004792105.1 Mesorhizobium sp. M8A.F.Ca.ET.161.01.1.1 | reverse complement strand
GCAAAAACGATCCGCGGCTGTCCATGGGCGCGGGCGGCTTCATAGAGATTATAAAGCCCGATGATGTTGCCTTGAACGATTTGTTCGAACGGCTTTTCCACCGATATGCCGCCAAGGTGGATAATCCCGTCGCAACCAGCGACCATGGCATCAACGGCATTTGCGTCCGCCAGGTCGCACTGCACGCATTCCTCGTTCGGGCCTGCCGGGTCTAGCGGAGCGAGATCGGCGAGGCGCAAGATCTCGGCCACCGGTGCGAGGCGTTCGCGCATGACGCGGCCGAGCTGGCCTGCCGCACCGGTAACAAGAAGCCGTTTCATCGCAATTCTCCATCAGCATTAT
>NZ_SRTD01000235.1:0-342 GCF_004792105.1 Mesorhizobium sp. M8A.F.Ca.ET.161.01.1.1 | reverse complement strand
GTTCCTCGATATGACCCGTGCAGGCTTCGATCTTTCGGATCGCGGCGTGACGGGACGTGCAGCACCCGGTGCTATCGACGTGTTCAGCTGGACCGAACGTGGCATCTACCGTGCCGGCGAGACCGTGCATGCCGCAGCCCTGGCCCGTGACGTTGACGGCAAGGCAATCGAGGACCTGCCGCTCACTTTCATTTTCTCACGCCCTGACGGGGTGGAAGACCGGCGCTTTGTCAGCGGCGGCAAGGCGCTTGGCGGTCATGCGGTGGATCTGCCGTTGCAGGTAAATGCCCTAGATCGCGCCATTGCCACCCCTGGCATAAAGCCGGGCCGCGCCGCGCAGAT
>NZ_SRTD01000234.1:0-343 GCF_004792105.1 Mesorhizobium sp. M8A.F.Ca.ET.161.01.1.1 | reverse complement strand
CGACAGCGAGGCGTCCTAGCAACGTGGCCGGAATGAGCGGATAGCGGGGAAGCTTGCGAACGGTTTGGGCAGGCCATTCGCCGATGGCTACGGCGGTTGCGGACAGCGTGTAATACCCGGCCACGGCCCCGTCCGGCAAAACAAGAACAAAGGGTGCCGCGACGTTCTTGCGCGCATCCTGCCCGGCCTGCACCCTGAAATACCGATCGAGCGCCTCTATGCCGCTCTCGAAAGATGTCCTGTCGTGCTGCAGATCAAGCACTTCGACCCGAAGAGCCCCCTCGGCCGAACTGCTCACCTTTAGGTACCGGTGGCTTGACGATAGTGGCGCACCGTCTCACGC
>NZ_SRTD01000233.1:0-343 GCF_004792105.1 Mesorhizobium sp. M8A.F.Ca.ET.161.01.1.1 | reverse complement strand
TTCCAAGTCTGCCGTTACTCCAACCTCCAGCAGGCCCAGGGTCTGCGCATACCTGACAGCCCGGAATGATGGATCCACGCCGACGAACTGGATATCGTCGCGGAGACCGCGATCCCGAAAGAAAGCGCGATGCTCTAACTCCTGTCGTCCCGAGAGCGATCCTCCGGATTTCAGATAGGCAGCATACAAATCGTCGAGATCGAGATCGGTGCGCAGTAAAGCAGCGTTGATGCCATAGGAGCAACCGACGTCGATTATTTTCAAACTAGTCTTGTTTCGAACACGTCGATACTCGGCGAATATCATTTCAAAGCCCGGTTTGGCCCGATCTGAAATCACATAA
>NZ_SRTD01000232.1:0-343 GCF_004792105.1 Mesorhizobium sp. M8A.F.Ca.ET.161.01.1.1 | reverse complement strand
CCTGATCGCGGCTCGTCGCCGACATCAGGCGTGTCACGTTTTGCGTTGACAGTGCCTGATGGTGGCGGGATACCGGGAGAAAAGGGAAAAGGCATGGCGGCACTCACCAATCTTCTGACTGACATAGACGGCGTTTCGGTCGGCAATGTTACCGATCTTTCCCTCGGTTCCGGTGTTACGGCGATTGTTTTTGAAAAGCCCGCCATTGCCTCAGGTTCTGTTCTGGGCGGTGCGCCTGGCGGGCGTGACACGGGCCTGCTCGACCCGGCGATGACGGTTGAAACCGTGGATGCCTTCGTGCTGTCGGGCGGCTCGGCCTTTGGGCTGGATGCGGCAGGCGGCG
>NZ_SRTD01000231.1:0-343 GCF_004792105.1 Mesorhizobium sp. M8A.F.Ca.ET.161.01.1.1 | reverse complement strand
GTGGGGGGGGCAGATGGTGATCCCGTCATGGCTTATCTGCGGGGGCGCGAACTGGTGACGAATGTCTACAAGGAGCGGGTGGTTTCTATTGCGCTGTCAGATGGCAGGCGCAGCAGTGCCGTGACCTACGTGGCAGATCCCGCACATGAACAATATATCGGCGGTCTCGGCGTTGCCGAATCGGCTGTCATCATCGCGGCTGCGGCCGGTCGCTCCGGTCCGAACACGGATTACGTCTTCAACACCGTGCAGCATCTGCAGGACATGGGCATACGCGATTCCTTGCTGGAGAGCATCGCTGCCAATGTCGGCGCGCTTGTCGCTCAGCCAGCCGTTGATTCCT
>NZ_SRTD01000230.1:0-344 GCF_004792105.1 Mesorhizobium sp. M8A.F.Ca.ET.161.01.1.1 | reverse complement strand
TTTCGAGCGGGCCCGTCATCAGGACCGCGTGCGGAAGCTGCGTGGACTTCTCGATGCGCGCGGCATTCCGCATATGGACAATCCAAGCCACATCGTGCCGGTCATGGTGGGCGATGCTGCCAAGTGCAAATGGATATCTGATATCCTGCTCGACAGTCACGGCGTCTATGTGCAGCCGATAAATTATCCGACGGTGCCGCGTCAGACCGAGCGTCTGCGCATCACCCCGACCCCGCTGCATAGCGACGCGGACATCGAGCATCTGGTCGGCGCGCTGCATCAACTCTGGTCGCATTGTGCGCTGGCGCGTGCGGTGGCGTAAGGAAACTCTTCGGATAGGGAAA
>NZ_SRTD01000229.1:0-344 GCF_004792105.1 Mesorhizobium sp. M8A.F.Ca.ET.161.01.1.1 | reverse complement strand
CCGGTCTTCGTGGCATTGATGAAGACATCTGGAAGGCGACGCGCGTTGACGGCATTCCGATGTGGAAAACCTACACCCTCAGCTAATGGGCTCTACGTGGCCCCGGTTCCATATCCCAGTGAAAGATCACCCTGATGCCCTCTACAGCCGATCGACTGAAAAACGTTTCCGTTTCCGCCTCCGCCGCCATGACGCAGCGCGCCAGAGAACTATCGGCGCAGGGTATAAAGGTGGTCAGCCTTTCCTCCGGCGAGCCTGATTTTCCGACGCCCGCACACGCAGTCGAGGCGGCGCATGAGGCCGCACTGAGTGGGCAGACAAAATACCCGCCAATGGACGGTACA
>NZ_SRTD01000022.1:0-91771 GCF_004792105.1 Mesorhizobium sp. M8A.F.Ca.ET.161.01.1.1 | reverse complement strand
TCTCTTCACCCGAAAGGCAATCCACAACAAACCGTAGCCGCTCGTCCATGATCCCAGTTTCTCGCCAAACCATCGCCGGTCCTCCCGGCGGACAAGAAAACTGTCACCCATGCTATCGGTCCATTCTATTACCTATCTATCCGGTTCGGACAGAGCACCCCTCTCCCCGTCACTGTACGGGGAGAGGATGCCGGCAGGCAGGTGAGGGGCAGCACAGACGCCGAAAGCTAGCGAGCGATTCGACCTTACAATGCCAGGCACTGGGCAGGTCTGTAACAAATGCCTATGTTGGTGCGAATATCCGGTTGCAACCAAGAACGAGCCGACAAGGCTGAGGAGATCAAATGGACACCCACACCTACCCCGTCACCCGCACCGATGCCGAATGGCGCGCCCGGCTGACGCCGGAGCAATACGCGGTCATGCGCAACCACGGCACCGAGCGGCCGGGAAGCTGCGCCCTGCTCTATGAGAAGCGTGCCGGCACTTTTTCCTGCGTCGGCTGCGACCAGCCGCTGTTCCAATCCACGCTGAAGTTCGAAAGCGGCACCGGCTGGCCGAGCTTCAACGATCCCGTTCCGGGCTCGGTCGAGAACACCGTTGACCGCAGCTACGGCATGGTCCGTACCGAGTGCCACTGCTCTCGTTGCGGCAGCCATCTCGGCCATGTCTTCGAGGACGGCCCGCCGCCGACCGGCCTGCGCTACTGCATCAACGGCGTGGCGCTGAAATTCGAGCCGGCGGCCTGACCTGTCCCGGATATGACCTCGCAAAGGGCGGCTTCGGCCGCCCTTTTTCGTATGGAGCAATTCCAGGAAAGTGGGACGCGGCTCAGGCGACTGCCGTCGCAATCAACCAAAGCGCCGAGCCAAGCATCATCAGTTGAGCCTTGAAGCCACCGGCCTTCTCGGCCGCGCGCCAGACCGCAATGGTCAGGAAGATGTTGTAGGGCACAGGCAGGAAATGCACCATCAGCACCAGCCAGAGCGGCAGTTTCAGCTCGAGCAGGACAAGCGCCAGCGCCGACGAGGCGACGCTGATCAAGGTGCCGACAAGCAGCGTGTCGCGCCAGAACAGGCGGCCGAGCGGCGCTTCGCCTCTCCAGCGCGTACGGAAAAAGTCCGTCATGACCGGCGACCTATCTCTGCCCCAGAACGTCGGTCACGGCTTCCTCGAAGCGTGAGCATTCCCTCACCAGCCAGTCGGTCATGGCCGGCCAATTGTCCTCGGAGTAGCAGTTCACCCGCCACATTGAGTTGATGCCGAGCCCCTCACAGCTCTGTTCGGGTTTGAGCTTCAGCCTGGCCTCGATCGCCGGTTGAAACGGTTTCAGCCGCGACCACGAGTCCGTGGCGCCGAACTTCTCGTTGCGCCCGAAGAAGACGCCGACATGGTTCTGCGCCGGCGCGACATACATGGAAAGCACCAGTGCGAAGTCGGGCAGCCCGCGCTGCCAGAACCAGGGTCCGCGCCGCGCCAGCCGGGCTCTTTCTTCCGGATGCCGTTCGGCGAACAGCGACCAGAAGCCGCGATGGCGGAATTCCGAGGCGCGACGGCCGCCGAAGTCGAATTCGCTCATGGTTCGAACCGTATCTCCGGCAACCGCATCGGGCGCCGGCCGCGAGCCTTACTCCATGCCGAGCGCGGCCATGTAGAGATCGAGGATGGCGTCCTCTTCCTGGCGTTCGGCCTGGTCCTTCTTGCGCAGCCGGATGATGGTGCGGATTGCCTTGGTGTCGAAGCCGGTGCCCTTGGCCTCGGCGAAAACTTCCTTGATGTCGTCGGCGATCGTCTTCTTTTCTTCCTCGAGCCGCTCGATGCGCTCGATCAAGGCACGCAGCTGGCCGGCGGCAACAGTCTGGCTGGTCTCGGTGATATCGTCGGCCATGTTTTTCTCCAAAGGAACGGTCCTGCCCCGCGACTCGGGAAGCAGCGGCGGCAAATTTGAGCCGGTTCGATGCCCGACCACGGGCGGCGGGTCAAGCTGTTATCGATGAAGGAACCAAGGCTGCCGCCATGATGCGGACAGCCACGCGGCCAGGGCGCAGATCAGCTGAAGGCTATCAGCAGATCCTTGGCATCGATCTGGTCGCCGGCCTTGACCAAAACCTCGGCGACCGTGCCGTCGCGCTCGGCATGCAATGCCGTCTCCATCTTCATCGCTTCGATGGAGAGCAGCACGTCGCCGGCCTTGACCGCCTGGCCGGCGGCAACCGCGAGCGCCGAAACCACACCCGGCATCGGCGCTCCGACATGCGCCTCATTGCCGGGCTCCGCCTTGCGGCGCGCTTTGGCGGCGGAAGCGCCATGCGCGCGGTCGGGCACCTTCACACGCCGCGGCTGACCGTTGAGCTCGAAGAACACGGTGACCATGCCCTTGTCGTCGACATCGCCGAACGCCTGGCAGCGCACGACCAAGGTCTTGCCCTTTTCGATGTCGACGAAGATCTCGTCTTCCGATTTCATGCCGTAGAAATAGGTCGGCGTCGGCAGAACGCTGACCGGGCCGTAGGTTTCCTGGGCGGCGACGAAGTCGGAAAACACCTTCGGATACATCAGCCACGAGGCGAACTCATACTCCGACAGCTTGCGCTCGAGCTTGTCCTCGATCTCCTTGCGGCTCTTCTTGAGGTCGGCCGGCTTGAGCAACGAACCGGGCCGCGCCGTGATCGGCTTGTCGCCCTTAAGCGCCTTCTTCTGCAGCGCCTGCGGCCAGCCGCCCGGGGACTGGCCGAGGTCGCCGCGCAGCATCGAGACGACCGAGTCCGGGAAGGCGATGTCGCGGGCCGGATTCTCGACATCGGCAACGGTCAGATCCTGGCTCACCATCATCAGCGCCATGTCGCCGACGACCTTCGAGGACGGCGTCACCTTGACGATGTCGCCGAACATCAGGTTGACGTCATGATAGGTCTGCGCCACTTCGTGCCAGCGTGTCTCCAGCCCGAGCGAACGCGCCTGTTCCTTGAGGTTGGTGAACTGCCCGCCCGGCATTTCGTGCAGGTAGACCTCGGAAGCTGGACCTTTCAGGTCACTCTCGAAGGCGGCGTACTGGTTGCGCACCGCTTCCCAGTAGAACGAGATTTTCCGGATCCATTGCGGGTCGAGGCCCGGATCGCGTTCGGTGCCCTTCAGCGCTTCGACGATCGAACCCAGACATGGCTGCGAAGTGTTGCCGGAAAAGGCATCCATCGCCGCGTCGATGGCGTCGACACCGCTTTCCACCGCCGCCAGCACGGTTGCCGCCGACAGGCCCGATGTGTCGTGGGTGTGGAAATGGATCGGCAAGTCGGTCGCCTCGCGCAGCGCCTTGAACAGCACGCGGGCGGCACTCGGCTTCAACAGGCCGGCCATGTCCTTGACCGCGATGATATGGGCGCCGGCGGCCTGCAATTCGCTGGCCAGCCCGACATAATATTTCAGGTCGTACTTGGCCCGCGCCGGATCGAGAATGTCGCCGGTATAGCACATCGCCGCTTCGATCAGCTTGCCCTCGGCGCCCACCGCGTCCATGGCGACACGCATGTTCTCGACCCAGTTCAGGCAGTCGAAGACGCGGAACAGGTCGATGCCGCCCGCCGCTGCCTGCTTGACGAAATGCTGCACGACATTGTCGGGGTAATTGGTGTAGCCGACGCCGTTGGCGCCGCGCAGCAGCATCTGCAGCAACAGGTTGGGGGCGGCTTCCCGCACCAGCGACAGCCGTTCCCATGGATCCTCGGTGAGGAAGCGCATGGCGACGTCGAACGTGGCGCCGCCCCAGCATTCCAATGAAAGAAGTTGCGGCAGCGCCCGCGCATAGGTGCCGGCGATGCCGGCAATGTCGTGCGTGCGCACGCGCGTGGCGAGCAGCGACTGGTGGCCGTCGCGCATCGTCGTGTCGGTGACCAGCACTTCCTTCTGCTCGCGCATCCAGGCGGCGAACTTCTCCGGCCCGAGCACGTCGAGTTTCTGCTTGCTGCCGCTCGGCACATTGCCGTTGAGATAGGGCACCACGGGCGGCGCCGCGTCTGCCTTCGGCGTCGGCCGGCCGCGTGTCTCGGGATGGCCGTTGACGCTGACGTCGGCCAGATAGTTGAGCAGCTTGGTGGCGCGGTCCTGGCGCTTGACCTGCTGGAACAGCTCCGGCGTCGTATCGATGAACTTCGTCGTATAGGAATTGTCGGCGAAGCTCGGGTGATTGATGATCGCTTCGAGGAAGGTGAGGTTGGTGGCGACGCCGCGGATGCGGAATTCGCGCAAGGCGCGGTTCATGCGGGCGATCGTCTCGGCCGGTGTCGGCGCCCAGGCCGTGACCTTCTCCAGCAGCGGATCGTAGAAGCGGGTGATGACCGCGCCGGAATAGGCCGTGCCGCCATCCAGACGGATGCCGAAGCCGGTGGCGCCGCGATAGGCGGTGATGCGGCCATAGTCCGGAATGAAATTGTGTTCGGGATCTTCCGTGGTGATGCGGCACTGCAAGGCATGGCCGTTCAGCCGGATGTCCCGCTGCGCCGGCACGCCCGATTCCGGCGTGCCGATGGCGAAGCCGTCGAGGATGTGTATCTGCGCTTTCACGATGTCGATGCCGGTCACCATCTCGGTGACGGTGTGCTCGACCTGGATGCGCGGATTGACCTCGATGAAATAGAACTTGCCGGTATCGGCATCCTGCAGGAATTCGACGGTGCCGGCACCGATATAGCTGGTCTCGCGCGCGATCTTCAGCGCGTAGCCGCAAAGTTCCTGGCGCAGGTCCTCGCTGAGATAGGGCGCTGGCGCGCGCTCGACGACCTTCTGGTTGCGGCGCTGGATCGAGCAGTCGCGCTCGAACAAATGCACCGCATTGCCGTGCGTGTCGCCAAGCACCTGCACTTCGACATGGCGGGCGCGCTCGATCAGCTTTTCGAGATAGACCTCGTCCTTGCCGAAGGCGGCTTTCGCCTCGCGCTTGCCTTCCATGACCTCGCGGGCGAGGTCGGCCTCGGAACGGATGGCGCGCATGCCGCGCCCGCCGCCGCCCCACGAGGCCTTGAGCATGACCGGATAACCGACCGTCTTGGCGAGTTCCTTGACCGCCTCCATATCGTCAGGCAACGGCTCGGTGGCCGGCACCACGGGCACGCCGACCTCGATGGCGAGATTGCGCGCGGCGACCTTGTTGCCCAGGCGCCGCATCGTGTCGGGCTTCGGTCCGATGAAGGTGATGCCTGCTTGCGCGCAAGCTTCGGCGAATTCGGGGCTTTCCGACAGGAGCCCGTAGCCGGGGTGGATGGCGTCGGCGCCCGAAAGCCTGGCGACGCGGATCACCTCCTCGATCGACAGGTAGCTCTCGATCGGCCCCATGTCCTTTTTGAGATGCGGACCGCGCCCGACCTGGTAGCTTTCGTCGGCCTTGAAGCGATGCAGTGAGTATTTGTCTTCCTCGGCCCAGATCGCCACGGTTTTGAGGCCCAGCTCATTGGCCGCGCGAAAGACGCGGATGGCGATTTCTGACCGGTTGGCGACGAGGATCTTCGTGATGGCCAAGGACTGGGCTCCAGCAGCGGAAGGGACGGGAAATCGGGGCAATGATTAGCGTGAAAATGCTGCAGTGCAAACAAAATCGACGTTGGTTTAAACCGATTTAAATCAATTATTCGGCCAACACTCGCATGCATTCGTCCGTATGGGCGGAACAATGGCGACAATTTCGATCCTGGATGCGATCTTCCCGGCTGGCTAAGGAACGCTGGCAGGGATGTCACGGCGCCAGCGGGCATCAAAGAAAATGCCCGGCGCGAGGCGCCGGGCATCGTTTGGTTTCGGATCCGAATGAATTACGACTTCGGGAACCAGGAATACTTGCCGTCGTCCTTCTTCTTCCATTCGTACATGATGTAGCCCGGCAGCTTCGGATCGCCCTTGGCGTCATAGGCGAGATCGCCCAGGACGGTCGGGAACGGGCCGTTTTCATGCATCGCCTTGGCGACGGCCTGCGGATCGTTCGTCTTGGCGGCGGCAGCTGCCTCGGCGACCACCTGCACGGCGGCGTAGGCGTAGAGCGTGTAGGCTTCCGGCTCGAAACCTTGCGCGCGGAACTTCTCGACCAGCTCCTTGTTGGCCGGGATCAGGCGCGGGTCGGGGCCGAACGTGTTGAGCGTGCCGGCGACGGCGTCGCCCGCGATCGCGGCGAGTTCGTCCGTCACGATGCCGTCACCCGACATCATCGGTGCCTTGAGGCCCTGGTCCGCGGATTGACGGATGATCAGGCCGGCTTCGGTGTGCAGGCCTCCCCAGTAGATCAGGGTGACGCCGGCTTCCTTCATCTTGGCGATCAGCGCCGAGAAGTCCTTGTCGCCGACATTGACGCCTTCATACATCACTTCCTTGATGCCCGCGGCGTTCATCGCCTTCTTGGTTTCGTCCGCGAGGCCCTGGCCATAAGGGGTCTTGTCATGGATCACGGCGACTTTGGCATCCTTGAAGTTCGCGGCGATGTAGCCGCCGGCGATGCTGCCCTGCTGGTCGTCGCGTCCGCAGGTACGGAACACATTCCACAGGCCGCGCTCGGTGAACTTCGGGTTGGTGGCGGCGGGTGTGATTTCGACGATGTTGTTTTCGGCGTAGACTTCGGAGGCCGGGATCGACACGCCGGAGTTGAAGTGGCCGATCACAAACTTGACGCCGTCGCCGACGAACTTGTTGGCGACCGAGATGCCCTGCTTCGGGTCGGAGACGTCGTCGCCGATTTCGAGCTTGATCTGCTCGCCGTTGATGCCGCCCTTGGCATTGATCTCGGCGACCGCCGCTTCGGCGCCCTTCTGCAGCTGCGCGCCGAAGGCCGCGTTCGGACCGGTGATCGGTCCGGCGACGGCGAACATTACATCAGCCCACGCGTTGCCGCCGAACGCGACGAGCGCGGTCAGGGCCACGGCGGACAAAAGTGACTTTTTCATTTAAACGCTCCCATTAACGGAGTGGGCGTGGATGAAGCTTTCATGCGATGCCCACCCTTATCGCAGAAAGCATAGTTTGCCGATTTTCAGGCACTTGTCACGCCGATTCATCCCTGACGCGGCGTTAACGATGAACGTCAACCTTTCGGTTTCCAGCTCAAGATTGAAGCTCTTTCGTAGAGCCAATTATACTGTGTGACCATCTGGTTGGTTCGTGTGTATTGATAGCCGACAAAGCCCAGTATCATCAGCACGATTGTGTCGACGATATAGTAATGCAGCGAGAACATCGTACCGTCGAACAGCGCGTGATGGATGAAGCGGATGCCGATGCCAAGCCCGAGCAGATAGGCAAACAGCTGGATGAAGCTGCGCCATGTCTGGGCGCTGGCCTTGCCGGTCATCCATGCCGCCCATCCGCCGAGCAGGCAGGTGACGAAGAAGAACTGCCAGATCGACGGTTCCTCGTAGAGAATGCCTTGCATGGGAAGTCTCCTGAACTCAGTGATGTCCGCCTTCGAGATAAGCGGCGCGCACTTCCGGATTGGCGAGCAGCTCCTTGCCGGTGCCGCTCATCGTCACATTGCCGTTGACCATGACGTAGCCGCGCGTGGCGAGCTTGAGCGCGCCGAACGCGTTCTGCTCGACCAGGAACACGGTCAGCCCCTGGGTGCGGTTCAATTCGCGGATGGCATCGAAGATCTGCTTGACGATCAGCGGCGCCAGGCCCAGCGACGGCTCGTCGAGCAGCAGCAGTTTCGGCCGCGCCATCAATGCGCGTCCGATCGACAGCATCTGCTGTTCGCCGCCCGACAAGGTGCCGCCACGCTGGGCGATGCGCTCCTTCAGTCTGGGGAACAGCGTGAACACCTTCTCGACGTCCTCGCCGTAATATTTGAGGTTGTCGAGGCTGGCGCCCATCTGCAGGTTTTCCATCACCGTCATGCGCGGGAAGATGCGCCGGCCCTCGGGTGACTGGGCAATGCGCATGCGTGCGATTTCGTGCGTCGGCAGCTGGGTGATATCGGTCCCGGCGAAGGTGATGGTGCCCGTGCGGGCGCGTGGGGCCCCGAAGATGGTCATCATCAGCGTCGACTTGCCGGCGCCGTTGGCGCCGATCAGCGCCACGATCTCCCCTTGCTTGACGGTGACATTGACGCCGTTCAGCGCCCGGATGTTGCCGTAGTAGGTCTCCACGCCCTTGATATCGAGCAGCGTTGTCGTGGCCATCACTTGCCCCCTCCACGCTTGCCCTGAACGGGCTTGCCTGTGCTCGCGGCCTTGCCGGAAGCATGACTCGTCGCCACCTTGCCCGCATCGACGCGGCGCGAGAATTCCGTATCCTTGCCCTGACCGAGCAGCTTCGCCTGCTTGACCCATTCCTCGCGCGCGATGCGCCCGTCAAAGTCGAGATAGGCCTCGACCGCCTCGACGTCGGCCTTCTTCCAGGCGCCGATCTGGTCGAAGTGGAAGATGCCGTGTTCGTTGAGCTTCTTCTCGTTGACCGTACCGATGCCCTTGATGCGGGTCAGGTTGTCGGCCTTGCCGCCACGGGGGGCAGTGAGGCGGTTCGAAACACCTTCGGCCTTCGTGGCAGGCGCCTTTGCGGCCGTTTTCCTTGGCGCCGCCTTCTTCGCGGCGGATTTGGCCGGCGTCGGGGTCGGCGCGACAGGCCTGCTTGCCACGGTGGCGGCGCGGGCGTCGACCTGCGCTGCCTTCGAGGCGCCTTTCGACACGGTCACCCGTTCGCCTTCGCTATGGCCGACGGTGTCGCTCACCGGCCCGGCCAGATACGACGCCGATGTCCCCGGGCCATGCGTGGAGTCGGGGCCGATATCGAGCTGTTCGATGACGTCCTCGTCGCCGACTTCGGTGAGCACGGTCTCGACCTCCTCGTCATCGACGCCGAGATAGGCGGCGATGACGCGCGGATCGGTGCGCACCGACTGCGGATTGCCGTCGGAGATCTTGCGGCCATATTCCAGCACCACGACGTGGTCGGAAATCTGCATGACCACGGACATGTCGTGCTCGATCAAGAGGATCGAGGTGCCGGTCGTATGCTTGATTCCCATCAGCAGTTCGTTGAGAGCCGCCGATTCCTTCGGGTTGAGGCCGGCCGCCGGTTCGTCGAGGCACAGCAGCTCAGGACCGGTGCACATGGCGCGCGCGATTTCGAGCCGCCGCTGCGCGCCATAGGGCAAGTCGCCTGCCGGATCGTCGGCACGATCGACGAGATCGGCCTTCTCCAGCCAGTGCTTGGCAAGCTCCACCGATTCGGCCGAGGCCTTGCGGTAGCCGCTGAAGCCGAACAGGCCCAGGATGGTATAACCCGAAGCCTTCATCAGCTTGTTGTGCTGGGCGACAAGCAGGTTCTCCAGCAGGGTCATGCCCGAGAACAGGCGGATGTTCTGGAAGGTGCGCGCCACCTTGGCGCGCGCCGGGATCTCGTGGTTGGGCAGCCGTTCCAGCAGGTAGCTGGAACCGTCGGCCCGGTTGAGCGTGATCATGCCTTCCGACGGCTTGTAGAAGCCGGTGATGCAATTGAACACCGTGGTCTTGCCGGCGCCGTTGGGACCGATCAGCGCGGTGATTTCGCCGCGCCTGGCGGTGAAGGACAGGTCGCCGATGGCGACCAGACCGCCGAATTTCATCGACAGATGCTCGACCTGCAGGATGGCGTCGTTCATTTGCGTGGTCGCATTCATCAGCCGTGGCCCTCCTTGGTGAAGGAGCCTGAGACAGCCCTTCGCTCCTTAAGGAAGGCGGTTGGTTCACGACTGCCGACAAAGCCGCGCGGCTTCCATAGCATGACGATGACCATGGCCATGCCGAACAGAAGCATGCGATAGAGTTCCGGTGTGAAATCGGGCCCGAAGACCTGCTTGAGGAAATCGAGTTCGCGCAGCGCCTCGGTGCCGCCGATCATCACCATCGCGGCGACGGCGATGCCGACCAGCGAGCCCATGCCGCCAAGGACGACGATGGCCAGGATAATGGCCGATTCCAGGAAGACGAAGGATTCCGGGCTGACAAAACCTTGCCGGGCGGCGAAGAAGGAGCCGGCAAAACCGCCGAACATGGCGCCGGTGGCAAAGGCGGTGAGCTTGGTCGTGGTGGTGTTGATGCCCAGCGAGCGGCAGGCGATCTCGTCCTCACGCAAGGCTTCCCAGGCGCGGCCGACCGGCAGGCGCCGCAGCCGGATGGTGACGAAGGCGGTTAACAGGCAGAGCCCAAGGATCAGGTAGTAGAGGAAGATCTTGTAGTAGGCGCTGGACGTGGCGATGTTCAGCACCTTGGCGATGTAGTTCGGGTCCGACACGTTGAAGGTCATCAGGCCGAAGAAGCTGACCTTGGGAATGCCGGAGATGCCTGCCGACCCATTGGTGACCTCGCGCCAGTTGATCAGCACGAGGCGGATGATCTCGCCGAAGGCGAGCGTCACGATCGCCAGATAGTCGCCGCGCAGGCGCAGCACGGGAAAGCCGAGCAGCACCCCCCAGAGCGCTGCCATGGCGCCCGCGGCGGGCAACAATATCCAGAACGACAGGCCGAAATGCGTGGCCAGAAGCGCATAGGCATAGGCGCCAAGCGCATAAAAAGCGACGTAGCCGAGATCGAGCAGACCGGCGAGGCCGACGACGATGTTCAGTCCCCAGGCCAGCATCACATAGATCAGGATCTGGATGCCGAAATTATCGACCCATTTCAACGAACCCTGCAGCCCTCCGGTGATCGACCAGGCGTTGAGCGACAGCACGGCGACCACGAGGATCGGGTACAGCACCAGGGCCGAGATGCCCAATTTGGTGAAGTTGGCATGGATGAAGGCGCGGAAGTAATAGATCACGCAGGCCAGCACATAGATGACCGACAGGGCACGCAGGAATTGCAGATAGCCGGCCGGCTCTGCCCCAACCCATCCGGCGAGAGAGCCGTTGAACACGAACAGCAGCACCATGGCGACCGCCGCTCCGATGAAGGCCGGCAGGGTGAAGAAGCGGGATGCCACGCTTGCCGGCATGAGGCCGGTGGTCACGTTGGCGACCTTCTGGTTGGCCATGAAGGGCTGGCCGTAGGCAACGTAAAGGAAGCGTCCGACGGCGGTGGCGATCACCACCGCGGCAAGCAGGCCCCAGCGCTGCACCACGACCAGTTCGTTGGACATGTTCTGGTCGGTCTTGAGGCCGATGAACAGCACGAACAGGCCAAGCGCGATGGCGCCGGCATAGAAGGCCTCGCGCAGGGCGCGCTGCACGGGACTGGCGACGGTGTCGCGCTCTGGAGATACGGTTACGGCCATGGTCTCAGACCTTTTCGACTTCTGGCCGGCCCAATATGCCGGAAGGCAGGAAGATCAGGACGATCGCCAGGATCGAGAAGGCGGCGACATCCTTGTAGTCGATCGAGAAATAGGCCGACCACATGCTCTCGATGAAGCCGATCAGCAGTCCGCCGAGCACGGCCCCCGGAAGCGAGCCGATGCCGCCAAGCACCGCGGCCGTGAAGGCCTTCACACCCGGCACGAAGCCGTCGGAGAAGGCGATGACGCCGTAGTACATCAGGAAAAGCGTGCCGGCGACGGCGGCAAGGGCCGCACCCATGATGAAGGTGATCGAGATGGTGCGGTCGACGTCGATGCCCAGCAGTGCCGCCATCTTGCGGTCCTGCTCGCAGGCGCGTTGCGCCCGGCCAAGCGAGGTCTTGTTGACCAGGTACCAGAACACCGCCAGCAGCAAAGCGGTGACGATGACGATGATGATCTGCTTCAGCGACACACTGACGCCGTTGATGTTGTAGACTTGGCTGACCATCGGCGGGATCGGCTTGTTGCGCGGCCCTTGCGTCACCTGGACGAAGTTCGACAGCGCGATCGACATGCCGATGGCGGTGATCAGCGGCGCCAGCCGGAACGAACCGCGCAGCGGCCGGTAGGCCACTTTCTCGATCGTCCAATTGTAAAGGCTGGTGAGCAGCATCGCCACGATCATCATGACCAGCAGCGCGATGACCACGGGCACCGAATAAAACAGCGCGCCGAGGATGAGGAAGACGATCAGCGCCGTGAAAGCGCCCACCATGAAGATGTCGCCATGGGCGAAATTGATCATGCCGATGATGCCGTAGACCATCGTGTAGCCGATCGCGATCAGCCCATAGATCGATCCCAGCGTCAGCCCATTGATAAGCTGCTGGACGAAGTACTGCATGTGTACATGGCTCCCCTGGAATGTCGCCCATGCAGACGCATTCCTTTTCGTATTTCCCCTAGTCGTAAAGTTTCGAGGCCGGATTGCAACGTGATTTTTTTTGATCGCTCCGCGTGTTTCCAACCACGCCTTCCCGATCGCCCGTTTTTTCCACCCAGCCCCTGGACTATCGCGGACCCTATCATTGGCATAACGCAATGTCTTTGACGATTGCGCCTCATCATGCGCTCCGTTTCGAAGAAATCACCGTCAAAATTAGGTGATGAGAAGAATCGTTGCGTTCCTGACACGGTTCGTTTTTTCGTCACACTCCTTTCCGTGGGGTCAGGATTCTCCCTACTTGACCACAAAACCATGCGCGAACGGATCGCGGTCGTCGATGAAGATGGTGTTCAGTCCGGTCATCCTCGCCCAACCGCCAATCGAGGGGATGATTGCCTGCTTCCCGGCCAAGTTAACCTCCTTTTCGACCTTGCCCTTGAACAGCGACCCGATGATCGATTCATGGACGAAAGCGTCTCCGGCCTTGAGCTTGCCTTTGGCATGGAGCTGCGCCATGCGCGCCGAGGTGCCGGTGCCGCAGGGCGAGCGATCAATCGCCTTGTCGCCGTAGAAGACGGCATTGCGCGCATCCGCGCCCTCGACCGTCGGCTTGCCGGTCCACAGCATGTGCGACAGCCGGTTGATCCCTGGGTTTTCCGGATGCACGAAGGTATATTTCTCGTTGAGCCGTTGCCGCACCACCGGGCTCCAGGCGATGAGGTCGCCGGCCGAATAATCCGCCATGTCGCGATAGTTCGCCTGCGGCTCGACGATGGCGTAGAAATTGCCGCCATAGGCGACATCGACTGATATCTCGCCGAGCCCGGGACATTCGACCGTCAGCCCTTCGGCATGGAGGAACGACGGCACGTTGGTGATGCGCACCTCCTCGACATACTCGCCGACCTGTTTGTATTCGGCGATGACGAGGCCGGCCGGCGTGTCGAGCCTGAGCACGCCAGGCGTCTTCGGCACGATCAGCCCGTGCTCGATGGCCATCGTCACCGTGCCGATCGTGCCGTGGCCGCACATGGGCAGGCAGCCTGAAGTCTCGATGAACAGGATGGCGATGTCGCAGTCCTCGCGCGTCGGCGGATAGAGGATCGAGCCCGACATCACGTCATGGCCGCGTGGCTCGAACATCAGGCCGGTGCGGATCCAGTCGTATTCGGCGAGGAAATGCGCGCGCCGTTCCATCATTGTCGAGCCCTGCAGCAGCGGGCCGCCGCCGGCGACCAGCCGCACCGGGTTGCCGCAGGTGTGACCGTCGATGCAGAAGAAGGATTTCTTGGCCATGTCGCTCCTCGAAAATCAAAACCCGAAAAAATCAAAATCGTTGTGGGCTGAAGGGGACCAGATCGACGGACGAAGTCTGCCCCAGAACGAATTCCCTGATCAACCGCCCGGTTGCCGCAGCCTGGGTCAGGCCGAGATGGCCGTGGCCGAAGGCATAGATGACCGACCGGCTTCGCGCTGCCTTGCCTATGACGGGCA
Source organism: Mesorhizobium sp. M8A.F.Ca.ET.161.01.1.1 (assembly GCF_004792105.1). Lineage (NCBI taxonomy): Bacteria > Pseudomonadati > Pseudomonadota > Alphaproteobacteria > Hyphomicrobiales > Phyllobacteriaceae > Mesorhizobium > Mesorhizobium sp. M8A.F.Ca.ET.161.01.1.1. Next base: position 78,108 of record NZ_SRTD01000022.1, on the reverse strand, counting down.
CCGAATCCGGCAGCGAGGGCCGGAACCCCATCCATTCGCGTCCGCCCGTGGGATCGAGCCCCGGCAGGAATGCCTGCGCCTTCCGCAAGAGCGCTTTCGCCCTGTTGAAATTGGGCGGCCGTTCGATGCCGCCAAGCTCGACGGCACCGCCGACGCGCAGGCCCGTGTCGAGCGGGGTGATGACGAAGCCGTGGCCGGAGAAGATCAGTTGCCGCCTCACGTCGAACGCGGCTCTCGGCAATGTCGTGTTGTAGCCGCGTTCGGTTTCCAGCGGAATGCGGTCGCCGAGCTGCCGCGCCAGCAGGTGCGACCAGGCGCCCGCGGCAATGACGAGGTGCCTGGCCTGCCTGGTCGAGCCGTCTGCCAGCGTCAGTGTCGCGCCGTCTTGACAGGCGGCGACCCGGTCGATGCGGGCCATCTCGAAACGGGCACCCTTGGACTGCGCGTAGGCCCACACGGCCTTGCCGAGCAGTTTTGGATCGGCGACCGTCTTCCATCCCGGCACGAAGGTGCCCCTGACGAAACGCGGTGACAGCCCCGGCTGCAAGTCCACCAGGTCCTTGCCCTCGACGTGCCGGAAGCCGATGCCGAAGCGCTCGCGCGCCGCCCAGCCCGACATCGAGGCGCGAAACTCGGATTCGCTTTCATAGAGCTCGAGCGAACCGTCCTCACGCAGCATCGGCCGCGTGCCGGAACGATCGAGCAGATCCATCCACTCGGCCTCGGCAAGCTTCATCATGCCGGACTGCGCCGCCAGGCTCGCCTCGTATTTCCCTGGCGCGCCGGCGCGCCAGAAGCGAACCAGCCAGGGTAGCAGCTTCGGCAGGTAGACGGGCGGAATGCTGAGCGGGCCGAGCGGATCGGCGAGCCATTTCGGCAGCTGCCGGATCATGCCCTTGTGCGCCAGCGGCAGCACGTCGGAAAAGGCGAAGGCGGCGGCGTTGCCGGAACTCGTCTCCTCGCAGATACCGGTGCGGTCGAAGACCGTGACATCCAGTCCCGCCTCGGCAAGGAAGGCCGCCGCGCAGATGCCGATGATGCCGCCACCGATGATGGCGATGTCGATTACGGCATTGTTACTCATGGCGGCGCACAGTGCAAAACGCCCTCTCTCGCTTCTCCGTGCCAGCCCCCTCATCCGGCCCTTCGGGCCACCTTCTCCCCGCTGGGGAGAAGAGGCTGACGCCAACGCTGGCGAACTCTTCTCCCCTTGGGGAGAAGGTGGCCGCGAAGCGGCCGGATGAGGGGGCCTGCGCCATCGCCAATTCAGAACTGCGGCAGCGTCGGCCGCACCGCGAGCGCATCCTTGACGATCTTCTCGACCGCTTTGCGGCGTTCGCCCGACAGCGGCATGCGCGGCATGCGCACGCGGTCATTGGTGTTGATGGCGAACACTTCAGCAAGCTTGATGTTCTGCACCAGATAGGTCGAGACATCGAGGTCGAGCAGCGGCCGGAACCAGCGGTAGATGGCGAGCGCCTCTTCGCGGCGTCCCTGCTTCATCAGCTGGTAGATGGCGACGGTCTCGCGCGGGAAGGCGGTGACCAGGCCGGCCACCCAGCCAATGGCGCCCACCGACAGCGCCTCGAAGGCGAGATTGTCGACGCCGGTGAACAGGTCGTAGCGGCTGCCCAGGCGGTTGATGATCTCGGTCGAGCGGCGGATGTCGTCGGAGGATTCCTTGATGGCGACGAAACGCTTGTCCGACGCAAGCTCCTCCATCTGGTCGACGGTGACATCGACGCGGTAGGCGAGCCGGTTGGAATAGATCATGACCGGCAGGTCGCCGGCCTCGGCCACGGCGCGCAGCGCCGCCACGGTCTCTTCCGCGTTGGTATGATAGATCGGGCTCGGCACCACCATCAGGCCGTTGGCGCCTTCCTTGGCGGCGCGCCTGGAGATGCTGGCGGCCTCGCGGGTGCCGGCCTCGTTGACCGTCAGCAGCACCGGCTTCTTGCCAGCGACCTTCTGCGCGGTCTTCAGCACCTCGATCTTCTCGTCAGGCGACAGCATCGGCCCCTCGCCGAGCGAGCCGCAGACGATGATGCCGTCGCAGCCGGCCTCCATCTGCAGGCTGAAGCAACGCTCCATCTCGGCATGATCGAGCCGGTCGTCGGCGGTGAATTTGGTCGTGACGGCGGGGAAAACTCCGGTCCACATGACTATCTCTCCATCTGATATATCAGCCGTATATCTGTTAGGAAAGCCGCTGTCAATGCGGAATCTGTTATGATATATTTTAGATATATCAGGAGACCGCCTTTGATATCCATGGAAGCAAGCACCGTGTCCGAGCCCGCGGCGACCAGGGCTTATCGCGTCCTCGAACACATGATCGTGACGCTCGAACTGGCGCCGGCGAGTTTTGTCACCGAGGGCTCCCTGATCGAGCGGCTGGCGCTCGGCCGCACGCCGGTGCGCGAGGCGATCCAGCGGCTGGCCTGGGAGGGACTGCTCGATGTCAGGCCGCGTGCCGGCATCGCGATCGCACCGCTGCATCCCGGCGACTGGCTGCGCGTGCTCGACGCAAGGCGCGGCGTCGAGGTGGTGCTCGCACGATCGGCCGCACGCTTCGTCACCCGCGAGGCCGCCGACCTGTTTCACGAGGCCGCGCTTGCCATGCAGAAGGCGGTGATCTCGGGCAATGTGCTTGCCTTCATCCAGGCCGACAAGGCGCTCGACGAAGCGCTGGCGCTGGCCGCCGACAATCCGTTCGCCGCCCGGCTGGCCGCCCCGTTGCAGACCCACAGCCGCCGCTTCTGGTTCCGCTACAAGTCGGACACCGGGCTGGCGGAATCCGCTGAGCACCATGTCGCGTTGATCCGCTCGATCCTCGACGGCGACGAGGAGGGCGCCGCCAAGGACGCCAAGAAGCTGATGGCGCTGCTGCGCGGCCATGCCGAGGTGGCTGCGACACGATAGGCTCGGTCAGGCGTCGGCGGAGCCCTTTTGCGCCGCCCATTTCAACAGGGCATCGAGAGCCGGGCACAGGGCCTGACCCCAATCGGTCAGGCAATACTCGACCTTTGGCGGTACTTGATGGTGAACGATACGGCGGACAATCCCGTCGGCGCCCATCTGCCGGAGCTGCTGGATCAGCATCTTCTGCGAAATAGCCGGTATCGCCCGCTCGAGGTCTGAAAAGCGCAGCACTTTGCCGCCGAACAGATGGAACAGGATCACCAGCTTCCAACGGCCCTCGAGGATGCGTAGCACGTTTTCCACACCGCTCGCTGCGGAGAGCGGCGTCAGCGTCTCAGCCTCACTTTCGGGTAAGTACCTTACTTTTTCGTCGGTTCTTGTCATTTCTCCAGCATACCTCATCTTAGCGGCCGACAACAGCCGCCCCCTCCCACAGACGGCGGCATCCAATTGGAGACAAACCGTGACCGTGACCCTTCCTCCGCCGCCGGCGGATTATTTCGCCGCCAACAACCGCCACGACATCGGCGCGATGCTCGCGCCTTTCACGCTGGACGCCATCGTCAAGGACGAAGGCGAGACCCATCGCGGAACCGAAGCGATCCGCAGGTGGATGCAAAGTACGACCGACAAATATCACGCGACAGTCGAGGTGAAGGAGGCCGGTGTCAAAGCCAACGCATGGCGGATCGCCGGTATCGTCTCCGGTGACTTCCCCGGCAGCCCGATAACGCTCCACTACAATTTCACGCTGGGCGGCGACCGGATCGCGAAACTGGAGATTGGCCTATGACCATCCGGCAGACATTCGCGATCGATGACCAGGAGTTTCGGGGCAGGCGCGTGCTGGTCACCGGCGGCACCAAAGGCGCCGGCGAAGCTATCGTTCACCGGCTTGCCGCAGCAGGTGCAACGGTCGCGACGACAGCCCGTTCGCCCGACGCCGGATCACCGGCGGAACTCTTCGTGCAAGCTGACGTCGCCACTCTCGACGGTGCGGCAAACGTGGCCGCCGCCATCATCGACCGTCTTGGCGGCATCGACATCGTCATTCACAGCGTTGGCGGGTCGAAAAGCCCAGGCGGCGGTTTCGCGGCGCTGTCCGACCGGATCTGGCAGGATGAACTCAATCTTAATCTGCTTGCGGCGGTGCGGCTCGACCGCCTGCTTGTCCCGCGCATGATCGAGCAGGGCTCCGGGGCGATCGTACACATCTCGTCGATCCAGCGCCGGTTGCCGCTCCACGAATCCACCATCGCCTATGCGGCGGCGAAGGCGGCCCTTTCAAATTACAGCAAGGCGCTGTCCAAGGAACTCGGCCCACAAGGCATTCGCGTGAACATAGTGGCGCCGGGCTGGATCCACACCACCGCCTCGGAGGCAATGGTGAAGCGGCTGGCGGCCCATTCGGGCTCGGATGAGGAGACCGCCCGCCAAGGTATCATGGACGCGATGGGCGGCATCCCGATCGGCCGGCCGGCATGGCCGCAAGAGATCGCGGAACTGGTGGCCTTCCTCGTTTCGGATCGCGCATCCGCAATCCACGGCGCCGAGTACGTCATCGATGGCGGCACAATTCCGACGGTCTGAAGGCCGCCGCTGGGAGGTCCCGCTGCAGCCTCGCGCCGTCAAGCGCCCGGCATCGCCGCGGTGATGGTCGGGCTGTCCCAGCCTTCGCCGACCGACAGAACACAACTCTGGCCTTTGGTGTCCGAGGCCAGCACGGTCCAGCTACCCTTATCCGAGATGAAGATCTCGAGGACGACGTTCGGATTGATCAGGCCGCGCCCGGCCTCGGTTTCGTGGAATTTGTCGCCGAGCGCCTTGATGATGTCCGCGCGCGCCGCGCATTGCGCCGCCGCGTTCGCTGGCGCGATTCCACCGGTCATCGCGGCCGCCGCCAAAAGTGTCGCCATAAGAAATCGTGTCATCTGACACCTCCTTGCGCCAGACGAGAACCCCGGCTGCCACCGGCGCTGTTTGATTGCCTGCACGCGTGGCAGGAATAAAGCCTAAGGCGGATGGTGGTCTGTTGGTTCCATCACACGGCGATGGAATTATTAGAATGTGGAGATGCTCGCGGGGCGCGAGGCATTGGCATAATGTACCTGACGTTGCGCTCGCGGCGGCGCAGCTGGACGGCGCAAGGCTTAAGCGGACGAAAGCCCCCACATTCCCGACGCCCATGAAAAAGAAGCGCGATTTGCACCGCGCTTTCTCAACTTCGGTTTAGGGGAGCGTCCGGTCAGCTCATCGTCGGGATGACGAACTCGGTTCCGTCCTTGATGCCGGCCCGCGCGCCCGCAGCCGAAGGCGAGGACGCGCAGCCAAGAAACCGTCCGGCTTAGTTCATCGTCGGGATGACGAACTCGGCACCGTCCTTGATGCCGGACGGCCAGCGCGAGGTCACCGTCTTGGTCTTGGTGTAGAAGCGGAAGGCGTCCGGGCCGTGCTGGTTGAGGTCGCCGAAGGAAGACGCCTTCCAGCCGCCGAACGTGTAGTAGGCGATCGGCACCGGGATCGGCACGTTGACGCCGACCATGCCGACCTGGACACGGCTGGCGAAGTCGCGGGCGGCATCGCCGTCGCGGGTGAAGATGGCGACGCCATTGCCCATCTCGTGGTCGTTGGCGAGCTTGATCGCATCCTCATAGCGCGGCGCACGCACAACCGAGAGCACCGGTCCGAAGATTTCTTCCTTGTAGATGCGCATATCCGCGGTCACGTTGTCGAACAGGCAGCCGCCCATATAGTAGCCGTCCTCGTAACCCTGCATCTTGAAGCCGCGGCCGTCGACCACCAGCTTGGCGCCTTCCTTGACGCCGGTGTCGACATAACCCTTGACGCGCTCCAGCGCCTGGGCGGTGACCAGCGGGCCGAAATCGGCGGCCGAATCCGTCGACGGACCGACCTTCAGGCTCTCGACGCGAGGGATCAGCTTTTCCATCAGCCGGTTGGCGGTGTCGTTGCCGACTGGCACGGCGACCGAGATTGCCATGCAGCGCTCGCCGGCCGAACCGTAGCCGGCGCCGATCAGCGCGTCGACGGTCTGGTCCATGTCGGCATCGGGCATGATGATCATGTGGTTCTTGGCGCCGCCGAAGCACTGCACGCGTTTGCCGGCCGCCGTGCCGCGCGAATAGATGTAGTGGGCGATCGGCGTCGAGCCGACAAAGCCGATGGCCTTGATGTCGGGATCGTCGAGGATGGCGTCGACGACATCCTTGTCGCCATTGACGACGTTGAGGATGCCGGCAGGCAGGCCGGCCTCGATGAACAGTTCGGCAATGCGCATCGGCACGCCCGGATCACGCTCCGAAGGCTTCAGGATGAAGGCATTGCCGCAAGCGATCGCCGGCGCGATTTTCCAAAGCGGGATCATGGCGGGGAAATTGAACGGCGTGATGCCTGCGACCACGCCGAGCGGCTGGCGCATCGAATAGACGTCGATGCCGGGGCCGGCGCCGTCGGTGAATTCGCCCTTCATCATATGCGGCGCGCCGATGCAGACCTCGACCACTTCGAGGCCGCGCTGGATGTCGCCCTTGGCGTCGGCGATGGTCTTGCCGTGTTCGCGCGCCAGGATGTCGGCCAGTTCGTCATAGTCGCGGGCGACCAGTTCGAGGAATTTCATCAGCACGCGCACGCGGCGCTGCGGATTGGTGGCCGCCCATGCGGGCTGCGCGGCCTTGGCATTTTCGACCGCCGCGCGCAGTTCCGCCTGCGAGGCCAGCGCCACAGTGCCGCGCACCGAGCCGTCCATCGGCTGCATGACGTCCTGCTTGCGCCCGCTGGTGCCGGCGACACGCTTGCCGCCGATGAAATGACCGTAGTCGATCATGATTTCTCTCCCTTGTTTGTCATGGCGCATTGTCCGCCTTTGTGGTGGCGAAGGCAACGCGAGGGAGAACGCAACCGTTGTGCGGAAAATAGATAACGGTGGGTGCCTGTGCATCAATTGTCGCAAATGGTAGGGTGAGTTTGTCATCGCTGGAATCGTTAAGTTGAGTTCCCTCACACGCCCCTCCGTCCTGTCGGACCACGCCCTTGAACTGGGATGACGTGCGCATCTTCCTCGCCGTGGCGCGCGCCGGCCAGATCCTTGGCGCCGCGCGGCGGCTGGAGCTCAACCATGCCACCGTCTCGCGCCGCATCGCGGCCCTGGAGGAAGCACTGAGGACAAAACTCTTCCGCCGCCTGACCACCGGCAGCGAGCTGACGCCGGCAGGCGAGCGCTTCCTCGACATCGCCGAGCGCATGGAAGGCGACATGATCGCCGCCCGCTCGACCATATCGGGCGAAGGCGACGACGTGTCCGGAACCGTGCGCATCGGTGCACCCGACGGCTTCGGCGTCGCCTTCCTGGCCAAGCGGCTGGGCGAACTCACCGCCCTGCACCGCGAACTCACCATCCAACTCGTGCCGGTGCCGCGCTCCTTTTCGCTGTCGCGGCGCGAGGCCGATATCGCGATTACCGTCGAGCGGCCGACCGAAGGGCGGCTGGTTGCCGGAAAGCTGGTCGACTATTCGCTCGGCCTGTTCGCGTCGCGCGCCTACGCCGAAGCCAATGGGCTGCCCAGAACCGCCGCCGAACTCGGCCGGCACACCCTCATCGGCTATGTGCCGGACCTCATCGTCAGCCCTTCGCTCGACTACGCGGCCGAATTCAGCGCGGACTGGCGCACCAGCTTCGCCATCTCCTCGGCGCTCGGCCAGGCCGAAGCCGTGCGCTCGGGCGCCGGCATCGGCATCCTGCACACCTTCGTCGCCCGCTCGATGCCGGAGCTGGTGGCCGTCGACGTGGTCGCGCCCATCCGCCGCGCCTACTGGCTGGTCTACCATGAATCGGTGAGGCCGCTGCGCCGCGTCCAGATCGTCGCCAGCTTCATCACCAAGGCGGTTGAGCGTGAGCGGGGCCTCTTCCTGTAGAAGCGCCGTCACGGCACAAACACGGCCGGTCCCCACACGCCGCCTTTTCCTTGCCACAAAACCAGCCAGTGTGACATCAGGCGTGCGGCCCTCGGCCACGCAAGGCGGGCGCCGGGTGGGGACATCTTTCAGAAAGCTGGCGCGGATAGACATGCGAGCCGTTCTTGCCATCCTGCCGCTGCTTCTTGTCTCCGCATGCGCCAATCCATGGACAAAGGTACCGGAAGCCGAATTGCCCAGGCCGATCCGCTACGCCATGGCGCGCCCCTCGCCTTTCGTCATCGGCAATTACTGCGGTCCCGGCACCCGCACCGGCGATCTGTCGGCCCGGCCGGTCGACCGCCTCGACGCCGTTTGCCGAACCCATGACGCCTGCTACATCGCCCGCCGCGACCATTGCGACTGCGACGGCGCCCTAGTCGCCTCGGCGCGGGCAATCCGCGACGACAAGACGGCACCGCGCAAGACGCGCAGCGAGGCCGAACTGCTGATCGCCACCTTCGCCATACCCGTCTGCAAGGTTTTTCCGCAAGGTTTCATGCCGCCGCGCGACCCGGCGCAGTTGAGCGCCATGAAGGCCGGAGCCAACGGGTGAATAGCCGCACGATCGTCATCCTCGCCCTGTTCGGGCTGGCTGCCCTTGCCGGTTGTGCCGGTGCGGGTAGCAATGCCTGCGACTTCCTGGCGGGACAGGAAGCTTGCGCGCGGCCCTCGCTGTCGGCCGGCACGCCCGGGCCACAGTTCGCGGCGGCGTGGTTCTTCGGCAATGCCATCGACAGCGACTACGAAAGACGGTTCCTGGCGCTGCTTGCCAACAACCAGCTCGGCGCCATGGACCGAGCCAACGGCACCGGCCCGTTCGGGCGCAACCGCCGCGATGTCCAGAACCGCGATTTCCAGGCAACATATTCGACACTACGGCAACTGGCCGGACCGGTCGCCAACGCTCATCTGCCGCCGGCCAGTGGGGGCGGCGGCCACGGCCATTTCGACGGCCGCTGGCGGGTGTCGCGGCAGACGCTCTACATCGATGCGGCGGCGCCGGCCTCGGCTTCCAAGACCTTCGATTTTTCCGGCTTGCAGGCACGCAACACCGAGATCGTCGTGCGCCAGGCCGGCCAGCAGCCAGCCGATATCGAAGGCAGTTGCGACGGCGCATTGGCGATCCGCGCCGCCGGAGCCTCACGCACCATTGCCGCCGGCGCGGCATTCCGCCTTCGCCTGTCGAGCGAGAACGACACGGTCAGCCTGTTTCCGGCCGATGACCTGAACCGGTGCACGGCAAGGATCCGCTCCAGCCTCGCGCCCACCGGCGCGCCGCTCACCATCCGGCGCGAAGAGACCGCCGATCCGGCGCTCGCCAGTTTGGATAGCCGCTACCAGCGCTGCCCGGTCCCCGACGGCGCCGGCCTCGACGCTCTCGAGCGCGCCTTCTATGCCGGCCGGTGGCTGTCGCAGACCTGCGCCATGCCGATCGGCCAGCCCAGGCTGCTGCGCAAATCGCGCGATGGCTTCAACGCCAAGGTCGAGGCACTGATGGGCGCGCCTCTGTCCGATGCGGCAATAGACAAGGGCGATCCGGAATTGCCGCTCGATTTCTCGAAGGCGCCAAGGCTGAAGCTGATCTATCTGTCCTCGCTCGAATTCAAGGCCGACTTTTCCGGGCGCATCATCGAACGGCTGATCCGCTATCATGCAGCGCTTGGCGCCAAGGTGCGCATCATGGTCACCGACGTGCTTGAACGTGACAAGGACGACGCCATGCTGCAGCGCCTGGCGGCCGAATTCCCCAATGTCGAGCTGCAGGAATACCGCTGGCGGGCGGATCATGGCGCGCCGATCGACGAGCAGATTTCACAGCTGCACAAGACCCATCATATCAAGATGCTGGCGACGCTGGCGCAGGACCCCGCGCGTTCGCGCGTGATCATCGGCGGCCGCAACATCCATGATGGCTTCCTGTTCCACCGGCCGATCGATCTGTCCCGCTATCCGGACCTCGAGCAATACGGCAAGACCGATGGCCTTTCGCTGAACTACTATTCGAACTGGAGCGACTTCGACATCGAGTTCGCCGACAGGGCGATGGTCGAGACGCTCGCCGCGCATCTGTCGACAATATGGCTGCGCGACGCCGACACAAACCTGGCGCGTCCCTTCTCCATCCCGGTCCACGGAGATGGCCTGCCATCTGGCAATGCCCGGCATTTCATTTCGGTTCCCTATGAGGATGACCACGCGCTGGAGGCCTATTTCGTCGAGCTGGTCGACGCCGCCCAGCATCATATCCAGATCGTCAACCCTTACCTCAATCTGACGCCGAGCCTCGCCCGGGCCTTCGATCGGGCGCTCGCCCGAGGCGTCAAGATCGACATTGTCGGCCGCATCGACCTCAAGGGCGATATCGGCGGCAGGTTCCTCACCGCGCTCAACAAGCTGTTCGTCGAGAAATATGGCGACCGCATCGACATCCGCGAATTCAAGGCACCTGACGTGGTGCTGCATTCCAAGATCATGCTGATCGATGAAAAGCTGGTCGCCATCTCCTCGGTCAACCTCAACAACCGCAGCTTCTTCCACGATTCCGAGAACGGCATGATGGTGCTCGACCCCGCCTTCTACGCCAGGATGAAGCCGGTCTATGACGACTATCTCGCCCACTCGAACCCGGTTTCCACCAAACTGACGATCCCGTGGGCCTACCGGCTGCTGTTCGACGAGGCCTGGGTCAGGCAGGCGTTCTGATGCAATTCCAGGAAAAGTGCGAAGCGGTTTTCCGCCCGGAATTGCATCCACCCAAGAGATGTCGCCTAAAAGTGGCCCCGGTTTTGGGGCAACGACGTGCATCAAAGCAAGGAACAGAGCGCGCCGGCGAGACGCGCGCGGGCTATTTAAGATAACGCTCCTGCGCCAGGGCACGCACGTCGATGTCGGGTACCCGGTTCGAGATGATGTCGGCCAGCACCTTGGCCGAGCCGCAGGCCATGGTCCAGCCCAGCGTTCCATGGCCGGTATTGAGATAGAGGTTGGACAGTTCGGTGCGGCCGATCAGCGGTGGTCCATCCGGCGTCATCGGCCGCAGCCCGCACCAGAACGTCGCCTCGCGCATGGCGCCGGCGCCCGGAAAGAGATCGCCGACCGAGTGTTCCAGGGTGCGGCGCCGCGATTCGTGCAGCCTGAGATCGAAGCCGGAAATCTCGGCCGTGCCGCCGACGCGGATGCGGTCGCCAAGCCGGGTGATCGCGACCTTGTAGGTCTCGTCCATTACGGTCGACACCGGTGCGGCGGCGGCGTCCTTGATCGGCACCGTGATCGAGTAGCCTTTGACCGGATAGACCGGGATCGACCGCTTCATCCGGCGCATGAAACCCGCCGAATAGCTGCCCAGCGCCATGACATAGGCGTCTGCCGCCTTCCAGCCAGCACTGGTGCTCAGATTGGCGACACGATTGCGGCTGCGGATGACGCGCCAGATGGTCACGTCGTACTCGAACTTGACGCCGCGCGCCACGCAGAGCTCGGTCAGCCTGTCGGTGAACATCTTGCAGTCGCCGGTCTCGTCATGCGGCAGTCTCAGCCCCCCGACGAACTTCTCGCGCACGCCGGCCAGCCCCGGCTCTGCCGCGATGCAGCCATCCTGGTCGAGGATTTCGTACGGCACGCCATATTTCTTCAGCACCTCGACATCGCCTCCGGTGCCGTCGAGTTGCTTTTGCGTGCGAAACAATTGCAGCGTGCCCTGGGTCCGCTCGTCATAGGCAATGCCGGTCGCTTCGCGCAGCGCCTTCAGCGTGTCGCGGCTGTATTCCGCCAGCGGCACCATACGCGCTTTGTTGATGGCGTAGCGCTCGGCGGTGCAGTTGCGCAGCATCTTGACCAGCCATGTCCACATATGCGGGTCGAAGGCCGGCCGCACCACCAGCGGGCCGTGCTTCATCAGGAGCCACTTGATCGCCTTGAGCGGAATGCCGGGGCCGGCCCAGGGCGAGGCATAGCCGGGCGAAATCTCGCCGGCATTGGCAAAGCTGGTCTCCAGCGCCGGGCCTTTCTGGCGGTCGATCACCGTCACCTCATGGCCGGCCTCAGCGAGATAATAGGCCGTGGTCACCCCGATGACGCCACTGCCCAGCACCATGATCTTCATCATTCACTCCTTACGCCGTGTCCTTCATGCCGAAGGACACGGCCACATCTGCGATTTGCGCACGATCGCCGGCGAAAATCGATTCCGATCTTCTCAACCATGCGCCGTGGCTTTTCACGCCGCCGACGGACCGGGATCGTCGTCTTTCCCTGTCTGCCGCATTCCTGCCGTCTCGCCAAGAGGCCGGATAGACGTGTCGGCGCTGTAGACGAGGGTCAGCCCATGTGGCCGCGATCCGCCAGCGGAAGCTCTTTCCCGGGCTGCCCGCCGCGCGGCTTCCGGCTGATAGAGCACCGCCTTGATCCGGATCGATTCGCGCCTGCCGTCGGGGTGTTCGAGCGATGCCGTCTGGCCTTGCGCCATGCCAAGCATGCACAGGCCGCGCCTGGTTGCCACCGACAGGCTGGAGCCGACCGGTCCGCGCACGTCGTTCTGCACCAGGGTGCGCGTCTCGGCCGCACCGGCATCGACGCAAAACACCACCCGGCTGTTCAGCGTCACGATATCGGGTTCGACCGACTCGATGGGCACGACGCCGGCATTGGAAAGCTTCTCTTCGATCATCGCGACCATCGGATCCGCGAATGCCCGCCGGCGCTCGAGCATTACTTCCAGGACGGCGAAATCCTTCGTCGTCAGGCGGCAGCTTCCGTTTTTCATTATCGCCTCCACGATCAGTGCTCGCCGCCGCCGGCGGGCGTATCGACCGCCTCCACGGTTGCCGACAGTTTGCGGCCGCCACGGCCGCTCCAGCACACCACCTGTCCGGTGCTGACGCCGACAAGCGCCGTTCCCATCGGCGTCAGCACCGAGATCCGGTTTTCGGCAATGTCGGCGTCGCCTGGATAGACCAGCGTGATGCGCCTGATATCACCGCCTTCACCGCGAACCGTGACTGTCGACCCCATTCGCACGACGCCGGCCGGAATTGCCGCCGCTTCCGTAATCACCGCCCGGTCCAATTCCGCGAGCAGCTCATCGGCCGTCTCGGGCGCGCGGTCGAGCACGGTCCGGGCCAGGCCGGCCAATCTGTCATGGTCGGTGTCGCTGATTAGAATCTGGGCGGATGGATGCAGTCCCGTTGCATGTTGCATGGCAAACCTCATGGATCGGCGCATCGAGCGGATGCGCGCTTGCCGCCGCGTTGACGGCGGCCTGATGAAAGTCGGCAGCCGCGGAGAGCGGTGCGGCTTGATGGCGATGGGTGGATGTATGGATGCCCCGGTACGGACGAACGCCGAAAGGCGGCCGCGCCGGGGCTACGATCCCGCGATCGGGCAGACCCTGAACAAGGTTCTGATATAAGCGAGGTTGCTCATGCGCCGAAGCTTGCCGACAGGCGTCCGCTTGTCAAGCGCGGCCAAACCGCTCAACCGCCGACAAAGCGCCGGTGGAAGCGCGTGCCGAGACTGGCCAGGATTTCGTAGCCGATGGTGCCGGCATGGCCGGCGGCGTCGTCGACGGTTTGCGAAGGGCCGAGCAGTTCGACGAGATCCCCTTCGCGAAGCTTGCCGGGCGGCAGGGCGGAAATGTCGAGAATGATCGAATCCATCGACACCCGTCCGAGGAAGGGCAGGCGCACCCCCTCGAACCAGGCGGCCGACGCGGACCGGCGCAGCCAGCCATCCGCATAGCCGAACGAGATCGTCGCCAGGCTGAGCGGCGCTTCCGCGTGATAGGTGTGGCCATAGCCGATGCCGGTGCCCTGTTCGACGCTGCGCGTCTGCGCCACCTTGGCCTGCAGCCGCACCACGGGCAGCATCGGGTTGGGTTCGGCGGGCGTCGGATTGATGCCGTAGAGCGCGGCGCCAGGGCGGGCCAGATCATAATGGTACGACGGCCCGAGAAAAATGCCGGAGGAATTGGCGAGCGAAGCGGGTGCCTCGGGCAGCCTGGCGCGCAACCGCTCGAAGGCCAGCCGCTGCTGTTCATTGGCGGGATGGCGCGGCTCGTCCGCGCATGCCAGATGGCTCATCACATATCTGACGGCGATGCCGTCGAACGCGGCGGCATCACCGGCCATCGCCTCGACTTCGGCCGGCGCCATGCCAAGCCGCGACATGCCGCTGTCGACCTGGATGGCGGCTGGAAGTTTTCGGCCAACGCGATGCGCCGCCGCGCGCCAGGCTTTCAACTGCGCGCCACTGTTGACGACCGCGCACAGATCCGACGCGACCGCCTCCGGCTCGGAGCCTGGCGGCAATCCGTTCAGCACGTAGATCTCAGGTCCGGCCCCGATCGCCTTGCGCAGCGCGATGCCTTCGGCCAGCAGCGCGACGAAGAAGATGCCGCAGCCTTCCTTCATCAGCGCCGATGCCACTTGGCTCGCGCCGAGACCGTAGCCGTTGGCTTTGACCACGCCGGCGCAGCGTGCGCCGCCCAGCCTTGCCTTCAGCCGCCGGTAGTTTTCGCGGATCGCACCGAGATCGATGGTCAAGATCGCCCCGGCAGCCGCTTGGCTTACGGCGGCGACGTCATGGGGCAGCGACCTTGCGGGGGTGTCGTTCATGGCGACCCTCCTTGTAGCGGATTAACATCAATAGGACCGACGCGCCGGCACGGCAACCAAGGTCCTTCGAACCCGGTCGCAACTCGTCCAGCTACGGCACCAGGTGCCGGAACGCCGCCACCACATCTTCATAGACCTTGCGCTTGAACGGCACGATCAGGTCGGGAAGATCCTGCATCGGCCGCCACGACCATTTGTCGAATTCGGCGGTGTGGCCGCCCGGCGGCGGGTTGATCTGGATTTCGCTGGTATCGCCGTGGAAGCGGAACGCAAACCATTTCTGCGCCTGGCCGCGATACCTGCCCTTGAAGGCGATGCCGACGAGATGATCAGGCAGATCGTAGTTGATCCAGTCCGGCGCTTCGGCCAGCAGCGAGACCCTGCGCATGCCGGTCTCCTCATAGAGCTCCCGCTCCGCCGCCTGCAGCGGCTCCTCGCCCTTGTCGATGCCGCCCTGCGGCATCTGCCAGAGCTGCGTCGTGCCGGCGAATTCGCTGTCGGGTTCGGCAATGCGATGCCCGACCCAGACCAGGCCATCGCCATTGAGGATCATCAGCCCGACACAGGGCCGATAGGGCAGCGTTTCGCGGTCGATCGTCTTTTTGGACATTAGTCAGTTTCCAGCTGTTTTGAGAATCGCTCCGACGACGCGGTGCGACTGGGCGGATCGAGAACGGAGCCTACCCAAACTGGGCTTACACCGGAAGCGCGGAAACTGCGCCGCGTTCGAGTTGGCTGTCACCCGGCCAGTTGCCGCTGTTGCGGTCGAATGCGAAAATACATCTTATGAAAAATATCCAAATCATCGACGGCGCTCTGAACGCTACCTTCAGCATATTCCAGGCAACCGAGGAGGAGTTCGCCGCCATCTTTCCCGACGGGCGAGATATGGAATTGGCCGAAGACCTCTTCGAACGGCTAGGCGAAGAGGAGGCTGGCCGCGTGCTAGCTCCGCTTTGGAGCCGCCCTATCCTTAAGCGCGATGCGCTCGGAATCCATGGGACACTATTCTACAACAATGAACATCGGCAAATCCCGCGATCTAAGCGCGAGGTCGATTGGGATAGCGCGCTCAACGAAGCACAGAGAAAGCTCTTCTCTCGCCATCGCTGAAATCGTCACAAGCTGATTGTCCACATCGTCTATCCTTTTTGCGGATCGACGGCCACCGCTGAAACCGGCACGATCTCGATGCCGCGCTTCTTCGCTTCAGCGATCCAGGCGGTGACGGTGTCAACCGTCAGGTCGAAGGCCGAGCCGATACCGACAGCGGTACCCTTGGCACGCGCGGTCGCTTCGAGACTGTCGAGCTTCTTCAGGATGGCGCCGCGATCCTGCACCGCGTCGATCGCCGTGTCGCCGGCGACGAAGGGCACGCCATCCTTCAACGCCATGTCCGGAGCCAGGCTGCGCGCCGACGAGCCGTCGTCGATATAGGCGAGGCCCCTTTTGCCGAGCTCGGCCATGAACGGCTGCATCGCCGCCGCGTCGGAGGAAAAACGCGCGCCCATATAGTTCATGACGCCGGTATAGTTCGTCGTCCGCGACAGCGCCCAGTGCAGATTCCTGAGATTCTCGTCGGGGGTCGCCGCCACCGTCAGCGTGTTGCGGCCGGGGTTGACGTTGGGATAGTCGAACGGTTCGAGCGGCACCTGCATGACGATCTCATGGCCGCTCTGCCTCGCGGCCTGCATCCAGCGGCCGATGCTGTTGCCCTGCGGCGCGAAGGCCAGCGTCACTTCCGCCGGCAGTTTGGCGATCGCCGCCTGGGTGCCGGTCTGTGAAACAGCGAGGCCGCCAATGACGATCGCAACACGTGCGCCACGCGTGCCGGACCATGGCCGCGCATAGACGTCGAACGGCCGCCGGCCATCGGCGGAGCGCATCGGCAAAGGCCCGGTTTCACTGGTTTCGATCAGCGCCCTGTCGGGAATATGCGCGATCTTGAGGTTCTGGCCGACTGTCGACGGATCGCGAATGACGATTGCCGCCTTGGGAGGGCCATCGCCTTCTTCCGTCTGCACATGGATGATCTGCGGACCGCCGCTCTTGGTCGACAAGTCCTTCGCCGGCGTCTCCACCTTTGGCGTCGCTGCCGGGGCCAATGCGGGAGGCGACACGGCGGGCTCCGCCGCCGCGGTCACTTTCGGCGTCGAAACGGCGACTTCCTGCGGTTTTCGAAACGGCTTTTCCCTGAGCGCGATCGCGGCCGAGACTCCGACCACGGCCAGCACGACCGCGCTCGCCGCGATCACGCCTACGCTGATCTTGCCGGCGGCACGCGGCGCCCGGACCGTCTGTCCAAGCGGGCGTTCGATGTCCTTGCCGATATCAGCCAAGCCCTGTCCCCGGTGCACGGTCCGAAGGCGACCTCCTTCGGGAAGACATGCACGAATTCATCAATCCTGGCGCCCCCCTTGGCGCCGTCCCTGGAGGCCTGGTCCTGCCCCGAATCAAACTGCCGGAACCTCACGGTCCCGGCAGCATCGCATTGCTTCGTTCAACCGGCCAGACCGGTTGCCCGCCTTACTGGTTGAGCACGGCCTTTTCCGGATTGGGCGGGAAGGCCGGATCGGTCTTCTGGCCGCGCAGCAGCTGCTCGGCATAGATGAGCTGCAGGTCGTCCTTCGGATCCGGCGGCACATAGGCTGCGGAGCCGGAGCCGGTCTTGCTCTCGTCGGCGCCCTTGATATGACCCTTGAGATCGGACTCGCCACGCGTCAGGTCCCTGCCCTGCAGTTCCGGCGGCAACGGCTGGTCGACCTTGATGTCGGGCGTGATGCCCTTGCCCTGGATCGACTTGCCCGACGGCGTGTAATAGAGCGCCGTCGTCAGCCTGAGCGCGCCATTCTCGCCGAGCGGGATGATGGTCTGCACCGAGCCCTTGCCGAAGGACTGCGTACCGACCACCGTGACGCGGCGCAGATCCTGCAGCGCGCCCGCGACGATCTCCGAAGCGCTGGCCGAGCCACCATTGACGAGCACGATCATCGGCTTGCCGTTGATGTCGTCGGTCTGCTTGGGCTTGGCGTCGAAGCGGGTGACGTCCTTGGGATCGCGGCCGCGCGTCGAGACGATCTCGCCGCGCTTGAGGAAGGCATCCGACACGCTCACCGCCTGGTCGAGCAGGCCACCCGGGTTGAGGCGCAGGTCGAGCACATAGCCCTTCAACTTGTCGTCCGGCACCTGCTTCTTGATGGTGTCGATGGCGTTCTCGAGGTCGTCATAGGTCTTTTCGGTGAAGGAGGTGATCTTCATGTAGCCGATGTCGTTCTCGACCCGGAACTTGACCGCCTTGACCTTGATGATGTCGCGCACGACCGTCAGTTCGATCGGCTTGTCGGCGCCCTGGCGCAGGATGGTCAGCTTGATCGGCGTATTGACCAGGCCGCGCATCTTGTCGACCGCGTCGTTGAGCGTCAGGCCGCGAACCTCCTCGCCGTCGATCTTGGCGATATAGTCGCCGGCCAGCACGCCCGCCTTGGCGGCCGGCGTGTCGTCGATCGGCGTGATCACCTTGACCAGGTCGTTCTCCATGGTGACCTCGATGCCGAGGCCGCCAAATTCACCCTTGGTCTGCACGCGCATGTCCTGCGCCTGTTCGGCGTTCATGTAGGAGGAGTGCGGATCGAGCGAGGAAAGCATGCCGTTGATGGCGTTCTCGACCAGCGACTTGTCGTCGGGCGGGGTCACATACTGCGCCCGCACCCGCTCGAAGATGTCGCCGAAGATCGCCAGTTGCTTGTAGGTCTCCGACCCCGCAGCGTTCGCCGCCGAGCCGGGTGCGCCATAGACAAGGCTCATGGCGGACGCGCCCATCAGCGCACCGGCAAACAGAAGCGACAGTTTCCGCATCATTTCACGTCCTTCCAGAAAAACGGTCCGCCCACCATGGGGCCGGATCGACGGGTTTTCCATCCTTGCGGAACTCGACATAGAGTTCCGGCGTGGCATTTCCATTCTTCGAAACCGAGGTGCTTGCCACCCGGGCTTCTCCCATCGCGCCGACCGGCTCTCCTGCGAGCACTGACTGGCCAGTCGCGACGCTGATTCTGCTCATCCCAGCCAAGACGACATGATAACCGTCGCCGGCATTGAGGATCAAGAGTTGACCATAGGAGCGAAACGGCCCCGCATAAAGCACATTCCCATCCGCCGGCGCGGTAACGATGGCTCCCGATTGTGTCGCAACCATGTCCCCAAGCATCAAGGCGCCGTTACCGTCGTCGGCGCCGAACCGGCGTTTGATGCGGCCTGTGACCGGCAGGGCGATCTGTCCCTGCAGCGCCGAGAAAGGCGCTGCCGCCGTCAACCGGTTGCCCTCGGGAACCGGCAACGATGCCGTCTGGTCGCCTCCGGGCTCGGTACCGCCGGCCTGGCTCGCGGCGGCTGCCTTCGCCGCATCCGCGGCCTTGCGGTTCTTGTCCGCCTGCGCTTCGAGCGAGGCGATCAGATCCTTCAGGCTGCTGGCCTTGGCCGCCAATTGCTCGGAACGCTGCTGTTCGGCCGCCATCTGCGCCTTCGCGTCGGCCTCGAGCTTCTGCTTGGCTTCGAGCAGCATGCCAAGACGTCTCTTCTCCGCCGCCTGGTCGCCGACCGCGGCCGTCAGCCGCGCCCGTTCGGCCTCGATCGAGGCCGTCACCCGGGTCTGTTCCTTGAGATCGGCCAGCAGCGCATCGGTCTGCTGGCGCAGTTCCGGCACCACGGCGCCGAGCAGGATGGCGCTGCGCACCGACGACAGCGCGTCCTCCGGCTTGACCAGGATCGCCGGCGGCGGATTGAGCCCCATGCGCTGCAGGGCGCCCAGCACTTCGGCCAGCACGTCGCGCCGCGCCGACAGTGAAGCGCGTATCTTCTGTTGCTGGCCCTTCAGCCCCTCCAGCTTGGCGCCGATGTCCTCGATGTCCTGGCCGAGCTTCTGTTCGGTCATCGCCGACTGGATCAGCGCGGCGGTGATCGAGGCGTGGTCCTTCTTGACCGCGGCGATATCGGCGGCGAGCTTGGCCAGCCGTTCCGACGACAGCGTTATTTCCTTGGAAACCTGCTCGTATTCGGCGCGGCTCTGGTCCGGATCGGGCGCCATGTCGAGCGTGTTTTCCGCCCGCGCCGCATGGAGCGATAGAAGCATCGCCGCCGCAGCGATGCCGCAGCGCGCGCTCCAGGAGCCCCCGGTCGATGAGCCCGTCGTCGATTTATAGCCTTCAGACATTCGCGATCGATTCTATCCGCGGCTTCGTTAACGAATCATCAACCATGTTAGCGCCCGTCGCCCAAAAGGGTTCGCAAAAACGCCCTGCAAAGCAAAAGCAGCCCCCAGATGAATTTACGCGGCATTGGGGCTAAATTCGGTGCGACCCGGCGCTTTCAGGACCTGTGATAGGGATGGCCCGACAGGATGGTCGCCACCCTGTAGAGTTGTTCGCCCAGCATCACGCGCACCAGCTGATGCGGCCAGGTGAGCGCCCCGAACGACATCACCAGCTCGGCCTGGTCACGCAGCGGCGGATCGTGGCCGTCGGCGCCGCCAATGGCGAGCACCAGCGCCTTGCGCCCACCATCGCGCAACTGTCCGATATGGCTGGCGAAATCCTGGGAGGACAGGTTCTTGCCTCGCTCGTCGAGCAGGATGAGGGCAGTGCCTGGCTGCAGCTGCGCCTGCAGGCGCGAGCCTTCGTCGCGCTGGCGCTCGCTGGCGCTCTGCGCGCGGCCCTCGGCGATCTCGGTGATCCCGGCGAATTCGAGCCCCACGGCGGGCCCGCTCTTGGCGAAACGCTCGAAATAGCGGTCGGCCAACTCCCGCTCGGGGCCGGCTTTCATTCGGCCCACGGCATGAACTGAAATCTTCATCCTCGCCTCTATGAGCCGCTAATGCATGTCACCCAAGTGGGAACCGGTTTAGGCAACGACATGCATCAGACAAAATCGGCTTAGTGGAGGGTCTCTTCCTCGAGATCCGGCGCCTGCCACATCTTTTCGAGATTGTAGAATTCGCGGACTTCGGGACGGAAGACATGGACGATGATATCGCCAGAATCGATCAGGACCCAGTCGGCGCCGGACAGCCCCTCGACGCGCGCCGTGCCGAGGCCGGCATCCTTGAGCGCCTTGAGGAGATGGTCGGCGACAGCCGAGACATGACGGTGCGATCGGCCCGACGCGACGACCATATAGTCGCCGAGGCTCGATTTCCCCTGAATGTCGATTGAGACAATATTTTCGGCCTTGGAGTCTTCCAGACTGGCAAGGACTGTCTTGATGGCACGGGACACGGCGTCGTCTACGCTGATCCTGGCCGGCGAAGGCATGATATCGGCCTTCTTCCGCAGTGCTGTTCTCAGTGTATTTCCTTTCGCAGCAAGAACAACCAAATCACCCCTGAAAGCAGGTGACACCACTTAGATAGGCAGAGTTCCGTTGCAGTTTCAAGACGGAGCCCCAACTGACGCGAACTTGCCGACTGGCATATTGTTCCGCGCGACACGAAAAAACATCGGAACCCAGGCGTCCGGCAGCGGTTATCGGCTGACCGACCAACCGGAATCCCGCCATGCCGATCGACCCGCAAAACACCCTTCTCACCGTCCAGGCCGGCCTCGCTCAGCTCAGTACGCTGATCGTCTCCTATTCCTTCTCCGCCATCGGCGCCGTCATCCTCCTGGTGGTCGGCTACATCGTTGCCAACCTTGCCGAGCGCTCGATCTCGGCTGGCCTCGGCCACATCCACGGGTTCGACGCGACGCTGCGGCATTTCTTTTCCAAGATCGTGCGCTACGCCATCCTGATCCTTGTCGTCATCATGGTGCTCGGCCAGTTCGGCGTGCAGACCGCATCGATCATCGCCGCGATCGGCGCCATCGGCCTGGCCATCGGTCTCGCCCTGCAAGGCACGCTGCAGAACATCGCGGCCGGCATCATGCTGCTCGCGCTGCGGCCGTTCCGCATCGGCGAATCCGTCGAGGTCGGCGCCATTGCCGGTTCGGTCGAGGAAATCGGCCTCTTCGCCACGAAGCTCAGGACCGCCGACGGCGTCTACATACTGGCCCCCAATTCGACGCTGTGGAATCAGCCGGTACGCAATTTCACCCGCAACGGCGTGCGCCGCACCGATATCACGCTCAGCATCGGCTCCTGGAACGACATAGATGGGGCGCAGAAGACATTGCTTGCCATTGCCGGCGCCGAGAAGCGCATCCGCCGCGAACCGGCGCCGATCGCCTTCGTGGCCGCACTCGGCGACACGACCGTTTCGCTCACCTTGCGCTACTGGACCGCGGCGGCGGACTATTTCGCCACCCAGATCGACATGACGAAACGCGCCAAGCAGGCCTTCGACAGCGAAGGCATCTCCATCCCGCTGCCACCCCCGGAAGCGCCGCCACCCGAGGCCCGCAAACAATAATCAGCCGCCCCTGTGGCGGACCTCTTCGTCCGGCGCGAAGGCGAGTTCCACCGGCAACGGTGCTTGCGCCGACATCGGCGCGAAGCTGCCCGTGGCGCCCGCCGGAACGGGCCGCGCCGCGATCACCCGCCAGAGCACGAACAGGCAGAATACCGAGGCGATGACGATGCCGACATAGATGAAGGTTGCCGTGC
The DNA here is from genome assembly GCF_004792105.1 of Mesorhizobium sp. M8A.F.Ca.ET.161.01.1.1. Lineage (NCBI taxonomy): Bacteria > Pseudomonadati > Pseudomonadota > Alphaproteobacteria > Hyphomicrobiales > Phyllobacteriaceae > Mesorhizobium > Mesorhizobium sp. M8A.F.Ca.ET.161.01.1.1. The sequence continues at coordinate 56,011 of NZ_SRTD01000022.1, read as the reverse complement.
CGAAGGCGGCCGAAAGCGCCGTGACGATGCCCGGCACGATGAAGCCGGCGAGCGACCAGGCAAACAGCATCGAACTCGACAGCGCGAGCAGTTCATCCTTCCTGGCGCGGTCGGCGGCATGCGCGCTGGAGAGAGCGTAGATCGATTCCGCCGCCCCGTCCCAGATCAGGTAGATCACCAACAGGACCATCAGCGCACCGCCGTCGAAGGCGATGGCAAGCACGCTGGCGACGACCGCGAGCGCCGCGGCGCCGGCAAGCACGTAACGCCGGTCGGTGCGGTCCGAAAGCCAGCCGAGCGGTATCTGCAGGATCAGCGTACCGACCGGCATCGCCGACAGCAGCAGCGCGACATCAGCCTGGCTGTAGCCCTTGGCGGTGGCGTGGATGGGCGCGAAGCCGGAAATGATCATCGACAGGCCGCCGACCGCCAGCATGCCGGCGACGCCGACCGGCGAGATCCGCCAGGCCTGGCGCAACGCCACCGAAGCCGCCTGCGGCGCCGGCGGCTGGGCAAGCCGCGTCATGCCGACAGGCAGGATCGACAGGGCGGTAAAGGTGATGCCGATCAACGACGCCGCGGCCGTGTGGATGTCGATGACGGCAAGCGTCGCGTAGCCGACGCCGAGGCCGGCAATATAGGCGACGTAGAACACAGCCATCACCCGGCCGCGTATGGCGTTCGGCAGCGCGTCGTTGAGCCAGCTCTGCGCGACGATGAACAGGCCGCATATGGCAAAGCCGTAAAGCGCGCGCGCCACGATCCACAGCAGCGGGTGCGGTCCGGCGCCGATAGCGGCATTGGACAGCGCGATCAGCGCCGACAGCACCATGAAGGCGCGTGCATGGCCGACCCTGCGCACCAGCGGCCCGGTCAGGATGCAGCCGGCAAGGCCGCCCGCCGACAGACCGGTGACGATCAGCCCGGCCCAGACCGGATCGAACCCCTCCACGCCGAGCCGCACGGGGATGTAGGCGAACATCAGCCCATTGCCGATGGCAATCAGCGCCATCGATACGATGACGCTGGCAATCGCGATCAGCGGCGCGGGCGTGTCGCCCCGCTCGGGATCGACTGTGGGGTGGGTCTTTTCCAGCATGCCTTATCAGCATCGCCTATTGATTGGGCGGATGCCGCCGCAAAAACGACATCGCTGGCCCGAGGAATCCGTTATCCGAACCGGCCGCTCAGCCCTTCGCCATCTCGCGGATCGCGCTCGACGACAGCGATGAACGCGGACCGTGGATGAAGGTCCAGGCCGGCGCCTTCATGCGGGCGAGCAGCGGCGCGTCGCCCTCGTCGATGCGGGCGTAATCGAAGGTCTTGGCAACCACCGACGACAGGAACGACAGCGTGGCGCCCGGACGGTCGATGACCGCGATCGGAAAGGTGAGCACAATCTCGCGCCAGCGCTGCCAGCGGTGGAAATCGCGCAGCGAGTCGGCGCCCATGATCCAGACGAAGTCGACGCCGGGATTGCGCGCCTTGACCAGAGCCAGCGTGTCCGCGGTGTAGCGCACATTGTGTGCCGCCTCGAAGGCCGTGACCTTGATCTTCGGGTTCTTGGCGATCTTCTCGGAAAACGCGATGCGCTCGCCCAGCGGCGCCAGTTCGCGTGTGCTCTTCAACGGATTTCCCGGCGTCACCATCCACCACAACTGATCGAGTGCCAGACGCCGCAAAGCGATTTCGGCAACCAGCGCATGGCCGGCATGCGGCGGGTTGAACGAGCCGCCGAACAGACCCACCGCGAGGCCCTTTTCGGCGTGCGGCATGCGAAGATAGTGGGAGGGTACCGCCGGTTCGGAAGAAGCCAGCATCGCTTCAGGCTCTGGCGACGAACAGCGTCAAGGTCTCACCTGTCCGGACCCGCGTACACGGTATTTGAACGAGGTCAGCTGTTCGACGCCGACCGGCCCGCGCGCATGCATCTTGCCGGTGGCGATGCCGATCTCGGCGCCCATGCCGAATTCGCCGCCATCGGCGAACTGCGTCGAGGCGTTGTGCAGCAGGATCGCCGAATCGATCTCGTTGAAGAACCGTTCCACCGCCTGGCCATCCTCGGCGACGATCGCCTCGGTGTGATGCGACGAAAAGGTCTCAATGTGGTCGATCGCGCCACTGATGCCGTCGACCAGCTTCACCGCGATGATGGCGTCGAGATATTCCGTCACCCAGTCGGCATCGGTCGCCGGCTTGGCGTCGAAGAACAGTTTCACCACTTCGGCATCGGCATGGATTTCACAGCCGGCGGCGCGCAAGGCATCGAGGATCGGCACCAGATGGGTGGTGGCGACCGCGCGGTCGACCAGCAGCGTCTCGGCGGCACCGCAGACACCGGTGCGCCGCATCTTGGCGTTGACCGCGATCCGCACCGCCATGTCGAGCTCGGCGGAACGGTCGATGTAGAGATGGCAGATGCCTTCGAGGTGGGCGAAGACCGGCACGCGCGCCTCGCTCTGCACCCGCCCGACCAGGCTTTTGCCGCCGCGCGGAATGATGACGTCGAGATTGCCACCAAGCCCTTTGAGCATTTCGCCGACCGCGGCGCGGTCGGTGGTCGGCACCAACTGGATGGCATCCTCGGGCAGACCGGCCGCCTTCAGCCCCTCGACCAGGCAGGCGTGGATCGCCGAGGAGGAATTGAGCGAATCCGAGCCGCCGCGCAAGATCACCGGATTGCCGGCCTTGAGGCAAAGCGCGCCGGCATCCGCCGTCACGTTCGGCCGGCTTTCATAGATGACGCCGACGACACCGAGCGGCGTACGCACGCGCTCTATGTGCAGGCCGTTGGGGCGATCCCATGCGGCAATGACGTCGCCAACCGGATCCTTGAGCTCGGCAATTTCGCGGATGCCATCCGCCATGGCGCGGATGCGCGCCGGATTGAGTTTCAGCCGGTCCATGAACGAGGCCGACAACCCGGATTCCTCACCATTCGAGACGTCGACGGCGTTGGCGTCGAGAATGTCCCGTTCCCGGGCGAGGATTGCCTCGGCCATGGCGACAAGCGCGGCATTCTTGGCGGCGGTGGTGGCGATGGCCAGCGGTCGCGCGGCAGCGCGGGCACGGCGGCCGATATTGGCCATCAGCGCCACGGTATCGTCCCCGGATTTTTCATGCAGCTTCAGCATGGCTCATCCTCCGCTTATGTCGCCTCCAGCGTGACTCACCACGAGATCATCGCGGTGGATCATCGCCGAACGCGCCTCGTAGCCGAGCACGGTTTCGATCTCGGCCGTCTTCAGGCCTGCGATCCTTACGGCATCGGCGGCATCGTAGGCAACCAGCCCGCGCGCGATCTCGCGGCCCTCGGGCGACAGGATCGCCACCGTATCGCCGCGCGAGAAATTGCCGCTGACCAGTTTCACGCCGGCCGGCAGCAGCGACTTGCCCGAAATGAGCGCGCCGATGGCGCCGGCATCGACGGTCAGCCGCCCGGCCGGTTCGAGCTGGCCGGCGATCCAGGTCTTGTAGCCCTTGACCGGATTTGCGCTCGGCTTGAAGAAGGTGGCGCGCTCGCCGCGCTCGATCGCCATCAGCGGCGACAGCCGGGTGCCGGAGGTGATGATCATTGCCGTGCCGGCGGCCGTGGCGATCTTGCCGGCATCGAGCTTTGTGCGCATGCCGCCGCGCGACAGCTCGGACGCCGCCGCACCCGCCATCGCCTCGATGTCAGGCGTGATGCGGTCGACCAACGGAATGAATTTGGCTTGCGGGTCGCGCGCTGGCGGCGCGGTGTAGAGCCCGTCAATGTCGGACAGCAGCACCAGAAGGTCCGCCCCCATCATCGTCGCCACCCGCGCGGCCAGCCGGTCATTGTCGCCATAGCGGATTTCGGAGGTCGCCACCGTGTCGTTCTCGTTGATGACCGGCACCGCCTTCATCTTCAAGAGCGTCGATATCGTCGCGCGTGCATTGAGGTAGCGGCGGCGTTCCTCGGTGTCGCCGAGTGTCAAAAGGATCTGGCCCGATTTCAGGGCGCCTTTGCCGAGCGCATCCGACCAGGCGCCGGCGAGCGCGATCTGGCCGACGGCCGCCGCTGCCTGGCTTTCCTCGAGCTTCAGCGCCCTCTTGCCGAGGTCGAGAATGGTACGGCCAAGCGCGATGGCGCCCGACGACACGACGAGGATCTCGGCGCCGCCATTGGCAAGCACGGCGATATCGTCGGCGAGCGAGGCGAGCCAGTCGCGCTTCAGGCCGCTGGTGCGGTCGACGAGCAGCGCCGAGCCGATCTTGACGGTGATGCGCCGGTATTTCCTGAGCGACTGCATGGCCCTACTTTTCCCAGCGCGTCTCGACCGGGGCGGCAATTTGCGCGCGGGCTTCGGCGATCACCGCCATCAGCGCGCGCTGCACCGCCTCGACACCCTCGCCGGTGACGGCAGACAGCAGCATCGGCGCACGCCCGGCGGCGCGCTTGAGTGAAGCAACCTTCTTCTTGCGTGCGTCGGCGTCGAGCGTGTCGACCTGGCTCAGCGCCAGGATCTCGACCTTGTCGGTCAGGCCGTGGCCATAGGCTTCGAGTTCGGCGCGCACGGTCTTGTAGGCCTTGCCCGGATTTTCCTCCTGTGCCGAAACCAGATGCAGCAGCACACGCGTGCGCTCGACATGGCCGAGGAAGCGGTCGCCGATGCCGACGCCTTCATGCGCGCCTTCGATGAGGCCGGGAATATCGGCGATGACGAATTCGCGTGCATCGATGCGCGCGACGCCGAGGCCCGGATGCAGCGTCGTGAACGGATAGTCCGCGATCTTCGGCTTGGCCGCGGTGACGGCCGCCAGGAACGTCGACTTGCCGGCATTGGGCAGCCCGACCAGGCCGGCATCGGCGATCAGCTTCAGCCTGAGCCAGATGTTGAGCTCCTCGCCCGGCAGGCCTGGATTGGCGCGGCGCGGCGCCTGGTTGGTCGAGGTCTTGAAATGCTGGTTGCCGAAGCCGCCATTGCCACCCTTGGCGAGCAGGAAGCGCTGGCCGACCACGGTCAGGTCGCAGATCAGCGTCTCGTTGTCTTCCTCGAAGACCTGCGTTCCGGCCGGCACTTTCAGTGTGACGTCGGCACCCTTGGCGCCGGTCATGTTGCGGCCCATGCCGTGGACGCCGGTCTTGGCCTTGAAGTGCTGCTGGTAGCGATAGTCGATCAGCGTGTTCAGCCCATCGACCGCTTCCAGCCAGACATCGCCGCCGCGGCCGCCGTCGCCGCCATCCGGCCCGCCGAATTCGATGAATTTTTCGCGCCGGAACGACACCGAACCGGCGCCGCCGTCGCCGGAGCGGACATAGACCTTGGCTTGATCGAGAAATTTCATGGGATCGCAGTTTCTTTTATTGGCCTTGCGGCATTGCTCTAAACCTTGGGCCTTGCTCTAAACCAAGGCGCGGCCAAGGGCGAGGCCGTTTTGTGACAATGGCCGTGTGGGGTCGGCCGGAGATGTCGGAATGAAGCTTGTAACCTACAACATCCAGTACGGCATCGGTCTCGATGGGCGCTACGATGTCGGGCGCATCGCCGATGCCGTGCGCGGCGCCGACGTGATCGCGCTGCAGGAGGTCACCCGCAACAATCCCAGGAACGGCGGCCGCGACATGGTCGCCGAGATCGGCGAGGCGCTGCCCGATTATTTCGCCGTCTATGGCAGCAATTTCGAGGCCAATATCGGCTCGCGCATCGAGAACGGCCGCGCCATCACCACCACCTTCCAGCTCGGCAACATGGTCTTGTCGAGGACGCCCATTCATCTGTCGCGCAACCTGCTCTTGCCGCGCAGCCGCAGCTTCGAGATGATGAACTTCCAGCGCGGCGCACTCGAAGCGCTGATCGAGACGCCGCTTGGTTTCATCCGCTTCTATTCCATCCATCTCGATCACCGCAGCCCGGTCGAGCGCGCCAGCCAGATTCAGTTCCTGCGCCAGCGCCTGTTGAATTATGCGCTCGAAGGCGGCGCATTGTCCGGCGTCGCCGAGATCGGCCTGCCGGAACTGCCCCATCCGGAAGCCTTTGTCGGCATGGGCGATTTCAACATGCTGGCCGGCTCGCCGGAATATGTCGAACTTGCCGGCCAGCCGGACCATGAATTCGGCATGCCGTTGACCGCCGACTTCGCCGTCGATGCCGCCGTGCGCCTCGATGTCGCCGGCGAGGATCTCGTCTCCTGGGTCGATCCCAAGGACCCCACCAACGCCAGCCGCCACAAGCGCATCGACTATGTCTTCACCAGTGCGTCGCTTGCCAAATCCCTGAAGCGCCTCTGGGTAGACCGGCAAGCCGCCGGTTCCGACCACCACCCGGTCTGGGTCGAACTGGGCTGAGGCCAAGTCTGGTCCGCAGTTGATCAAGTCTGGTCCGCAGTTGATTTTGTCGTGTTCCGCACCACGCAGCGAGATTCAGGTCAGGCCGAGCCGAAGATGATGGCTTCCGAGAACCGGAGCGGAGCGTACTGAAGCACGCGAGCACCGGAAGCGCAGGAAGCCGCCATTCGCAGGCCGGCCTGACCTGAATATCGACGCGCCTAGAAATGGATCCAATTGCGCAGGCTGGTCCAGGTCTTCCTGTCGAGCCGGTAACGCTCGACAGGCACCTGGCCGGCGACGATCGAGTTCAGCATGCCCTGGCCGGCATACTGGAAGCCGCACTTGTGGATCACCCGGCGCGAGGCCGGGTTGATGACCCGCGTCGAGGCATGCAGCACCTGGATCGACGTCTTCTGAAAGGCGAGATCGACCAGCGCGTGCGCTGCTTCGGTCGCATAGCCGCGCTTCCAGTGGGGCTCGCCGATCCAGTAGCCGAGTTCCAACCCGCGATCGGTGGTGTTCAAGCCCGCGCAGCCGACGAAAGTGTCGGTGCCGGCCAGCGTCAGCGCATAGGCGATGCCGGCGCGGCGCGCCTTGGTCATGGCGAGGAAGGCACGCCCCTCGGCTTCGCCATAGGGGTGCGGCATGCGGGCCAGCATTTCGGCGACGTGACGGTTGTCGGCAAGCTCGACCAGTTGGGCGATATCCCGCTCCTCGGGAGCGCGCATGACCAGCCGCTCTGTAACCAGAACCGGACAATCTATCGCGTAACTTTCGTCTTCTGAGTCTTCCGCTTCGGCAACCATTTCAAAGTCCTCCAGGCACAAGAAAAAGGGGAGATGGAAACCCATCTCCCCTGATCCTTTTCCTGGCTTTGCCAGACACCGGTTCCCGAGATGGGCGCCGGTGTTCTAGTACGGAACCGGCTACTCCGCGGCTTTGGCAATCGGGTTGACCGATACGTAGGTCCGGCCGTTGGCTTTTTTGTTGAACGTCACGGCGCCGGTTTCGAGCGCGAAAAGCGTATGGTCCGTGCCCATGCCGACATTGACGCCGGGGTGCCAGGTCGTGCCGCGTTGACGAATGATGATGTTGCCCGGGATGACGGCTTCGCCGCCGAACTTCTTCACGCCCAGACGCTTGGAATGCGAGTCGCGACCGTTGCGCGACGAGCCGCCAGCTTTCTTGTGTGCCATCTAACTAACTCCGTTGCGCCGCAAGGCGCCTAAAAGGCTTTATGAACGCGTTCGCGTTCCGTTTCAAGTCCGATCCGGCTGATGTTTCGCCGGAAAAATTACTTCTTCGCCAGTTCCTTGGCCTGTTCGCGCCAGTCCTTGATCTGGTCGGCGCTGAACGGCATGTGCTCGTCGATCTTGGCGACATCCTTGTCGCTGAGCTTGGCGAGCTGCGCGAAGGTGATGATGCCCTGCTCGGCGAGATCCTTGGCGGCGACCGGGCCGATGCCCTTGATCACGGTCAGGTCGTCCGGCTCGCCCTTCGGCGCCTTGAACAGCGGCGCGGCGACGGCCTCGGCCTTCGCTTCTTCCTTGGGGGCGTCCTTCTTGGCCTTGGCTTCCTTCGGCGCGGCCTCGGCAGCAACCTCAGCCTTGGCTTCCGCCTTGACGGCGGCCTTCTTGGCGGGCTTGGCGCCACCCAGCAGGATCTCGGAGATCCGCACGGTGGTCAAAAGCTGGCGATGGCCGATCTTGCGGCGCGAATTCTGGCGGCGGCGCTTCTTGAAAGCGATGACCGTGCGGTTCTTGCCCTGCTCGACGACTTCGGCGGTGACCAGAGCGCCATCGACGAACGGCGCGCCGAACGTGACATTCTCGCCCTCGCCATGCGCGAGCACGTGGCCGATCTCGACGATGTCGCCGACATTGGCTTCGACTTTTTCGATCTTCAGGAGATCGTTGGCGGCAACGCGATACTGCTTACCGCCCGTTTTAATGACTGCGAACATTTTTTGCCTTTCGCTGTTCGGTCGGCCTTGATGAACCGCCTCTGGCGGTTCGGCCGTCTTTTTGTCAGTCTGCGGGTTCAAAAAACAAGCGGCGCGGAAGAACCCTCCACGCCGATTGCGCGCTGTCCCTAACCGAAGGTTGCGTGGGAGTCAAGGCAAACAGCCCGATTCCTTGCCTCGGCGGACCAGCCGACATTGCCTGCCGGGGACGGGCGGCATCGGTCCAGGCAAGGTCCGGGACGGCAAGCTGAATTTCCGGCGGATTTGGCCTTGTAACCTGCCCGATCAGCCGTTATCTAGTGCGCCGCGCCGGCAACGGTGGACCATGACCGCGGAGAGGTGGCAGAGTGGTCGAATGCACCGCACTCGAAATGCGGCATGGGTGCAAGCCCATCGGGGGTTCGAATCCCTCCCTCTCCGCCATTTAGCTTCCATAATAATCGTTTCCTTTCAAAAGCTTCCTTGTTGCGCTTGACCAGCGCGAAGCGAAACTTATCTTAGACTGTGTAACAAACTGTGTAACATTAGAGAAAGATAATGCGACGTTCCGCAGCGCCAAAGCCGCATAAACGTGAAGGCATCTGGTATCTCGTCCGCAGGGTGCCGAAGGAATTCGCGGCGTTTGATCGCCGCTGCCTAGTACGCATTTCCACGGGCGTCGCCGTGGCTGACGATCCCCGCGGTGTACGGGCGCGAGATGCAGTGCAAAGCCTCGGCGCGGGGCTGGAGGCGTATTGGCGTAGACTGCGGGAAGGCCAATCCGCCGAGGCGGGGCTGCGTTTCGAAGCCGCGAGGAAGCGCGCGCGGTCATTTGGATTGGCCTATCGCTCTAACGAGGAACTAGCAGCGGGGCCGCTCGACGAACTCATGGCCCGTATCAAGCTGCTCCTCGACAAAAAATCGATCGAGGACGCGCAGGACGTCTCGGCCGTCATGGGTGGGGAGAAGCGGCCAGCGGTCCGCCTGAGCGGTCTTATCAAGGAATTCGAGACGATCGAGCAACAGAACTTGCTGACCATGTCGCCTAACCAAATCAAGAAATGGCGTAACCCCAAAAAGCGCGCAGTTGCCAATCTGGTTGGAGTCATTGGCGACAAGGAGATCGCAAGCCTCACTCGGGACGACGCAATCGCGTTCCGCGAGTGGTGGCAAAAGCGGATCGTTGAGGATGGACTTGATATCGGTACGGCCAACAAGGACATCGGCCATGTTTCGAAAATGCTGCGCGTCGTCGATCTGACTCACCAGCTCAAGCTGGAGCCGGTTTTTCGAAACCTGCGTCTTTCCGGCGCCGTCCCCGGGCAACGCGCTGCGTTCACAGCGGAGTTCATTCAGGAGAAGATACTCGCTGAAGGCGCGCTCGACGGACTCAATGACGAAGCCCGCCATCTAATCTATGTGATTGCCGATACCGGACTCAGGCTTTCTGAAGCGGCAAACCTCACCACCGAAACAATCCACCTCGATCAAGAAATCCCGCATGTGCGGGTGCGCCCCAATGGCCGTCGCTTGAAGACCGGTCATTCAGCCCGTGACATTCCCTTGGTTGGCGGCGCACTTGCAGCCATCAAGCTCCATCCGGACGGCTTTCCTCGTTATCGCGACAAGGCCGCGTCACTTTCAGCGCTCGTCAACAAGGTGCTCGCCAGCAAGGAACTTCTGCCGACTTCCGAGCATAGTCTTTATAGCCTGCGACACACTTTCGAGGACCGGCTGACGGCAGTTGAGGCGCCGGAGAAGGTAATTGCTTCTCTGATGGGCCACAAATGGATCCGGCCCAAATACGGCGCGGGACCTTCGTTAGCGCAAAAGCGCGAGTGGCTTCAAAAAATCGCTTTTACCCCGCCCGGGCGAATGTGATTGCGGCGCCATCCAGGCCTTGAGAACCAACCTCACGGCTCCAGCTGTCCGAGCCATTTAGGTTGAGCGTGGCCAGCACGCGCTGCGCTCGCTCGCGATTTCCGAGCTTCCGCCGCATTTGTTCGACCTCGTATTCCAGCCTTTCGAAGGTCGGTATATAGGCATCTCCATGCCGGATGACCAAGTAGGCGGCAACAGCTAGACAGCATTCTAGCTCCGTGGCCGATGGATCGGAAAAAGGGGCGACGCCATACCAAGACGAGCAACGCCTCTCGAGGGCTTCCGAACTAGGCAAACGGCCAGCATGTGGCATGGGATACAAACCTATGCCTGATCGACGAACCTAAAGTGCTCACGAAGCTTGACCGGTACGCGGGCCATCGGAGGGTTCTGCCTAAAACCGCCAAAAATTTTGAAACACCCATTCATCCGGCTCGAATTCAAAGGGATCGGCGATTTTTGGGTTATGGCTTGCAAGCATAGTTCAGCCCAGACAAGAACGCCTGATATCTTGTCGTTCACTGTCACCCTGCCAAATATGGTGCCGGTGACAACGGCAGTTTGGCGAGCAGAAGAATTCCCGAGACTGAGACGTTCTACGGCTTGGCCCATGTTCGCGCTCCTCCTCGATTGGAGACAGGATGGGCCATATGGAAGCGAATAAAAGGAGGTTGGTGACGAGTCTCGGTAGTGGAGTAGAAACGGGTGGAAAAGCTTGCGCTATTCGCCGTCGGCGCCGCTAAGCGCATTTGAGAGAAGGGGCAACGATCGCCAAGAGATGACGTCCGATCGCAAGCCGGCTAGAAATGCGACAGTGACGCGCCTTTTTTGGCACGACCTTAGCACCCGATCGGGCCTCAGCTGGTCGTCGTTGCGCAGCCGATCGGGTGCGATTTTTATAAAGCTCTCTTGGCTTTAGCTTTGAGAGCCCGTCATCGAGACAAATGCAAGGGAACGGTCCCGCCCCCTGGGGACATTCGACATGCCGTGGCAGCTTCCTATGGTGAGCCAGCGCATTCCGATACACGTTTTCCGCGCTCTACCGTTGCTCCAGCACCTGTGCTGAGGCTGAGCGCTTGATCAGGACCCGACCGCTGCTGTTGCGGGATGGTGACTGGGTTGAGGTCGCGAAAACCTTGACCGCGGGTACGTTGTTCATCCAGATGAGCGCTGAGCCGAGAAGCAGCCAAGAACGCTTCCCGTAATCGAATCCTACGGGAACCGCGAAACCAGCGTCCAAGGGACGCAATTCTCCGACGTCGTTCACTCAAGCTCATCTCGCAACTTGAACGCTTGTATGAAGCCGCTGCATGTGCGCCGGTGGACCGGATTGCTGCTATCCAAACCACGTGCTCAGTTTCGCCCCCGTAATAACTCTACCGTCCGAAACGGCTTTCGCGCGTCAGGTCCACCCCACATGAAAGTTCCGCGAGCAGCACGGACGGAGAGGCCGGTCACAACTCCTTCGCGTGCTCTTTTACTACCGAATCAAGTGCCAAATGGAGAGGCACTGCCTTAGAGAACAGGAAGCCCTGCGCGGTTCTGCAGCCAAGCTTGTACAGAGTTTGCCGATCTGCCTCTGTTTCAACGCCCTCGGCCATGACCTCGATCCCGAGCGTCCTACCAAGGTCAATCACCGCTTTGACAAGCAGCCGATTCTCCCGGGACTTGGCTAAGCCGCGAATGAAGCCCTGATCTATTTTCACTTTCCTGATCCGACTGTCCTTGAGCGATGCCAACGTCGAAAAACCGGTGCCGAAGTCCTCGAGCGCGATAGAAATGCCAGCATGTGAAAGCTGGCCGAGCTTTTCATCCACTCTGTCCGGATCCACTGGGGCTTCTTCGGTAATCTCGATGTCGAACATCGTTGCAGGGAGGTCTTTTGCCGCCAGACCATTAAGAATCATCTCGTCAATATCGCCAGCTTCCAACTCGCGCGGTGAAACATTCATCGCCACACGAACATCACGACGGTCAGCTTTGACCAAGCCCTCGATAAGAGCGCAACAGTCGGCGAATACCGTTTGAGTTAGCAGCTGAAGCATTCCAGTTTCGCGTGCCGCTGTCATGATCTCGGGCGGAGAAATGGGACCGTGAAGCGGGTGAGACCATCTTAGCAAGGCTTCAAAACCGACGACGCTTCAGTTTCGAGTCTTACGATTGGCTGAAACCAAGCGACCAAGCTTCTCATCGTTATCGCCGAATGAAGATCGCGTTCGATTGACTGGCGGCGTTGCAGTTCCCGGGCTAGCTCGGCACCGAACAGACAAAATTCATTCCTGCCGCGGCGCTTAGCTGTGTAAAGGGCGATGTCGGCCCGCAACAACATTTCCGTCAGTCCGGGGTTTTCAGCCAAGTAGATTCCTATAGACGCTCCAATGCGGACGGATGCGATCCCAGGATAGGGGCGAGCAAGCTTGGCTATGAGATTGGACGCGAGATTGGTGGGAGAAGGAGAATTCTTTCGCGAAGAAAAAACCAGCACGAATTCATCCCCACCGATGCGGGCGAGCGTTGAGCCCTCCGGTGCTTCTTCCTCTATTCGGCGGGCGATCCTGGCAAGCAGCTCGTCACCCGTTCTGTGACCGTAGGTACCGTTGACAGATTTGAACCCGTCCAGATCAATCAGCATGGCCACAAAGGGTCCATCGGTGTTCTCAAACTGATCGATTGCATGTTCGAGGCCCCGCCTGTTGAGGAGCGCGGTAAGATGGTCCTCCCTGGAATTGCGCTCCATTTCCGCGGCAAGCCGCTCGGCTTGATGTCTCAGGCGGCTCGCGTCACGGAAGCGCGCTTGTCCAACGAACGAGGATCGAACCAGGCCGCCCTCGAAAAGCAGGACGGCAAAAGCCAGAATGTAGTTTTCCGGGGCTCCCTTCGTCAGCAAACATGCGGCGGCAATGAGGAGTGGCGGTGTGATGAAGCATATCGCTGCCGCAGCATATGAGCTGCCGTACGTGACCGCGCCAGCTGAAATGCCCGCCAGAATTATTAGATGCAGCGATGCTTGAGACGTCGTGTATCCAGCCGTTAGGATGGCAAGGAATGACCAGGTGAATCCCGCCAGAAGAGCAAGCCTGCCAAACCAGCGAAGCCGCAGCCAAACCCGTGTCAGATCATCCTGGACTCCGGGTTCCTTCAGCTGATGACGGGCGAGTGCAAGGCGGGCGGCATTTATCGCATTAACGACCGAAAACCAGGCCGCGCCAGCAAGACCGTTCCCGGAAAGGGCCTGCACGGTCAAAATCAGCCCGGACAGCACAATGCTTATCGGCATTGAGACGAAAAGGCCTGCCCTCAGATCAGCGAGCTGGTCCTGAAGGATTCTCGCCTCCAGCGGATCTTCTTTTCCAAGGCTGGACGGGTCAGCTTGCTTACTCCTGCTTGTCCGCAGCCTATGCAGCCCCCCTGAAGGACGGGTTAATTCTTCAATCGGAGATCAGCGTCGGGGAGCAGGATTACTCCGGTGCATCATGCACTCTCTCCCATCGCTCGCCCAGCACGCGCAAAAATGCGACTGCTGGTGCAGTATCACCGCTGGAGCTCCGCCGATATCCCATGCCGGACAAGGGGAACATGTTGGGCAAAGCGAAGCCCCAGATGCCTTGCAAGCCGTGCCGCCAGGTGGTCTCTGGAGTAGAGTCCAATCAATATGTTCGTTGCATGGTAGAGCGGCGCCGCCGACAGGCGCAGCCGCCTTTCGTATATATGCAGCATGTCGGGGTCGCCAACATTGCGGCCGTCGCGGCACGCAGTCATGATTCCACGGGCGAGTTGCTTCTGGCTGCTGAGACCGATGTTGAATCCGTGAGCGGTCACCGGGTGCATGCCGATGGCAGCGTCGCCGATGAGTGCGGCGCTCGGCGCCCGGAATTTGTGCGCCCAGGTCGTGACCAGCGGATAGGTGTGGCGCTTGCTTGCCAAGGTCATTTTTCCAAGGCGCCCTCGACACCGTTTCGTCAACTCCGACAGGAACAAATCATCATCGAAGGCAAGCAGTCTATAGGCCTCGTTTGAGCGCAATGTGAGCAGCAGCGACGACATGCCCTCCGCGAGGGGCAACATCGCTATCGTCTGATGGTGATCGAACCATTCGATGGCGATCTGGTGGTGGGCGCGCTCGTGCCTCACTCGGCAAATCAGCATCGAGTGGCCAAGCCGGTTGATATCGGCGCCGATGCCTAGCAGATCACGCGTGGCGGACAAACGCGAATCCGCGGCAACAACCAGCCGAGCAGTTAAACGCGCGCCATTAGAGAGCGTTACGACTGCTCCTTCTTGGCTGTTTGTTGCATCGACGACCGAGTGGCCGCACAACAGCCGGGCGCGATCCTGCAAGCGGACGATTTTGAACAGCGCCTCGCGGATCCGGCAATTTGGAACCAAAACCCCCAGCGGTTCTCCAGAGTTGCTGGGAGGATCGAAACGAAGAGCGAATGCGCTCGAGCCGTTGAGCACGCGCGCGCCTTGAAGTGCTGATTTGTCCGAAGCCGGGATGACATCCCAGGCGCCGAGCTCGCGAAGGGTTCTGATCGAAGCGTTGGTCAGCGCGATTTCGCGACCATCGAAAGCCGGATTCGCCAGACTATCGAATGTGTTCTGTTCAACAACTGCCACCTTGAGTTCGCTTTGGGCAAGCGACGCAGCGAACGAAAGGCCGACCGGGCCGGCTCCAACGACAACGATGTCAAAATTATCGTCAGAGCCCATCAGCGTGCCGCCATCCGGTCGCCTATCCTCGTGTAACGGTGGAACTGAGCCGAGTGACATGAGCTCCGTGGCCGCCGCATTGCCTAAAGGCGCTGGGCCGGGAGATTCGCATCGATCGGCAACGAAGCACTCAAAGCGCTCAGAGGTGGATGCGGCTAACCGATCCCGCCCTTTGGCCGCGCAGCCGCGCAGATCGCCGCCAGCAAGCGAGACACTCGCGACGCTGGTCAGCCACGGCCGCGCCGCATCGATCGCCACATTCCACCTGGAACCCTTGCGCATACTACTCACGCTCCACGACGTCGAAGCGGGCTCTCTTGCGAGGGTATCGAACGTAGCGCTCTCTCTCGTCATCCCAGCCAAGGTAGCGGAAACTTTTATCCACGACCGCGCATATCTCATCAAGAACCTGCTGCATGGCTTCGATGTCGATGTCCTTGCAATTCAGTCGCCGATAGAGCAAAGCCCACGCGGCGACATAGTCGTCGAAATAGCGCGCGTCACTCGAACCAATGATCAACTTCGGACGGTTGATCGATCTCGAAAACGCACGTCCCAACCCCGATGATGCTCCGCAGCACGTTGACATCACGAGGATCTTCGGCGCTGGATGCGAGCCCTGGAACATTTCTACGAAGTCAGCCCAAAGAAGGCCACTTTCGACGCACACAACCCATCAAAGGCGAAAGCTGTTGATCGGCCCCCGTGTCCGCGCAGCCACGCGGATGGTCAGCCAGCAAGCGAGATACACACGACGCCGGTCAGCTAATGGCTGCGCCGTAAGCACAAGGCATGGCCGACCACACGACAGAAAACCCAGAACCGTGAAGGTGCTGATAATGACGACCAATCTTTCCGTAAGTCATGCATTTCTCCGTCGAAGACTGGTCAATAGAACACACCGATGAGTATGACCCTGATCTGGATCAGCCAGACATGACCAATCGGCACTGGCGGTTCACGGTCAGGTGATCGACCGTGACGTTCCACTTTGGAACCCGTGCGCACATGGCCAAGCTCTCGTCCGGCCACGCGAGGTACTCTCGTGGCATCAGCCGCCTCATACTGGGTGCAATGGGAGGCAGTCCTTCGCACGACAGAGGCTTTTCACAAATGTAGTGTGCAGCTTAGGTCAAGATGGTCATGGAGCATGGAGCATGGAGCATGGACAGCTTGTTCCCGACCGAGCCGGCTCGACTGACGAGCGCGATCCGCGCATCTTATGCACAGCGGATTGAAATCAGCGTTCCGGTTTGTCGTCCCGATCAATTAGTATCCGCTCGGCGGCTCCGTCGAGATCTTCGTATTGACCGCTTCGCAATGCCCAGACGAAGCCGGACACACCCAGTGCACCCAGAAAAAGGGCCACTGGTATGAGATAGAGCAACGTCGTCACGAGGATTATGCCGAATAGCTGACTGCGGAGCGTCCGACTTTTTGAATAACTTGCAGCGTCGCATTCGCCCCGAAGCCGTGCAAGCGCAATGCGTTTCCAATAACAAGCACCGATGAGGCAGACATGGCAATCGCCGCTAACAAAGGCGTGGCGTGCCCGAGGATGGCGATTGGTACTGCCACCGCATTGTAGACGATCGCAATCGCGATGTTCTGGCGGATCAGGTGTCCCGCCTTGCGCGAGACGTCCAGCGCGAGAGGCACTGCCAGAAGGCTTTCGCGCAGGAATACGAAGTCGGCGGCATTGCGGCCAATGTCGGCGGCGGTAGCTGGAGCGATCGAGACATGCGCCGCGCTGAGCGCCGGCGTGTCGTTGAGGCCGTCGCCAACCATCAGAACCTTGTGTCCGTCTTTCGCCAGGGTCTCGATGCGCTCGACCTTGCCGGATGGCAGCAGGCACGGAACGAAGTCCTTGACACCCAGCATTTCTGCGACTTCACCGCAGGCACCCGCAGTATCGCCCGACAGCATTTCCACTGACACCCCGGCATGGCTCAATTGCCCGATCGCCGCCTTGGCGTCTGCGCGCAGCGCGTCCTCAAAATCGAAGGTCGCGACAATGAACCCGTCTTTTGTCAGCACGGTTCCGCCATGTTTGCCTTCACCACCGGTCCGGGCTCTCCATCCAGCCCATCCGCGTCGGCCTAGCCGCCAGGTGCTTCCGGCTCCAGTGGCTTCGATTCCAAACCCTGGATGCTCGGTGACGGCATCAAATTTGTACTGCCCGCCGGGATGGGCAAAACCGGCTATGGCCTTTGAAAAAGGATGGCGGGAATGCGTAGCCATGTCTCCCGCGACTGCCAGCATGGCCGGATCGATCGACGATGCATTGACCAGCCGGGGCTGGCCGAGCGTGAGCGTTCCGGTCTTGTCGAACACCGCTGTATCAATCGTCGCCAGGCGCTCCATGGCAGAACCGTCCTTTACCATGATGCCGTTCTCAAACAGGCGCCGCGCGGCGACCACCTGAACGATCGGTACGGCGAGGCCGAGCGCGCACGGGCAGGTGATGATCAGAACGGCAATGGCGATGGTTATCGCCCGGTGCCAGTCGCCGGTCACCGCCATCCAGCCAAGGAACGTCGCGAAGGCTGTGAGATGAACCACCGGGGCATAGAGCGCTGAAACGCGATCGGCGATCCGGCGATAATGCGCGCGGCCGCCCTCTGCGGCTTCCATAAGACGAACCATTTCCGCCAGAAACGAATCCTTCGCGGCGGCTGTCGCCTCAATCGTCAGCGGGCCGGTAAGATTGAGCACGCCGGCCTGAACTGCTTCGCCCGGCGCCACGTTTTTCGGCGTGCTTTCGCCTGAGGCCAGCGAGCAGTCGAGATCCGACGTTCCCTGGATGATCTTGCCGTCGACGGGGATCCTCTCACCGGCTGCGATCAACAACCGCATGCCTGGTTCGATCTCGCCGACCGGCAAATAGTCGCGCGCGCCGTCGCTGCGCAGCACCATGGCGCCATGTGCGGCCAACTGGGACAGGCCTTTCACAGCGGTCCGGGCACGTTCGCGCATCACGTGATCCAACGTGCGGCCGATCAACAGGAAGAACAGCAGCGATACCGACGCGTCAAAATAGGCGTGATCGCCATGGTTGATCGTCTCGTAGAGGCTCATGGCGTAGGCGAGCGAAACACCGACCGCGATCGGCACGTCCATATTCATGCGGCCATGGCGCAAAGCATTCCAGGCCGAACGGAAGAAGATGCCGCCGGCGAAGGCGAGGGCAGGAATGGCGATCAGCGCCGAGACCCAGTGAAACAGGTCGCGGGTAGCACCTTCGGCGCCGGACCAGACCGAGACCGAAAGCAGCATGATGTTGCCCGCCGCAAAGCCGGCAACCGCGACCGCGCGGATCAAATCCGATAACGTCCTGTCCTTGTCGCCGACCTCGGAAGGGAAGAGATGCGCCTGGTAGCCTAGCCGCCCAAGCGCGACGACGAACGGTGGGACCTCGTCACCACGCCACCGGACAGAGACCCGTTTCGTCGACAGGTTGACGCGGGCGCTCTCGACGCGATCGAGCTTTCCCAGCGCCGTCTCGATCGTCTGGATGCAGCCTGCGCAATGAACCGTCGGTACTGAAAGATCGGTCTGGTGAAGATCATCGCCAAGCGATCGGCTCGCCAGCCTGATCTCCTGGCTGGACGGCAGGACCGATCCGGTGTTGACCAGATCAAGCGCCATTTCGGCGCCCGGTGCACAACAACTCATTGCAGCGCTCCATTGGAAATCATGATCCGGCGGACGTCGCGATACGGTTTGTCCAGACCGGCGTCGGCGTCGACTTCGACAATCCAGACGCCGTCCTTCGGCATGTGCTGGGCTGCGAATTCCTGGCCCGAGGCGGGTGCGAGGGTGACCGACTTGTCCTCCTTCTCGTACGCGGGATGGCGAAACAGCACCTTGACGCCGTGCAAGGGAACCGGCTTGCCGGCGACGTCGGCGAGGCCATAGCGAACTTCGCCCCATGCGATGGTCAGCTTGCCGGTCCAGCCAAGTGCTGCCTGCGCCCGTCCTTCCTCGGCCTTCTTGTTGAATTGCTGGCTCGCCACATAGGTGTTTTCGACGACGAGGCCAGTCCAGCTTGTGCTGGCGAGCGTTGCCATGGTCAGATTGACTGCGATGACCACGCCGAAAAAGGCCAGGATGATGACCAGCATGTGCCTGCCGGTGAATTCACGAGGCTTTTGTACATTGGCAGTCATCTGAGGGGCTCCGGCGCGTTGAAGGTGGCGGTGTACTCGTTCGACTCAAAGCTGGCTCTGTCCTCGACGCGGAACTTGAAGGTCTGTGCCGGAGCGCGGATCTGGTCCGCCGGCTGGCGAACGAAGACCCTCAGCATTTTCAGGCGGTCGGGTTCGACCGGAATGGCGAAGGAACGGCCTGCGGGGATGTCGTCGCCGACGACGACCATGTCAGCGCCTTCAAGGCCCTGCATGGTTACGACGATCGTCCTCGGCTCGGGGATCATGTTGAGCAGCTTGACGGTATAGCCATTGCGGATGGATCCGTCGGTCAGCGTGACGAACTGGGGATTGCGATCATGCAATACGTTCAGTTCGAGCCGATCGCGCGTCAGCAGCGAATAGAGCAGGCCGAGGCCGATCAGCGACCACAAGCCCATGTAGACGTAGGTGCGCGGCCGAAAGATCTTGCGGATGTGAAAATGCGCCACCTTGTCGGAGAACAGGCCATCAGCGGTCCTGATCAGCGATGGATTGACTGAGCTGGACCCGCCTGCAGTCGCCAGCATCATGTTGGCGTTGTAGTCGGAGAGCGTCGCATAGGCGATCAGCCCACGCTCCTTGCCGAGCTTGTCCATGACGCCGTCACAGGCGTCGATGCAGAGCGCGCAAGTGATGCATTCGAGCTGCTGGCCGTCGCGAATGTCTATCCCCATCGGGCAGACCGCGACACAGGCATTGCAGTCGACGCAGTCGCCCACGGGCTGGCCTGCGGCCAGCACCTTCTTGGCGTGGCGCGAACGCGGTTCGCCGCGCCAGTCATTGTAGGTGACAGTGAGGGAATTTTCATCGAGCATGGCCGCCTGGATGCGGGGCCACGGGCACATATAGGTGCAGACCTGTTCGCGCATCAGACCGCCGAACGTGTAGGTGGTAGCCGTCAGGACGGCGACAGTGATGTAGGCGACGGGCGCCGCAGTGCCGGTGAAGAGCTCGCCGAGCAGCGTCGGTGCATCGGCAAAGTAGAAGATCCAGGCGCCGCCAGTCGCCGCCCCTATGACCAGCCAGATGGTGTGCTTGGACACACGCAGCATGAGCTTGCGCGCGGTCCAGGGACCTGCGTCAAGTTTCATGCGGGCGTTGCGGTCCCCCTCGATCGCACGTTCGACGACGAGGAACAGATCGACCCACACCGTCTGAGGGCATGCATAGCCGCACCAGGCACGGCCGACAGTCGAGGTGATCAGGAAAAGACCGACGCCCGCCATGACCAGGAGGCCGGCCACATAGAAGAATTCCTGGGGCCATATCTCGATGAAGAAGAAGTAGAAGCGCCGGTTCGCGAGATCGAGCAGGACTGCCTGGTCCGGGGCAAATGGACCGCGAGCCCAAGGCAGCCACGCAGCCAGGTAGTAGATGCCAAGTGTGATCGTCATCACCAGCCATTTGAAGCGACGAAAGTTGCCCGAGGCGCGCTTCGGAAAGATCTTTTGACGCGCGGCATAAAGCGGCTTGCGGGTTTTGGCGGAATTGACAGTTTCTGTTTCGAGCCGTGTCAACTGCGTCTTATCACGCATGTGCAACTCCACTTTCCCAGCCAATGTCAGGGGCACCTGTCGTAAAGCCTCGCGGTAGGATAGCCTTGCCGGGTTGTGCAGATCGCATTAGGGATGGTGTCGAGGCCCGGCTCACGCCGGGCCTCGTCCGCTTGGCAGGGGGGACCGAAGAATAGGACTTCCATTCCTATTCTCCGCCGCCAAGCGAATGGACATAAACTGCAAGTTCCTTGACCTTGATCTCGCCGAGACGGCCAACCCAGGCCGGCATGACGCCCTGTTTTGGCGCACGGACCTGTGCGGCGATGGCTGTCTCACCGGATCCATAGAGCCAGATCGCATCGGTCAGGTCGGGGGCGCCGAATTCCCTGTTGCCTTTTGCATTGTCGCCGTGACAGGCGACGCAGTTCTCGGCAAAGACCTTGGCGCCGGGTTGGATCAGACTTGCATCGCGGACCTTGCCGGAAAGGCTGGCCACGTAGGCGCTGACTTGTGCGATCTGGTCGGCGGTAATGATGTCGCCGAAGGCCGGCATTTCCGACAGGCGCGTGTCCGGATCGGATGCGAAGCGGATGCCGTGCGTAATCGTCTGCTGGATCTGCTCGGCCTTGCCGCCCCATAGCCAGTCGTCGTCGTTGAGATTGGGAAAGCCCTTGGAACCTTGGGCGCCGGAGCCGTGACATTGTACGCAATTGACCTTGAAAGCGGCGCCACCGGCGGCGATTGCGAATTCGCGCAGGCCGTCGTCCGCGGAGATCTCCGAGACGCTCTTGGACTCCACCGCCGAGATATATTTGCCCTTGGCGGCCTCAGCCGCAGTCAGCTCGTTCCTGACCTCGTTGCGGCTGGAATAGCCGAGCACACCCTTCGTCGCCGAGTGCAACAGAGGCCATGCTGGATAGGCGATGGTGTAGCCTATCGCCCAGACAATGGTGACGTAAAAGGTGATAACCCACCATCTGGGAAGCGGGTTGTTCAGCTCCCGGATGCCATCCCATTCGTGGCCGGTGGTCGAGACGCCAGAGATTTCATCGATATGCTCGTCGCTCATGATCACTCGTCCTCGAGCGGAATGCGGGCCGCTTCGTCGGCCAGCCTTCGGCTGCCGGGGCGTAGGGCAAAGGCGATGCACCCCACGAAGAACAGCGCCATCGCAACCAGGCCCCAGCTGTCGGCAAACGCCCGCATCAAATTGTAGGTCATCAGCGTTCTCCTCAGCGGTAGCCGGCGGCTTCGTCGTAATTTTTGAAGTCGACCAGTGTGCCAAGCATCTGCAGGTAGGCGAGCAGGGCATCCATTTCGGTGACCTGTTGCGGGTTGCCGTCGAAGTCGCCGATCTTGGCTTTTGGGTAACGCGCCTCAAGGCCTGATGTGTCGGCATTGGGATCGGCCTGCGCCGCCAGATCCGCATTGGCGTGGACGATCATGTCATCGGTGTAAGGGACGGCTACAAGCCTGTTGGCGACCAGATGCGTTGAGAAATCCTTCACGTCGATCGGCGTGTCTTTCAGGAACCCATAGCTCGGCATGATCGATTCCGGCACCACCGAGCGCGGGTCGGTAAGATGCGCGACATGCCATGCATTCGAGTAGCGGTCGCCAACTCTGGCGAGATCCGGCCCGGTGCGCTTCGATCCCCACTGGAAGGGGTGATCGTACATGGACTCGGCAGCTAGGCTGTAGTGGCCATAGCGCTCAACTTCGTCGCGGAACGGCCTGATCATCTGGCTATGACAGAGGTAGCAGCCCTCGCGCATATAGATGTTGCGCCCGACAAGTTCGAGCGGCGAATAGGGGCGCATGCCTTCCACCTTCTCGATCGTATTGTCGAGATAGAAGAGAGGCGCGATCTCGACGATGCCGCCGACCGTCACCACGAGCAGCGAGCCAACGAGAAGAAGCGTGGCGTTCTTCTCGATGATTGCGTGTTTGTCCATCAAGCCCATTACCTGGCTCCTGATCGCGCAGGTCGGATGGCGACGGGGCTCGGCATCGGCTCCTCCTCGCGCTGGTGGCCGAGGATGGTCCTGGTGATGTTCCAGGCCATGATCAGCGCGCCGGAGAGGTACATGGCCCCACCGATGGCGCGCATGACATAGTAGGGGTGCATGGCGGCGACGGTCTCGGCGAAGGAGTAGACCAGGAAGCCCTGCTCGTCGTATTCGCGCCACATCAGGCCCTGCATGACGCCGGATACCCACATCACCGCGGCGTAGACAACGATACCAAGTGTCGCCAGCCAGAAATGCCAGGTGACCAGCCGCAACGAGTAGAGCCGTTGCCGGTTCCAGAGCTTCGGCACCATGTAGTAGATTGCGCCGAACGAGATCATGCCAACCCAGCCGAGCGCGCCCGAATGGACGTGGCCGATCGTCCAGTCGGTATAATGCGACAGCGAATTGACCGCCCGGATCGCCATGATGGGGCCTTCGAAGGTCGACATGCCATAGAAGGCGACGGCCATCACCATCATGCGTATGATCGGATCGGTGCGCAGCTTGTCCCAGGCGCCGGACAGCGTCATCAGGCCGTTGATCATGCCGCCCCAGGACGGCATCCACAGCATGATCGAGAACACCATGCCGAGCGTCTGCGCCCAATCGGGCAAGGCGGTGTAGTGCAGGTGATGCGGCCCGGCCCAGATGTAGAGAAAGATGATCGCCCAGAAATGGACGATCGACAGCCGGTACGAATAGACTGGCCGGTTCGCCTGCTTGGGCACGAAATAATAC
This sequence comes from Mesorhizobium sp. M8A.F.Ca.ET.161.01.1.1, assembly GCF_004792105.1. Classification (NCBI taxonomy): domain Bacteria; kingdom Pseudomonadati; phylum Pseudomonadota; class Alphaproteobacteria; order Hyphomicrobiales; family Phyllobacteriaceae; genus Mesorhizobium; species Mesorhizobium sp. M8A.F.Ca.ET.161.01.1.1. The sequence goes on along the minus strand of NZ_SRTD01000022.1, from coordinate 32,750 downwards.
ATCATGCCGAGGAAGCCGGCGGTGAGAAAGAAGCCGACCGCGTTGTGGCCGTACCACCATTGCGTCAAGGCGTCCTGGACCCCTGAAAAGGCGGAGTAGCTCTTGGAGCCCAGGAACGAGACTGGTATGGACAGGTTGTTGACCACATGCAGCATCGCGATGGTGACGATGAACGACAGGTAGAACCAGTTGGCCACGTAGATATGCGGTTCCTTGCGCTTCAGGATCGTGCCAAGGAACAGAATGAGGTAGGCGACCCAGACGATGGTCAGCCAGACATCCACATACCATTCGGGTTCGGCGTACTCGCGGCCCTCGGTGATGCCGAGCAGGTAGCCGGTCGCGGCCATGACGATGAACAGCTGGTAGCCCCAGAAGACGAACCAGGCCAGATCACGGCCGAAGAGGCGGGCGCGGCAGGTGCGCTGCACGACATACAGAGACGTGCAAAGCAGCGCGTTGCCGCCGAAGGCGAAGACGACACCGGATGTGTGCAACGGCCGCAAACGACCGAAATTGAACCAGGGCTGGATGTTGAGATCGGGGTAGGCGAGCTGCAGCGCGATCACCACGCCGACCAGCATGCCGACGACACCCCAGAACACGGTGGCGATCGCGCCGTAGCGGATCGGACCATCCATGTAAGCGGATGGGTCAATCGGAGCTGCTGGCTTGAACTCCGTGTTGCGCAACAGGATCGCAGTGAAACCAGCCACTGCGAAGAACAACACCCACATGTGTCGGCGGAAAGGTTCATCCACGCCGAAGCCGGCGGCCACCAGGGCCGCAAAAGCGAACACGCTTAGAAGGACGATCTCTGTGCCGAATTTCATTGCAGATCCCGATCTCGAATCTGGTGGATGCCAAATCCGCAGCGCACTAATCGCGCAGCCGCCGCCCCCTCGCCCTGATCTATGTCAGGCCGCAAGATTTTGTGTCGGCGGCGCAATCAGCAGGTGGCGAATGAACGAGGAACGCAGCGCGGGCTCACCCCCCTCATGGAAGGCGTTCCCTGGGTTGGGCGGGCGCAGACGCGATCGCTGAGGCGAAAGCTGAGGCCCTGCGCGCGTTGGATGCTATTGCCGATGCCCTGCCAAACGTTGTTCGGATCCCATTGGAAACGAACGCGATCGTTCCGCCGAGCCGTGGCAGATTAAGGACCATGCTTCGCCGGTATGTGCCGAAACACACCTGGCGATTGGTCACGTTCCTATCAAAGCCCGAAAGCTGTTTGTCTCGACCGTGACGCCGCTTCGTCGAAGGCGCGGCAACATCGCATTAAAAGGCAAACACGGCCCGCCCCGGAGTCATGCGACATGGCCTCGCCGCTTAGGGCCGCTCGCGTCCGCCGCCACAGCGCTTCTCCAGACGGCTTATGCTGTCCACCGTCACATGGCGTGCGTTCTCAATCCGAATCACCCCGTCAGCCCGCAATCGCGTCAGTTGGCGGCTCACGGTCTCGTTGGTGATTCCAAGGAAATCAGACATTTCGACACGCGTCAGCGGCAGATCGAAGGACGCCGACCCGGAAGCCGCATCGAGACTGGAATCGATATTCCGGGCCATCATGAGGAGAAAAGTCGCTACCTTTTCCGGAGCTGTCTTGCGCCCCAGCGTCACCATCCACTCGCGCGCCTCATCGAGTTCATTCAGCGTCTGTTTGAGCAGGCGATGCTCGAATTCCCGTGACGCCTTCATCATCCGTTCGACGGCCGCTCGCGGAAACGAACACAGCGTGACTGCTGTTGCCGCTTCCGCATTGATCGAGCTTTCCACCTTGAAAGGACGTCCCAGAAAATCCGGTGCAAACTGGAGACCGACGATCTGCTGGCGCCCATCCGACAGGCTCTTTGATAGCTTTACAACGCCTGAAAGCACGTTGGAGTAGCTGTCGACGTTCTGTGCCTCGCCGGTCAACTCCATTCCTGACTCGATCCGGCGACGCGAGCAAGTCTTGGCGAGCCCAACCAAATTGTCTGGATCGAGCGCACCGCAGACACCGCGACGCCGTGCCTCGCAAGGGAAGCAAAGAACAGGAATGCCGGAACTATGAATGTCTTGCCGAAAGGTCATGCGTTCGCCTTACCCGATCCTAACTGCCGGCAGGATACCCATCCAGGGTAGAGAAATCCTGCGGCGGTTTGTCCATGAGCGCGGCTGATCGAGATCAGGGTCTGCTTCAGCGATGCGTGCAGTGTTCCGGCGGGCAACACGGTGAACGCGAGATGCAATCGGAAATAGCTGTCAAACTCAGCGAGAACGTCCCACGCTACACCAGCTATCCGACGGCGCCGCATTTCCATTCGGGGATCGATGCTGCCATTTACCGTGGCTGGTTGGAGACGCTGGAAAGCGGCGACGAAATCTCGCTGTACCTGCACATTCCTTACTGCGACAAGCTCTGCTGGTTCTGCGCCTGCCACACCAAGCAGACGCACCAATATGAGCCGGTGGCCGCTTATCTGCGCTCGCTGAATGCCGAAATCGTCACGATTGCCGGTCTGCTGAGCGGCAAGGCACATGTCCGTGCAATCCACTTCGGTGGCGGTTCGCCAACTATTCTGAGGCCCGATGATATGGTTGCTCTTGGAGCGGCCTTGCGGGACAGCTTCGACTTTCTCCCGGATGCTACGGTCAGCATCGAAATCGAAACCAACGACATGGACAAGGCGCGCCTTGATGCACTTGCTCAAATCGGCGTAACCCGGGCGAGCCTCGGCGTGCAGGATTTCGATCCGCAAGTGCAAAAAGCAATTAATCGTGAGCAGAGTTTTTTGCAGACCAAGGCAGTCGTCGACGGGGTTCGTTCGCGGGGCGTCGAATCGGTCAATCTGGACCTGCTCTACGGGCTCCCGAATCAGACACGCGAGACGATCTGTTCCACGGTGGCGCAGGCACTGACCTTGGAGCCAGACCGGATGGCCCTGTTCGGCTACGCACATGTGCCCTGGTTCAAGAAGCATCAGACGATGATCGACGAGGCATGGCTGCCGAGTCCCACTGAGCGTTTCGCCCAATCTCAACTCGCGGCGCGGGCAATTGTCGCCAAGGGATATGAGGCAATAGGACTCGATCATTTCGCGAAGCCCGACGATGCGCTGGCCATAGCGGCCCGCGCAGGGGTTTTGCATCGCAATTTTCAGGGCTACACTGAGGATCGCTGCCCGACACTGATCGGACTTGGCCCTTCGTCCATCGGTCGTTTTCGCCAAGGCTACGTGCAAAACATGGCTTCGACTGCCGGGTACGGGCGCATGGTTGCGGATGGCGGGTTGGCTGCCGTCCGCGGCGTTGCCCTTTCCGACGACGATCGCGTCCGTGGCTGGATCATCGAGCGGCTGATGTGTGATTTTGCCTTCTCGGCAGTCGATCTGGTGGAGCGGTTCGGCAAAGCCGGCGAGCAGCTCCTTCATCGCTCGAGGTCCATCGCACTCCACGATCCTGCCCGAGCGCTTGAATTCGATGGTGACAGTTTCCTCGTACGGACTGAAAGTCGCCCCTTCATTCGAACCATCGCGGCCAAGTTCGATACATATTTCAAAGGGGGAACGGCGAGGCACTCGGTGGCGGTCTGAGCAAAGCACAGTGCGCTCGCCGTTTGGTCGATCGGCGAACCAGCTGCGTTCGTTTTGACCGCTCATAGGCGACTACCGCATCAAATCGAAAATGCAAACTTAGGCTGTTGCGCGGTATCTCCTTCCACATCCTCTCTTGCGCATACCTACATTCCAAGGGGTTTGATCCTATGCTTCGCGAGGAGCAGGTAGGTCGCGACAGCTAGGCAATGTTCCAGCTGCCCTAGCGGAGGAGTCACGATTTTCCGGCAAGCTCCGTCGGCAGACGTTCTTTTCTGGCCCTGGCAAAGGCTCGGTCGCCTTCCAGAAACGCCGCCAGCATGAAAGGGATGAGTTCTGCCACGGTTTCAGACTGACCATAGGTCTGACGGTAAAGTGCAGCATACTCCTTGAGTGTTTGGCTCAGCTCCGCGCTGACGGTAATGGTGATCTTCGAAGCTGTTCGGTCCGGAAGTTTTCCAAGTTTCAGGTCAGCCATGATAACTCCTGCTCAACTGGCGTATGGCCGCAGCACGATGTCCTTGTGCACGATGACGCGCAGTGGCCAACCTGGGCGGACGACGATGGTGGGCTGGATATTGAGGTTTTTTTCGGTGATGCGCTGGCCGGCTCGACTGGCGTTCTGCTGGGCTGATTCCCGGATCGCCTTGACCAGATCGCTCTCGTTTTCGCCGAGGCTGAATTCTGTGCCGACACCGAGCAATGTGGCAAGCGCCACTCCCTTGATCATCTGCCAAGTGTGGAAATCGACTTTGTCTTCCAGCCCTGCGTAGCCGGCGGTGTCGCTCGCGGGCAGATTGTCGATTTCGGCCGACGAGCCGTCGGGCAGCAGAATGCGCTGCCAGACCAGCAGCGCTCGCTTTTGCCCGAACGCGACGACGCTGTCGTAGACGCCGATAAGACGTGAGCCCTGCGGAATCAGCAATATGTTGCCCGTGACCGTGTCGTGCACATTTTCGGTGACTTGCGCGACGACAAGGCCCGGCAAATCGGAATTGATGCCGGTGATCAGGCTGGCGGCAATCACGCTGCCAGCCATCAGTTGATATGGCGAGATCGGCGTCTGAAGCGCATGCGGATTGTAGATCCCGCCAGTGCTCCGCTGGCTGAGAAAATCAAGCTTTCGCTGCTGATTGTTCTGGTCGCCTTCCGCCGCCGCCACCGAGGCTGACGCGCGTCCTGCTTCGGATTGGGGAAGCGCCTCAAATGGATGCTGAGCAGTTTGCACGCTCTCTCCGACATCTGTCTGTTGAGCTCGATTTTCGACGCGGAAAAGCACCCGCGATTCACGCGCTTCGATCGCCTGCTGCGCTAGACGCTGCTCCTCGGCCGAGATGTCTTGGCCCGGCACGATGCCGAGCTGGCGCTGCCGCTCGAGGATGGGGCGGCCGAGGTCGCCCGGCAAAGGTAGCCCAAGGACGGGAGGCTTTGGCTTCATGCCGGAATAGTCATGGGGAAGCGTATCGAGTCCCTCGGCGGTTGGTTTGCGCTCAGTGTTGTAGAGATCTTCCGCCTGATCCCTGATGCGAAGGGCCGGCCCCTGGAGGGCGATCATGGTAACGCCGAAGACAGCGCCGGATCCGAGCGCTGCGATAGCGATGATCACACCGCGCCTGAACCGCACCACGCGGCGGGGAGAGGCCCGAAGCTGCAGTTCCTCGGGATCCAGTTTCGGCGGGATGCCAGAGCGGGAATTTTCGATCATGAGCCCTCACCTCGCCGGCTGCCGCGAAAGAGCGAGATCCGCCGTTGCGGTTGCCTGCCGTCAATCCTGCTGATGCGGATCACCTGCTGCCGCTTGGTGCCGAGGCGAAGTTCGGCCGCGGCGAAGAGCCGATCGACGATGTAATAGTTGCCGCGCACGCGATAGTTGACGAGCTCGCTGCTCCCATCTGCGCCGACGATGAAGAGTGGTGGCGCCTCGCCCTGATCTATGCGACGAGGGAACTCAATATAGACCTTGCTGCCGTCGTCGAAGGCTCGCGTCGGTCTCCAGGGCGGTGTGTCGCCACTGATTGAGTAGCGAAAGCGAAGGTTTTCGAGCGCGATGTTCGACGCGACCGGTGTAACTGCCTCGGCTTGAGCATTGCGCTGGCGAAGCGCGATGATCTGGTCTTGGCTGTAGGTCCAGGAGATTGCCGCCATTGCGGTCTTCTCGGTGCTTTGAAGCTGCAAATGATAGGTCCGCCGGTCCGTCGTAATGACGACATTGGTGGCAAGACCCGGCGCGAAGGGTTTTACCAGAACATGGGTGCGCTGATTGTCACCGGTGCCGCTTGCGGTATCGCCAATGACCCAGCGCACGGTGTCGCCAGCCGACACGGCGGTTAGTTTCTCGCCCGGCTGCAGAGCGATGTCGGTCACGCGCTCCGGCGCGGCATAGAGTTGATAAAGCGCGCCATCGGTGAAGGGGTAGACTTGCACTGCATTAACATACCCGTACTTGGTGGGTTGCTGGGTCGCGGCTTTGTTGGCATCAGCGACGCGTTCTTCAGGAGGGCGCTTGTCCTCGGCCTTGCCGGGCTCGGGCTGCATTTGGCCAGGCAGCGGCAGTGGTTTTGGCACCTCGACAATTCTAATCGGCCTCTCCGGCGCTTTTTCGATCGCGGCCGGTTTGAAGTCGGCAGCGTCATAGGAAATCTCAGGCGGCGGCACCTTCTTCGATGCACAAGCGGAAACGACCGCTGCCGACACCGATAGGATCAGCACGGCACGAATCGGTGACATTTTACCTTTCATTGGTGGACTCCGTCGGAGAAAGGGGGGCTGGGACGGCGCTGTCGAGCTCGCGTGACCAGTCAATGGCATTGATGAAGACGCCGAGCGGATTCTTGCGCAGCTGATCCGTATTGCTTGGCGAGCGGATCACGATCGTGAGGATCGCAGTCCAGCGCATCGTGCTGGCAAGGCTTCCGCGCTCAAACACCTGCTCGGTCCATTTGACCTGGAATGAACTTTCGGAGGCTCTGACCACGCTGGTGACCTGTACCGAAACACTGCGCGTTCCGATCTGACCGAAGGGGTCGTTCGCCTTGGCGTATTCGTTGAGGAAGAGCGCTGCGCGATCGCTAGCAAAGTCGTACGCTGCCAACCAGTTCTGCCGAACCAAAACCGGATCGGTGGAAACGGAACGGACATTCTGGATGAAGCGGCCGAGATGCCAGGCGATCTGAGCATCCGAGGGCTCATAATTCCGGACCGCCGGCGCGACGGCGCGCGTCTCGCCGAAGCCATCGACCTCGACGACATAAGGCACGACACGGCTTTGCATCGACTGCCATACGAGTCCGCCGGAAAGCCCGGTCGCCAAGGCCAGGCAGCCAAGGGCCATGATCCGCCAGTTCCTGGCCTGCAGTCGAGATGAGCCGATGCGCTCGTCCCACAGTTGGGCGGCTTTTTGATACGGCGTGACCGGTTCGGGTGTTTTGCCGTAACGGTGCACGGGTCGCTTGAAGAGCATCTAGTCATCCTTGTCGTTGAGAGAGGGGTTGGCGCTGCCTCCCGGCCGGTCTCCGTCTCGGACAGCTTGCATGGCAGCGTGGCGATTTGCCCGGGCGGTCTGTTCAGAACGTAGGCGCCTTGCCCACGTCGGCGCCGAAACAGTGGCCGAACCGGCAGAGCGTTCGGTCATTGACGCTGTCGGCGCGCCGCCGGTCGCGGTCCACGCGGCATCGCGCCCGGCATCGGCGTTGCGCCCAACACTTGCAGTGGCGGATCGCGCTATGCGTATAGCGGCGCCGCCAGCTGCACTGGTTACACCATGCATTCCAGCAGCCACACCGGAGAGGCCAGCGTCGGGCGAGGTTGCGCGCCCGATCTGCCATGACGTGGAAGCAGCCGATCCCATTGTTGTGCCGGCTCGGATGGCGGCGAGACCGCCGCTGGTTGCCATACGCGCGCCAGCAAATGCTGTGCCTCCAGCAACGAGTGATACACCCGCTGCCGCCGCGGTCGTGCCGAGGGCGGCGCCCGCCCCAAGCTGCGGTGCGCCTGAGACAAGACCCGACGCGATCCCCGGCCCAAAAATGCCAAGGCCAAGCAGTGCCAGTGCGCCCAGTACCTGGGACATGGCACCGGCAAGATCCGGCTCCTTGCCTTGCAATGCGGAAGCGAACTCCCCGAAGAGCGTGGAGCCGATACCGACAATGACGGCGAGCACCATCACCTTGATGCCTGACGAGATAACATGGCCGAGCACGCGTTCGGCCAGGAACGCTGAACGGTTCCAAAGTGCGAATGGAACCAAAACAAAACCTGCCAGCGTGGTGAGCTTGAACTCTAGGATGGTGATGAAAAGCTGGATGGAAAGGATGAAGAAGGCGATGATAACCAGGAACCAGGCCATCAGCAGCACGAAGATGGTCAGTGCGTTGCCGAAGATTTCCGGGAAGCCCAGGAGCTGACTGGCTTGGTCAAGCATTGGCCAAGCACCTTCGAAACCGGTCGCGGCAATGCGGCCCGGGCGCAAGAGATTGTCTGCCGACAGATTGCCGGCCGACGCCTTAATCCCGAGACCGGCAAAAGAACGATAAACGATATCGGCGAGGTTCTTGAAATTGTTCAGAATGAAGGCGAAGACGCCAACATAGAGCACCTTGCGGACAAGCCGGCCGAGAACGCTGGTTTCGTCGCCGAGCGCCCACGCCAGGCCGGCAAGTGTGATGTCAATGCCGATCAGAATGGTAGTGAGGAAGGCGAGGTCGCCCGATAGCAGACCGAACCCGCTGTCGATGTAGCGGATGAAGGTCTCCATGAAGCGATCGATGACGCCAAGGTCGTTCATGCCGCTGCCTTTCTCGTCGTGATGAACTCGTGATTAATTGCCGGGATAAGCCGAGCCGGTACCCAAGAACCGCTTCGTCATCTCGCGGGCGGCTTCGTCTGACTGGGCCTTGCGGGCGGCATCCTCGGCCTCAGCTCGAAACTGCGTTGCGAGCAGCGTCTGGATCTGCATCTGCTGTTTTGTCGAAAGCGCCATCAGCTGGTTGGTGGCCTGGCTTGCCTGAAGCGCACCGGCCGCCCCTTGGCTGCGGTTGACGAGATCGGCGAGCAGATCGCCGTCGGCGCGGACGTTCTCGACGATTTGCGACTGGACACCCATGGTCTGGCGGAACGCCTGCATGGCGGTTTGCCAACGCTCCCGCGCAGCACTCGCCACATCGCTGACTTTGATCGTGGCGTCGTAGCTTTCCGGATATTGGCTGCGCCACTGGTCTTGAAGCTTGCCCAGATCAAAGCTGAGGCCACTCGCCTGGTCCATCAAGCCGTCGATGCGATGGAGCGAACCGGTGAGTTGGCCAACGGAAGAGAAATCCAGACGCTGAAGATTGCGCGCCATGTTCTGCAGCATGGTCGCCTGATTCTGCAGCGACTGGATTTGGTTGTTGATCTGCTCCAATGCGCGCGCGGCCGTCAGCACGTTCTGCGCATAATTGGACGGATCGAACACGATAAGGGCGTACGCGGGCTGCACATAGTCGGCCATAGGCTTGGCGATCAGGGAAACGGTGATCAGGCCGGAGAGAAGGCGTCGCCGCATCATGAGAATTGCTCCTTGTCTGGTTGAGGGAATTGCTTGAGAAGTTCGCCGGCCCAATCGAGGCCGCGCGCGATCAGGAACTGCGAGGCAAAGCTGCCTTGCCCGTCTTCGGACATGATCCTGTCGATCAGAGTCTGCGTGGCCGGATCGGAAGCACCGCAAAGCGCAAGAGCGATGGGGCCAAGCTCGAGCTCGAACAGACGGTTGCCGCGGCGCGATTGCAGATAATACTGACGCTTCGGCGTGGCGCGGGCGATCAATTCGATCTGCCGCTCGCTTAAACCGAAGCGCTCGTAGGCTGTGCGCGCCTGGGGTTCCACGGCACGATCATTGGGAAGGAAAATGCGCTGCGGGCAGCTTTCGATGATTGCCGGCGCTATGCCAGAGCCCGCGATATCAGCCAGCGACTGCGTAGCGAAGACAACCGACACGTTCTTCTTTCGCAGCACCTTCAGCCATTCGCGGATGCGGGCGGCGAACAGCGGATTGTCGAGATAGACCCACGCCTCGTCGAGCATGATCAGCGTGGGCCGTCCGTCGAACCGTTCCTCAAGTCGCTGGAACAGATAGGTAAGCACCGGCAGCAAAGCGCCTTGGCTGTGCATTAACTCCTCGGTCTCGAAACACTGCACATCCGACAAGGCCAGCCCATCATGATCGGCATCGAGCAGGCGGCCGAAGGGACCGTCGAGCGTGTAGGGCATCAATGCGGTCTTCAGCGCATTGGATTGAAGCAGGACCGAAAGACCGGTCAGTGTGCGTTCCTGCGCCGGCGCGGTGGCAAGGCTGGCCAGCGCTGACCAAATAGCCTCCTTCACCTCCGGCGTGACGGTGACGTTCTCGTGGGCAACAAGGCTGGCGATCCATTCGGCCGCCCAGCTTCGGCTAGCCTGGTCGTTGATGCTGCGCAGTGGCTGAAAGGCAAGGGAACCGTCCGCTCCTAGCGCGTGGTGTTCTCCACCCATGGCAAGTGTTGCAGCACGGGCCGAATTGCCTTTGTCGAAGACATAAACCTGGGCGCCGGCATAGCGCCTGAACTGCAGAGCAATCAGAGCAAGCAGAACCGACTTGCCGGCGCCGGTCGGACCAACAACCAGCATGTGGCCGACATCTTCGACGTGGGTGGAAAGCCGAAACGGTGTCGACCCACTGGTCTCGGCAACGAAAAGCGGTGGCGCTTCGGTTTGGGTGACTTTCGCGAGATGCTCGTTTGTCGCAGGACCGGCCCAAACCGACGACAGCGGCATGAGATGGGCAAGGTTCAATGTATGAACGAGCGGTTGGCGAACGTTAGCGTAGACATGGCCAGGCAATGAGCCGAGCCAAGCCTCGACCGCATTGACGCCTTCTCGGATCGTGGTGAAGCCGAGCCCATTGATGATGCGCTCGACCGCGCGAAGCTTCTCTGCAGCGGCTTGGCGATCCTCGCCCCACACCGTCACGGTGGTGGTGAGATAGCCGAAACTCACATGATCACCGCCCAATGCCTGAAGGGCTTCGTCGGCATCGAGCGCCTTGTTGTCGGCATCGTTATCGACAAGCGGGACCGGCTCGTTGGTAATGACCTCGCGTAGGATTGCCACGATCGATTTGCGCTTGGCAAACCACTGCCGGCGCAATCGCGTCAGCGTCTTCGTGGCTTCCGTTTTCTCGAGCGGAATGAAGCGCGTCATCCAGCGATAGGCGAAATCCTGATGATTGAGGGTATCGAGGATTCCGGGCCGGGTGAGGTTCGGAAAGCCGAGGATGGTCAGTGTGCGAAGATGCTGCTCACCCAGCATCGGCTCCAGGCCACCGGTAAGCGGCGCATCGACCAGGATTGCATCCAGATATATCGGCGTTTCCGGGGCCATGATAGGATGGCGACGAGGCGAAATCGTGCCGTGGAGGTAGGTCAACGTCTGAGCATCATCGAGGACGCGTACTTCGGACATGAAACCCGAGAAGAGATCGAGCACGCGGTTGGTCTCGTCACGGAACCTCGCCAGATCCTGGCGCCAGTCTCTTTCTCCTCGGGAATAATGAGAGTCGACGAGCGCGCTTTCTGCGCGCGCCTGGGCGTCCGGCGGTGGCATAAACACCAAGGTCAGATGATAGCGGCTCTCGTAGTGCGCTACCTTCCCCTCGAAAGCAGCGCGGCGTTCTTCGTCGACCAGCCACGACGCGGCGTCAGGAAAATGCGAGTTCGGATAGCCCAGCGCTTCTGTGCGCTCGGCCTCAAAGAACAATGCCCAGCCAGAGCCAAGGCGTCTGAGAGCATTGTTCGCCCGGGCGCAAATGCCGACGAGTTCAGCCTCCGTCGCACTTTCGAGATCCGGGCCGCGGAACCGCAACGTCCGCTGAAAGCTGCCGTCCTTGTTGAGCACGATGCCGGGCGCCACCAAGGCAGCCCAGGGTAGATGGTCGGCAAGCCGGTCGGCTTTGCTTCGATATTCCGAAAGGTTCAGCATGCAAGCCACCCCTTCAGACGTAGGTGGCGCACAAGCACGCTGGCGAAGTCCGGATCGCGTCTTGCGGCAAACACCGCTAACGAGTGGCCTGCGATCCAAAGCACCAGACCAGCAATCCATTGCTGCAAGCCGAAGCCAATGGCCGCGGCCACTGTACCGTTGAGGATCGCCACCGCGCGCGGAGCCCCGCCGAGCAGGATCGGCTCGGTCAGCGCCCGGTGGACCGGTACTGCGAAGCCCTCGATATGCTGCTCCCCGGCGGCCATCAGACGAGCGCCCCACCACCGAAGGAGAAGAAGGAGAGGAAGAAGCTCGATGCCGCGAAGGCGATTGACAGACCGAAGACGATCTGAATCAGGCGCCGAAAACCACCGGCGGTGTCGCCGAAGGCAAGCGTCAGGCCGGTGGTGATAATGATGATCACCGCAACGATCTTGGCGACCGGTCCCTGCACGGACTCCAGGATCTGCTGCAGCGGCTGCTCCCACGGCATGCCGGAGCCGGCGGCATAAACCGGGGCCGTGTTAAGAAACGCGAGCGCTGTGGACGAAAGAAAGCGAAGCTTCTTGCGCATGAGGAAGGCCTTTCAAAGCTGCTGGAGTTGCGAAAGCGTGAGCGGGGCAACGGCGTAATCGCCGCTGCCGTCGAGACCGGTGACCTCGGCGATTGCGTCGATGTGGCGCGACGAGCCGCGTCCCGCTATGAAGACGATCAGATCTATCGCCTCAGCGATGAGCCGGCGGGGAACGGTGACCACCGCTTCCTGGGCGAGTTGCTCAATGCGATAGAGAGCCGAGCGCGCGGAATTGGCGTGTACGGTAGCGATGCCGCCTGGGTGCCCGGTGTTCCATGCCTTCAGCATGTCGAGCGCTTCCGCGCCCCTCACCTCGCCCACGATGATGCGGTCCGGCCTGAGCCTCAGCGTCGAGCGCACGAGATCGGCAAGGGTGACCGAGCCCCGCCTTGTTCTCAGGGCAACGCAGTCCCTGGCCGCGCACTGCAGTTCGCGTGTGTCCTCGATCAGGATCACCCGATCGTCGCATTCGGCGACTTCAGCCAGCAGAGCGTTGGCGAGTGTTGTCTTCCCCGAGGAAGTGCCGCCGGCGATCAGCATGTTGCGCCGCTCGCGGACGGCCTTTTTCAGCGCATCGGCCTGCAGCGGCAGCATGATGCGTTCGGCAACATAGTCGGCCAGGGTGTAGACTTTCGCGGCGGGCTTGCGGATGGCAAAACATGGCGCCAACACCACAGGTGGCAGCAGGCCTTCGAAGCGTTCGCCAGACGGCAATTCGGCACTGACGATCGGGTTGTCGGCGTGCGCCTCGGCGCGCACGTGCGAAGCAACCAGGCGGATGATACGTTCTGCCTCGGACGGGTGCATGTGAACGTCGGTATCGACCCGACCTTCGCCTAACCGGTCGAGTCGCAGCGCGCCGTCGGGATTGACCATCACCTCGATGACGGACGGATCGGCCAGGGCTTCGGTGATTGCCGGACCCATGGCGGTGCGCAGCATGACACGCCGCCGGTGGTCGGCCTCGGGATGAGAGCTCATCCTTCCCCTCCCCCACCATTGTCTTTGCTAAGCGACTTTTTGCCGGAAGCGATCTGGCGGCCGACCTTCTCAACGAATTTCTCGAAACGCTCTTGGGCAATAGCCTGCGTTGCCCGATCCGGGACCGGCGTGTGGGCGTGAAGGGTGATCGAAAAGCGGATGAAGAGCGCCAGGCTCTCCAGGATCACCTCGGAATCGCGCCTGACGTGGGCAAGATCGCGGGAGAGCCGGTCAAGCCTTACGCCGTAGCGCCGATCGAACTCGCTCTCGCCACGCCGCTCGATGAACGCCTCGATCGCCTTCGCCACGATCGCTGATTTGGTCGTTGACGGATCGCGACTGAGGTTGTCCAGTTTCTCGCTGAGCTCCGGCTCAAGCAGAAACTGATGGCGAATGCGGTGCGGCTTCATGCGGCTCGTTCCGACGGCCCGGCGTTGCGCCGGCGACGGGAGAAGCATCGGCCAGACGCTCAAAATTGCTTATGGCCGTTATCTACGCTGAGGTGCGCTCTGCAACTCAGCGGACTTCAGAAGCCGGGAATGACATCGTCGCCCCTGCCCTCGTTGATACCGTAGGCGCGGGCCGCAGTGGAAATCCGATCCATGACACGCTTGTCCGCGAGCGCTTCGCTGTCATCGTCTGCGGGCTTGTACAGATCGGCCTGATCGGGCTCTTGAGAGACAACAACGTCTTCTTCGGGCAGGCTTGGATGGCGTTGCTGCTGAACGCCTCCCTCGTCTTCAACTGGCGCGTCGGCGCTTTCCTCGTCCGCAGCAAGTCGGCTATCGACGCTGCACACTTGTCCAGTCCAGCCGTCCGGGCGTGATGCAGGGCAGTCCGCATAGGGTCCGTCGTGCAGCACCGGCGCAGGCAGCACCCGATCTGTGAAATTCTGATCCTGATAATAGCGCAGCTTCTTGGCGCGGATCGGCGGCAACCCAGAAACCAGGACCAATTCGTCTGACGGCGGCAATTGCATCACCTCGCCTGGCGTCAGGAGCGGGCGCGCGGTTTCCTGGCGGCTCACCATGACATGTGAAAGCCAGGGCGCAAGCCGATGGCCCGCATAGTTGCGCATCGACCTAAGTTCGGTTGCGGTGCCGAGGGCATCCGAGATGCGCTTGGCCGTGCGTTCGTCATTGGAGGAAAAGGCAATTCGCACGTGGCAATTGTCGAGAATAGCATTGTTCTCGCCATAGGCCTTTGAAACCTGGTTCAAAGATTGTGCGATCAGATAGGAGCGAATGCCATAACCTGCCATGAAGGCGAGCGCCGTTTCGAAGAAGTCGAGGCGACCGAGCGCCGGAAACTCGTCCAGCATCATGAGCAGCTGATGCTTACGGCTCTTCTTCGGGTCCCCCTCCAGACGCTCCGTCAACCGCCTGCCGATCTGGTTCAAGATCAGTCGCACCAAAGGCTTGGTGCGCGAGATATCCGAAGGCGGCACGACCAGATAGAGCGACAGCGGTCGCTCTCCATCCACTAGGTCAGCGATGCGCCAGTCGCAGGACGAAGTGGCCGCCGCGACCGTTGGATCACGATAAAGCCCAAGAAAGGACATGGCGGTCGAGAGGACGCCTGAGCGCTCGTTTTCCGACTTGTTCAGGAGTTCGCGAGCCGCCGAGGCCACTACGGGATGGACCTGAGGGTTATGCCCCGTCCCGAGATGGTTTGTCGTCATCATCCGCCGTAGCGTTGCGGCAAACGAGCGTTGCGGGTCCGACAGGAAGGTGGCGACGCGGGCTAGCGTCTTGTCCTCTTCAGCGTAGAGCACGTGCAAAATGGCGCCAACTAGGAGTGAATGGCTGGTCTTCTCCCAGTGATTCCGTCGCTCCAGCGCGCCCTCGGGATCGACGAGGATGTCGGCGATGTTTTGAACGTCCCGGATCTCATCTGGGCCTTTGCGCACCTCCAGCAGCGGGTTGTAGCGTGCCGATCTCGGGTCGGTCGGATTGAACAGAAGGCAGTACGAGAATTTCGACCGCCAGCCGGAGGTCAACTGCCAATTTTCGCCTTTTATATCATGAATGATGGCAGACCCGGTCCAGGAAAGTAGCGTTGGAACAACCAGCCCCACGCCCTTGCCCGAACGCGTCGGCGCAAATGCCATGACGTGCTCCGGGCCGTCATGGCGCAGATAGCGATCGTTCAGCCTACCGAGGAAAACGCCCGCCGGCCGTAACAACCCTGCCGTCTCGACCTCATGAGTCGTGGCCCACCGTGAAGACCCATAGGTCGTAACCGACCCGCGCTGTCGCGCGCGCAAAAGCGAGCCTGCGATTGCGGCGGCACAGCCCAGGAATCCGCTGGCGCCTGCAAGCGTACCGGCTTTGTCGAAGACCTCCGGCGCATAAGCATCGAAGTGGAACCACCATTCAAACAGCTTCCACGGCTTGTAGATTGGCCAGCCGGCGAAGAGAAACCATGGTGCGCCGAGAGGCGTCTGGTAGGTCAGCATTTGAGCGCACCATTGGGTTGCCGTCCATACGCCGATAATGACAATTGCGCACACAACGGCGATCTGCCCGATCAGTAGCTTCGTAGGTGTCATCGGCTTGGCCCGCTGAACAACGCGACCTAGCATCGCGCGGTGCAGCCGGGACAGGAATGTTCCTCACATACGATTTGGGAGCAATGAACGACTTCCTACTATGCAGGTCGGTCAGCACGCGTGTTGCGCCTTCACGCGACACCATCCTCTCCATTCACCCTGAGGCCCGGCGCCGCCGACAGTTGCGTGACCGCTCCTCCGCAAAGTTATCTTCTGCGTTCAGGGAGCCAGGGCGCCTGGGCTGGCTGATGAACACCGTCCGCTCGCGCATGTGGGGTCGAATTGATTTGTGCCCAAGTGGAGGCAGGCTCATCATTCAACAGTTGCCGCAGTTCCCCTGGCTCGAACGCCATCATTGGTGGGGAGGCAGGCTCGTCTTCCAACAGTTGCCGCAGTTCCCCTGGCTCGAACGCCATCATCGGTGGGGAAGCGGGTTCATCCTCCAACAGCTGCCGCAGTTCCCCTGGCTCGAACGCCATCATCGGTGGGGAAGCGGGTTCATCCTCCAACAGCTGCCGCAGTTCCCCTGGCTCGAACGCCATCATTGGTGGGGAGGCAGGCTCGTCCTCCAACAGTTGCCGCAGTTCCCCTGACTCGAACGCCATCATTGGTGGGGAGGCAGGCTCGTCTTCCAACAGTTGCCGCAGTTCCCCTGACTCGAACGCCATCATTGGTGGGGAGTCAGGCTCGTCTTCCAACAGTTGCCGCAGTTCCCCTGGCTCGAATGCCATCATCGGTGGGGAGGCGGGTTCATCCTCCAGCAGCTGCCGCGGCTCTTCCTCGTGCGGCAAGCGCCTCCTTAGCCGGTCTTGCAGCGCCTGCCGATCGGCAACGAGGTTGTCGAGGGGCAGCGGCTCGTGGTCTGGCCGCTGCCCTTTCACCAATCGTTCAACCAGCGCCCACGTGCCCTCCAGGACAAATACGCCGCAATCATAATGGTTCGTCTGTCTGGCCATGGGGGCTGGCGCCAAGGTAGCATTCAGCAGTCCTGCGAGCTGTTTTGCAGGCACGTCGTTATATCCCTCTCGCTGGAGGGAGTCGTAGTGATAGGCGAACCGCCTTTCGGGGTCGCGGCGATCAACGAGCAGCAGCGACCAATGGGTGCCGGGGCTAGTAGCCGTGCCATTATTCACTGGCAAGAACAGGAAGTCGGCTGTGGCGTTGTTTTGATTATAGATGGACTGCAATATGCCTCGAGCGTCTTGCGGCGACGTGTGTCGCAGTAGATGGGATACGGAAGGATCCACCAGCCGAGTCCGGGCAGCGAGCGCCGGATTGATCCCCTGCAGTTGCCGCTCCAGCAAATTGTAATCTCTCTGGACATGGGCGTCGCTCAGCCATTCGGCGGCGCCGAGCACCCGCCCCGTTGCAACGTTGGACGGGGCTGTCGGATCGAGCGCCCCGATCTGAGCCCCAGAGGAACTGGTCGTCAGTGTGGTCACATCAACCAGTGGAAGGCCGCGGTAGGTGCCTGGCAGCTTAGCGGTTGCTGGCGAGGCGGGTTGGGGAGCTCTTGCCGGTGCCGCTGGCCCAGCTTCAGCAGCGGCCCCAACGCGCCTGGTGACTGCGTCTGCCGGATGAGCAGCAAGGACAGTTTCGCGCCCGAGCACAATGCGCGGCAGGATATCCCGGAGGTGAGCCAATGCAGAACCGATACTTAGTCTATTACCATAGGAGACAGCCTTGAAGCTCTCAACATCTTTATCCAGCGATTTGTCGTGAATCCGAGCGGCAATCCCAGGCTTGTTATTTTGACGCAGATACTGGCTAAAATGTCTAAGAAAATTTGTATAGCCGCCCACGGTATCTGGATTCCGTCCGGTCGCAGGCGCTGCCAGGTACTCCTTGGTCGAAGCGGCTCTGTAATCTCTAATGAGCTCGGCATCGTCAGGATAGGGGATCACGAGAGGGCGACCCATAATCGGGGCTCCGCTTGTCGACTTCTTGAGGTAACGCAGTGCGCCAGCCACGGTGGAGGAACCACCCGTACTCTCGTACTCCTTGAGATCCTGATCCAGCGACGAATGGTAAAGCCGAGCAGCAAACCCTGGCTTGTTGTTTTGAAGGAGCCACCGACTAAAGCCGAAAAGAGAATTTACATTGAAAGTGACCGTGTTCGCGCTGGCCTTACCCGCGTGGAATGCTGCCCTCAGCCCTTCGATAGCGGTCGCATCGTTGGAATAGACAGGACGCTTGTCGGAACCGTTGGGGACTACAATTGGACGATCCGGCTGCACTGTCGAGGACATCGAACCACCACCTCCGGGATGCGGTGCTGGGGTGGATTCGTGTTCATCCCTCTGCCTGACGAGCTGCGCCTCAGATTCCGGTGTAGCCACCTTATGAGGATCCTGCATCGGTTCGATCCCCTCCATCTCCTGCTGCAACCAAGCCAAAGCTTGGCGAGCGGCGGCTTCATCAACCGCGGAGGATGTCTCCACACCTCTGGCGGACGCCGGCAGAGCCTGCTCCGCCCGCCGTCGAAAGAGCTCTGGCGAGGCGGATTTCTCCGCCCACAATCTGGGCTGCGTAGCGAGTCCCCGTCCAGATTTATGTGGCACCGCCTCGCTTGGCAGCGGGCTGCTCCTGTCCCGTGCAGCTACCAGCCCCTCCGGGGCGCCCTGGTCGCCGTGGCGCCAGTTCAAGTGAGGGACGGCCTCTCCAAAGTCGGGTGCTTGGTGTTGGTGCGCGGTTGGGGCGAGAGACAATGGTAGATCGGTGCCCTCCTTATAACCTACCGGCAGGAGCTCCTCTGGCCAATCGAATCCCTGCTGTGGTGCGGTATGCTGAGCAGCGTCGCCACGGGGACGAGCCTCCATGCTGACCGCGTTTTCCAGATGACTCCCGAGTATAACGCGCGGCGGGTGCTTGCGGATATAAACCAGTGCAGATTCGATCGGAGCTCCACGAGTAGAGGAGGCGGCCTTGTAGCTCTCAACATCTTTATCCAGCGATTCATCGTAAATCCGGCCCGCAATCCCGAGCTTGTCATTTTGACGTAGGTAATGACTGAAATGGTTAAGAGCAGTTGCGTAGCCGCTCGCGGATCTGAAATGTCTAGTGAGCGCGGCGTCGTCAGGATGGGGGTTCAGGACAGCGCGACCCACAATCGGGGCGGCTCCGCCTATCGGCTTCATCAGTTGACGCAGTGCGCCAGCCACTGTGGAGGAACCACCCCTACTCTCGTACTCCTCGAGATCCTGGCTCAGCGACGGATGGTAAAGCCGAGCAGCAAACCCTGGCTTTTTGTTTTGAAAGAGCCAACGACTAAAGCCGAAAAGAGAATTTGCGCTGCGAGTGACCGTGTCCGGCCTGGCTTTACCCGCAAGGAGTGCAGACTTCAGCCCTTCGATGGCGGTGGCATCGTTGGAATAAACAGGACGCTTGTCGGCACCGTCGGGGGCCACAATTGGACGATCCGGCTGCACTGTCGAGGGCATCGACCCATCGAGATGCGGCGCTGGGGTGTATTCGTGCTCATCCCCCTGCATCGCGAGCTGCGCCTCCCGTTCCGATGTACCCACCTGATGGGCAGGGAGTTGCATCATCGCGCGAGCGCCTGAGTCACCAACCTGACCTGGTTGCCGCTCAGTGACAGCATGCTGCAGATTGCTTTGGATCCTCTGCCTCTTCGTTGGTCTCAACTCACCTTTGCCATGCGAGCCATTGACGAGGACATCCTCGCCTGGTGCACTCATCAACTCATCCGCCGCCTGCAATTCGCCCAAGTGCTGCTCAAAACCGGCTTGGCCGGCTTGTCCGCTTGCTCGTGCGGTACGGCGTGCTGCACCTGCAGCCAAGCTGCTACGATGAATGTCCAGTTTGTACGGGTGCACGCTAGCCTCACTTCCACAGATCACATGAGCAACCTACTCAGGCAAGCTTTCGAAAGGCTGACGAGGTCCGCCGCCGCGGAAGGCGAAGGCTGGTTTTCTGCTCAGCGGTTGACGGCCTAGCGTGTTGCGGCCGCGCCGGGTATCACGCCAATCAATCTGAATAGTCGATGCGTCAAACGAACCAGGATAGGATTTTCGTAGCGGGGCTGCTCTACTCACTCTTGTCCTGAGGTAGAATTCAACCATATCGCCGAGCAACTGGATGCCGATTGGATACCCGATCCGGAAAGCTTCAGCTCATATGTGACGCGAGGATGAGAATCGTGGCAGCTCCAGACCGACGGGCTGCCACCCACAGCGGCGATGACCGACGAGGGTCTTCTATTGCCAAGGTAATCGTCCGTTCGGGGACCTATGTGTTCCTATGCTCGTCGAGCGGATCGGGTGGGCCGCACCGCCGTAGCGTTACGGCGAGCGGAAGCGGCGTTGGGTGCGGCTTTTCCCCTGAACGCTTCACACCAGGCTGATAGGGGATCTTGCAATCGCACACACGCGGTCTGCAGGCGTGCCTATCAAGCAGTTTGCTCAGACCAACGTCGCGGCGAGCCTATCCTCAATACGCAGCGCAAGTCCTAGACTCCACGATCGTCCTTCGGTGCAGATTTGCTCGCGCCTCGCCCTGATTACAGCCGATAAGGCGAGCTAACAATTGCAAGAGCCACAAGCTACTCCAGCTCGATCGGTTTGCTGTTCCAGTCGGGCGGGGTCTGACCGAGAATGTTGCGAACGAAGAAGTCTAGGAGTTTGCGCTCGGTGTAGGTGCCTAGAGTATGGTGATTGGCACCAGGAACGTAGACAATGTCAAAATCTTTTCCTGCCTTGATGAGTCGATCGGCAAGCTGGAACGAGCAAAACGGATCGACATTATCATCCATTTCGCCGACCGCGATCATCAGCTTGCCCTGCAGCCTGTGAGCATTGTCAACGGCGGAGGATTGCGAATATTCAATGCCGACCGGCCACCCCATCCACAGTTCATTCCACCAGGTCTTGTCTATCCTGTTGTCGAAGCAGCCGTTTTTGGCGACGGCGACCTTGTAGAAATCGGGGTGAAAGAGCAGCGCGCTGACTGCACTCTGGCCGCCGGCGGATGCGCCAAAAATGCCGACGTTGGATATGTCGTACCATGGATATTGCGCGGCCGCCGCCTTGTGCCACAGAATGCGATCGGGAAATCCTGCGTCCTTCAGATTCTTCCAAGCAACATCATGGAAGGCGCGGGAGCGGTTGTTGGTGCCCATGCCGTCGATCTGAGCAACGACGAAGCCCAGCTGCGTGAGCGGCTCTGTCCACCGCGAGAAGGATTTTGGGACGAAGGAGCCGTGGGGTCCAGCATAGATATTCTCCACAACCGGGTATTTCTTCGTCGGGTCGAAGTTGGCTGGCAGGTGGAGCACACCCCAGATGTCAGTTTTGCCGTCGCGCCCCTTGGAATGGAAACTGAGCGGCGGCTGCCAGCCTGCGGCGACGAGCTCGGAAATGTCGGCCGTCTCGATCTGCTGGAGCTTGGCATTGTCGCTGGCGCGGTAGAGTGCCATGCGCGGGGGCAGATCGATGCGTGACCAGAGATCGACATAATAGCGCCTGTCAGGCGAGAACTCGATATGGTGGTTGGCCGGTTCGGGCGTCAGTGCAGTCAGTCCCTTGCCGTCAAAGCCGATGCGGTAAGCATGGACCCAATAGGGGTCCTCCTGCGAGTTCATCCCGCTCGCCTCGAACCAGATCTGACGCTTCACCGGATCGACATGGTTGACCCTCCGGACGACCCACTCACCTCGGGTGATCTGGTTTTCGAGCGCGCCTGTCCGGCCGTTGAAAAGATACAAATGCTCATACCCGTCGCGCTCTGATGCCCAGATGATCTCCTTCCCGTCATCGACATCGTAACGGAAGATTTTTCCGGCATCCTCCTGGCCATGCCCCAGCGGCAAATAATCCACGAATGTCTCGCTGGTCTCATCGATCAGGGAGCGCCCGCGGCCCGAGGCGGCGTCTACCTCGACCAAGCGATAGAGCTGATGCCCGCGCTGGTTATATTCGAAAGTGAAGCCGCGGCTGTCCGCCCACCACCGGAGAGGGGAAAGTTCGAAGACGTTCGAGAAGAGGGCACCGTCAATCACGATCTGGCGCCGGCCGGCAATGTCGAACAGGACTGGTTGGGGCAGCGGAAGGACATCGCCCGGCCTGGGATAGAATATTGTTGAATATTCCCGCTCCAACTGGTCCGTCGATGAATTGAGGTAGCGGACCTCTCGCCTATAGCCGGGGCGAACAAGGTAAGCGGCGAGGTGGCGCGAGTCCGGCGACCAGCTCAGCGTCGAAAAGACGTAGCAATTGCCTTCGGCTCCGTCCCGGCTCAGAGGAACATCCTGCAATCCGTCCTCGCTGCGCAGGAAAACGTTGCAGTTCTTGATATAGGCGATCCATTTGCCGTCGGGCGACGCGTTGCTCTTGTCGGGGTTGTTCTCCGCTGGCGGCGTGTAGCGGTGGCTGAGCTCCCTACGGTCCCCTTTCCTTGCATCGAATGTGGTGCTGGTACAGTCATAGCTTGCAAGGTCGCAGCTCCACCGGGTGTCTTCAATCTGGAAGTCGAGCCTGCGACCATCCTCACTCAGTTCGAAACGGTCGAACGGAAGATTGCCGGCTTGATAGCTCTCATGGCTCACCTTGTTTAGCGCTGCCGCCAGACGCGCCTGATCGAAAGCGGGCCGCTTGAAACCCGTGGCAGCATCGACCTGCATGAACTGCTGCTCGCCGTGGCTAGTCCGGCGGTAGACGAAGGCTTCACCCCCGGTCAGCCAGAAAGGCATTTTGGGGACATTGACAGTGAGCCCGCCATATCGATCGTTGATCGTAAGTGCGCGCTTGAAATCGGCCGGCGCTAGCGTCGGGTGTAAACTTTTCGAACCCTTGGCCAGCGTCTGAGTTGCCGATCGCCATGCCGCGCGCGTCAAAGCGCCGATCCTGGACATACCTGTTCACTTCTTTCGGTTTTCGGAATGCTAATTTTGAAGTTGGGTTCTCGTCGCCGGTCTGCAGCAGCGCCGAGCGTCGCCTTGGAGGAGAGCCAGCACGCGGGTGCAGCCAGGCACGCGCAACAGGGGCGCTCCTTGGACATCCAGGCACTGGTTCGGGTGCCGATTGAAGAGTTGGCGTCCGTCGCCGAAACAACCAGGAAAGAGCGTCCATGCAGCCCTGACGCGACTATTTCCCCGCGAGTATGGCCGCTTGCTTTTCTGCATCATCTGAAAGGTCCTGCTCTAGTCGGGCCGGATGTCACCCCGGCAGATTGTGCTATTTCGACAATCTCCGAGCGATTGCCGCCGGCCCATGACGAGGTTTACCGATAGGGCGCAATATGCGTGCCAAAGGAAAAGCGGTTTAATACACGGCAATCCGCCTATGTCGCATCCCCAACATCGTCGCACACCGGACAATGCCGGACGATATTGTCCCGGGGCGTCAAATTGGTTTGATGGTGACCCAACAACTGGCGGATGACGATCTCGAAATGCGCGACAACGGCCTCGGTGGACACTGTCGCCGCGCCCAGCACGCTGGCCGCCTGCCCGGCGATGTCCGCGCCCAGGCGGATGGCCTTGGCCACGTCGACGCCATCGCGGATCCCGCCCGACGCGATCAGCTTCACCGTTGGCAGCGCCCGACGCACCGCCTGCACGCTGGTCAGGGTGGGAATCCCCCAATTGGCGAATGACATCGCCACTGCACGGTCGGCGGCATTGCGGGCGCGCTCGCCCTCCACTGCGGCCCAACTGGTGCCGCCGGCGCCGGCGACATCGATTACCGCCACGCCCGCCTCGACGAGCGCACAGGCCACCGAGGCGGACAGGCCGCCCCCACTTCCTTGGCCACGATCGGCACGCCCACGATGCGCGCGGCGCCAGCGATCAGCGCCAGGACGCCGCGCCAGTCGCGGTCGCCCTCCCGGCTGTACCGCTTCCTGCAGCGGATTGAGATGGACGATGAGCCCATCGGCCTCCAGCGCGTCCACCGCGCGACGCGCCAGGTCCAGGCCGTCGGCCTCCCGCAGTTGCGCGGCGCCGATATTGGCCAGCAAGGGAATGTCTGGCGCCAGGCGGCGCAGCGCGCGCGTTAGCCCCTGGGAGTTACGGGATTGCAGGCTCACACGCTGCGAACCGCACATGGCGATCCGCAAGGCTTGCGCTGCCTCGCTCAAATGCCGGTTGATGGCCTCGGCCCGTGGCATGCCGCCGGCCATAGAGCTGATCAGCAGCGGCGCGCGCATAGCCTTGCCCAGCAGCGAGGCGCGCAGGTCGATCTGCGTCAGGTCCAACTCGGGCAGTGCGCAGTGTTCGAAATGGATGTACTCCCAGCCAGCGGCCACCGTGGCCGGCGCCGTTCGCCGATCCAGCACCAGCGAAGCGCGCAGCTGAGCGCAGCCCTCGAATCCGGAGAGAACGCACGGTACGCCGTGCCCCAGCGCCTGCTCCACGGCGGCGAGCTGCTCCGGCGCGATCAGGCCAACGTCGTTGCAATCGTCTAGCCAGAACAGCAGCGCCAGTTCGCGATAGAACGCCACGATCAGCGTTTCGTTCTGCGGATCACGGCCGGTGCGGGCGCTGGTGTCGCGCAGGCTCGGGTGAATGCGTTGCAGGATTGGGGGACGCGTGACGCAGTCAAAGCTCCCCTTGCCAAGCACGGAGCAGGCGAGTGAGAGAGCAGATGAATAGGCGTGTCGCCAATATTTTCGCATTGCTATAATCGATTATAGTTGTGAGGAGCAATTTGAGACCATTTACTTGCGGCTCAAGTCACCCATAAAAGAAGGCAAGCACCGATTCGGTAGCTTATCCCCTGTCTTTCGCGTACTCGCGGCCGTGGCGCCGGGTGAACGATTGAAGACCGCCGGTCTCACTCGCAGGTGGGCGCCAGGGCGTGGGACGGTTGGCAAGCCACAGGAGTAGGACAATGTCGAAGGATTCGGGTAAGGGCGATAATCACGGCGGCGGGCCGGGCAAGATCGAGATCACGATGGTGGTGAACGGCCAGCCCACGCAGGTCGAAGCCAATCCCAACCAGCCGCTTCACGTCATTCGTACCAAAGCCCTTGAGAACACGCAGAATGTCGCCCAACCAGCCGAGAATTGGGAATTGAAGGATGAGGCCGGCAACTTGCTCGACGTCGACAAGAAGCTTGGCGATTTCGGTTTCCCGAATACTGTGACCCTGTTCCTCAGCCTGAAGGCGGGCGTCGCAGGTGCCTAAACCCCAAAGTGTGGATCCGGAGGTCTCCCGAGCGAAGTTTGATCGGGAGATCGGCCGGTTCCGGCCATATGCTGATGTCTATCGGGCTCAGGGCTGCTTCTTGATCGAGGCGACCTTTCCGCGCGCTTTCTTCATTTTCGCAAGCCTCAAGTTAAAACCACGGGTGATCAGCGCAGCGAGCGAGGTCGACTTCACCGACTACGACTTAAGACCACCGTCCGTGGTCTTCGTCGATCCGTTTACGCGTCATCCGATTGCCCGGAAAGATCTATACCTGAAAATGCTTAGACGTCCGCCGCTGCCCGGAACGCCGCCGGAGATGATAGGAGCTCTCATCCAGCAGAACGCCGTGCCGCTGACGGACTTCATCCAGGCCAACAGTCCCGAGGACGAACCATTCCTGTGCATGGCGGGCGTCCGGGAATACCACGACAATCCAGCCCATTCAGGTGATCCATGGCTACTTCATCGGGGTTCTGGCGAAGGCTGTTTGGCCTTCATCCTGGACAAGATCATCAAGTACGGAATCATTCCTATAGAGCAGTTGCAGATTCAACTCCCACCGGCAATCGTAGGAATGGTGGTATCCCCTCAGGCGATACAAGAATGACTGGTTTGAGAGATGTAACGATCGTGACTCTCCCGCGCGGCTGCATCTCGACCACGCATGGGCATCTGCGCTCAGTTGGTCGCGAAGGCAATGAGGGGATGGCGCTCTGGGTCGGCGTTCAGCAAGACCGGCACTTTGCCGTAACAGAGACGGTTATCCCGGCGCAGCGTCACATTCGGACAAACGATGGCGTTTGCGTGATCGTTGCGGCCGAAGAACTGCACCGGCTCAATGTCTGGCTCTACAAAAGCGGCCTGAAACTCTTGGCCCAGATTCACAGCCATCCGGGCCGCGCCTACCATTCGACGACGGACGACGCTTATGCGGTTGCTACCACGGTTGGGTGTCTGTCGCTGGTAGTGCCGAATTTCGCCCGCGAGCCTTTCGATTTTGCTCGGGTCGCCGCCTATCGGCTTGACGAAAAGGCCAAATGGAATGCGCTCCCTCCCGCGGCACTGTCGCGAATGATCATGATATCGAGTTGAACAATGGCATTCGCTAACTTCATCGATCGTGCCGCCACGGCGGCATCTCAGGTCCTGGCCGATTTTCATCTGGGAGACTTCAAAGCAGCTCTTGAAAAGCAGGTCGTGGCAGTCGCCTTCGACCATCAGGCCGCTTCCTGCGCCGAAGGCCAGGCGACACTAGATCTTGCGGTGAGATTGCTCGCTAGGCTCTACCCGGTTCTGGCGATACTCCCGCTGGACAGCGCGGCGAGCTCTCAAGCCCAAGCGCTGGAGCGCTTGGCAAAGTCGATCAATCCAAAAGTCGGCATCCGGCGTTCCGGCAAGTCTGCCACCGTCTGCGTCGTTGCAGGGGTAACGCGCCCATCACTCCGGTGCCCGATCTTTTTCGTGGGATCGGACGGTTGGGCGGCAAAGCTGTCGCGTACGGACCCGGTGGGCTCTGGCCCAAGTCTGCTGCCTTTTGGAGCTGGCGCCGCCAGTTGCTTCGGCGCCGCCAACGTCTTTCGAACTATCTTCGCCGCCCAGTTGACCGGCGCCGAGTTGGACGAAACCATCGACCTCTCGCTATGCAGCTACGACAAGACCAAAGCCGGGGAGGCTGGCCCGATCGACTTCCCAGTCGACCTTGGCGAAACCCACCTCGTTGGGCTCGGTGCGATAGGCCATGGCTCGCTTTGGGCGCTAGCGAGACAACCCGATCTCAAGGGTCGTCTGCATGTAATCGATCACGAAGCGATCGAACTCTCAAACCTGCAGCGCTACGCATTGGCCGGCCAGGCGGAGATTGGTATGTCCAAGGCGGTTCTTGCAGCCACCGCCCTTAGATCGACTGGCCTTGAGGTCGAGGCGCACCCTCTGACGTGGGCAGAATATGTTGCGCGCCGGGGCAATTGGGTCTTAGACCAAGTGGGTGTGGCGCTTGACACCGCCGCCGACCGTCTGGCTGTCCAAGGTGCACTGCCGCGATGGATCGCAAACGCTTGGATGCAGGAGCACGATCTCGGTATCTCCCGGCATGGTTTCGATGACGGCCAGGCTTGCCTTTGTTGCATGTACCTGCCATCCGGAAAATCCAAGGACGAGCACCAGCTGATTGCCGAGGAACTCGGAATACCGGAAGCACACGAGCAGGTGAAAACGCTCCTGCAGACAAATGCCGGAGTTCCCAACGACTTTGTAGTTCGCGTGGCTACAGCGATGGCTGTGCCGTTTGAACCGCTAGCCCCGTTTGTCGGCCAGCCCCTGCGCTCCTTTTATCAGCAGGCTATCTGCGGCGGTCTGGTGTTCCAGCTTAGCGAAGGAAGTCGCCGCGTTCGAACTGTGGTTCCGATGGCCTTTCAGTCGGTGCTTGCCGGGATTATGCTTGCCGCGGATTTGGTCAAGCATAGTGCGGGGTTTCCCATGAGCCCGACGACGAGCACTCGGGTGAATCTTCTGCGCCCCCTTGGCTCTCACTTGCACGATCCGAAGGCCAAGGACTCCAGCGGCCGCTGCATCTGTAGCGACGACGATTTCATTGCCGCTTACAGGCGCAAATACGGAGCGCGTTGATCAGGTAAGCGATGTCTCGGCCGCCTAAGCAGACGCGCACCTCTCCGTAGACGCAGGGGGCGCGGCTTGTGGGCGTGACCATGGGCGCCATTATGACACGCTTGGCCCGCTCCTTTGCCGGCCTATCGTCCTCCGCGCATGATCCCGTGCCGACGTGATGATCCAGCACCAGCCGCCATGGCACCAGAGGCTGGTCAAACCTCCGTTGTTGGCCGGTTTGGACAGTGCTGCATCAGGTCTCGACCGACGTCTCGACAGTCAGGGCTGCTTCGACGGGTGTGAAGATGTCAACATCGACCCCAGGCGCCCGAATCGTCACAATCAGGGCGTACCGAGCCAGAGCGTCGACGCGTTCCAGGTAAGGCTTCTCCTTCCACCAGCCCCCGACCGGGAACACGCCGATCGCGTCACGCTCGGCGAGATCGGCGGCGCTGCCCGACCAGAAATCGGCGTGCAACGAGCCGCGATCGCGGAAGGTGCCGAGCAGCCACTCTTCTCCGCCTCCAGCAGGCGCCCCTTCCTCCTCGTCCCGAGCGGCCTGATTGATGCGGGCTCGGAATTCGTCGACTGTCTCGGTCGCTGACTTTACTCTGAACCGAAGACCATGGGACGCGTAACGATGCCGGCGGGTCCATCCGCGTTCACCGGGGTTGGGTTCGATGAAATAGGACAGCGTGACGCGGAGCTCGACCTGGGCAGCGCCGAGCGCCGCGAGCTGCTCCTTCGGCCAAGGCAGGCGATGCAGCTTCATGTCACGCGTTTTGGCAGCCGCGCCGCCCTCGCGCTGGAAAGGCTGAAGCTCATCTTCAACGATAAGCGTGAGGTCGTTCACCGTTGACAGAAGCGCGCGCCCAAGATCTGGCACGCCGTAACCATAGCGCCGCACGAGCGCCTGGATCTCGCCCTTCGCTCCGTTGCACGCATCGATGCGTGCGCGCATCGCCGGAGTCCATTCGGCCGAGTGGACGATCAGGGCGCGAACCGATTCAGGCCACAGCTCGGGGCGCGCTGATAGAATTAGTCCCGCCATCCGTGCGGCATGGGCCGTTGCCGCGCTCGTATCTCCGAGGGTGGTGAAGTGGCGCAGTTCGGGTCGACAGAAAGTGGTCAATATCTGCAGATCGTCGATCGGCTCGCCGGGCAACACACCGTCATGGGCGAGATTGCCGCCTTCGAAGACGACCTCGGGCTTCACCGGCCACTGCCTGTCCCAAACGACCGAAGTGCGACTGCGCGGCGAGAGCTCGCCGACCGGCGCGATCGGAGCGTAGCCCGAAAAGTCGGTGTCAATGATATCGACCTTTTCTGTGAAAGCGCCGACCGTCAGCGCATTCCAGGCCTGAGAAGGATCATCGACTGCTTCCAGATCGTTGCGCGTCAAATGCTCGGCCGGCATGAGGTCATCGCCGATGTTGCCGGCAGAGAGAACGATCAAGCGTCGCTGTTCCTCTTCGAAACAGAGTTGGTCGATAGCGGCAGACCACGATGTGGGCCTTCCACGCGCCGGACTGGCGCTTGTCACAGCCATTGCGATCGCGCGGCGGCGCTCCGGCGCCTGCACCTCGGCGCGGGCGATCGCTTCCGCGGTGATCGCGCCATAGAGTTCTGGATCGTTTGCCTCGTCTTCTGGCGGAAGGATACGAACACTCTCCAGCCGAAAGGGCAATGGAACTGGATCGCCTCCGACCAGGAGCGGGACCAGATCACCGTACAGGCCGACACCTGCCATTCGCGTCCCGTGGCCGCTCCACGCAGGTGTGTCGTCGCTGCCCCATGCCGGTTTGACGGTGTGCCAGTCTTAAACGGCAAGTGCGGGTTCGATCAACGGGTGGGTGCGACGCACGCCGCTGTCGAGAATGCAGACCGCAATATCGGATTGAGGCGGTCTGACGCGCCCGAGAAGCTCGTCGCTCCAGTCCCTTTGCTCCGCGCCGCCAAGGCCCAGGAAGAAGGACGGCGTATCCTTCGCGCGCCGCAGCTCGGCGACGACATCGCTGTGCGCAATCATGCGGTCGAGCATTGCCGTGCTGGCGAGGGCCAGCATGACCACCCGCTCCGGAAACCTAACCGCATGCGTGCGCAAAGTGATGTTCAGGGCTTCGGCAATGTGCTCGAAGTTCTCGCGGCGACCGTCGCGCAGCCAGACTTCCCACCACACCTGCTCGTCAGCGGCCTGGGGGAAGAGGTCGTCGTGGTCGGTAAACAACGATCGTGCAGTCGCCAGCCTGACTGTCTCCATGCGGGAGACGAGCGGCTCGTTGCGCGGTCTGCCGCGGTCAGTATCAACGTCTCGATACGCCTCGACTTTCCGCAAATAATAGGCTTGCGCGCTTTGCGGCAGGAACACCGACGCTGTGATGGGAGCACCGGGTTGAGTTGGCTCATGGACGGCGACCAGCTCCATGTGCTGGCGACGATCGGCCAACTGGTCGAGGGCCGCCCGTCCGGACATGGGCAGATCGATCGCGAGGTAAAAGCCAGGCGTGCCGACCGACAGCTGGGGGTCACGCGCCGCAATCTGCTGGCGTGCACTTTCGACCGCTTGTTCGATGGATTGCGTCAAGGCCGCAGCATGCGACGCCCGATCACGCGCCGGCAGCGGCGGTGCATGTATAAGTTGGTTGGGCCGCCGATAGGCTTCCCGAATGCCGTTGTTGCGAAGGTGGATATGGGCGCGGTCGCGCGGAAAATCGTCTGCCATTATGATCTGTGCTGTCGCTACTCAAACAGCGACGCCTGCCGGCGTTCCTTCAGAGCGTCGATGAGCGCTTCCGAGGTGATCCGCTTCCCCCCCCGCAATATGATGGTTTTTGCAGCGTCGTCGGCCGCGCGCGTGATCTCGGCCTGCGACAGTCTCTCTGCCTGAGAGATCGCCTCGTTCCAGGCAAGCCCTCTGGTGTCGAAGCGGTCGAGTCGAGCCCGAAGCAGCGCCTCTATAATCGGCCGATCGGGCACGGCGTATTCGATGACATCGTCGAAACGGCGGAACAAAGCTCTGTCGAGCAGCTCGGGATGATTTGTTGCCGCAATAATCAGGCTGTGGCTGTCGTCTTGCTCGAGAAACTGCAGAAACGAATTCAGCACGCGCCGAATCTCGCCAACATCCTGGCGTTCGCCTCGACGCGCGCCGATGGCATCGAATTCGTCAAAGAAGTAGACGCCCCGCGTCGCCTGCATTGCATCAAAAACAAGCCGCAGCTTTCCGGCAGTCTCTCCCATGAACTTGGTGATCAAACCATCGAGGACGATCGTGAAAAGGGGCAGATGAAGCTCCCCGGCCAATGCCGATGCGGTCATCGTCTTGCCTGATCCTGGCGGGCCGACCAGAAGCAGTTTGCGACGGGGAACAAGCCCGTGCTCGCGCAAGCTTGCTTGTTGGCGCTGCTCTCCCAGCACGCGGTGCAGGCGCGAGCGCAGACTGTCCGGCAAAATCATGTCGGTCAGTCGCAGGTCCGGATAGCGCACATGCAGGAGCCCTGCGAGCTCGCCCTTTGGCTGAAAAAGGGGAACCGGCCGACTGCTCTTGACAATCCGGGCGTCCCTGCTCTTGGCTGCGTCGACCAGATCCTTGAGCTCCTGAGCAAGCTTACCATGGCCTTGACGTGCCTCATGCGCAGCAAGCTGCATCGCGATAGAGAGGAAACGATCCTCGTCGCCGGCAATGTGGCTTTTAAGCAGCGTCACGATATGGCGGGCCGTGGTCATGGCTCTCTTCTGGGGTATCCGTTTACTTGGCGAAGCGCATGCAACCTAAACGCTTTCAACGGCGATTTGTATCGCGCAATGGTGTTTTTTCTCTTGTCGATGTTCGCCCGTGGCAACTTCAGCGGTGAACTGTTGCGCCGCGGTCATAGGCCAGCCGGAATAACGCCGGCCAGCAGACAACAGTCCGCATCTTCGAGCGCTCGAAGTCTGGCCACTCACGCAGCGTGTCGGGTCCGAACGCTCCAAAGCCGCCCCGCCTGGCAGGTCCATGCGACCGATTGCGGGCGTGCGGCCATAAGGTCTACGCGGGCTCGCATGGCTGCCCGCGCCGCTGGCTAAAAAGCTGTACACCATCTCACGAAACACCAGGTCCGCTCCTTTGCCGGCCGACGGTCCATGAAATCCCCTCCCCACTTACAACACCGGAGACCTCCTTGCCCACATGGCGCTCAAGCACCGGCCGCCATGGCACCAGCGTGAACTCGCGCGACTTTTCAACGACGGCATATTTTCCGCTGGCAAGCTCGACGGAGCGGCGGAGCGTACCCTCTACTCGTCCTCCGGATCGCGCTTCGGCATAGGGCAGGCCAAGTTCCTCCGACAGTTGGCCAGCAACACGGTTCAGTTCTCGCTGGCGCAGGATCGAAAGCATGTTGGCTCGATAGACGATCCCATCCTGTTCTTTATGCGCGAGGCCTTGCGCGATCAGCCACTGCCGCCGGCGAGCTTGCGCCTCTCTCACGTCGCGGCCGAAGCCGGATCCGTGCAAAGGCTCGGGTCTATCGGCAACCAGCTCCCGGTCGAGCCAGGTGGCGCCGTTGAAGCTGACCTGTCGCTCCAGCGCCATTGAGGAGAGCTTGTCGGCAACGACAGGCTCGGCCCTGGCCCGCTGGCCCTCATAATTCGCGACGCGATCGAGATGGTCCGGCGCGATGAGCCAGGTGCCGTTCGGCTCTCGCTCGACGCCGCCGGTCGCGCGGCGGATCGCCTCCAGCCGCCGCACATGCGTTCGCGCAAAGCTCTCGGTGGCGGATGGGTCATGCTTCAGGTGCATATCGACGTCGTAACGGCCGCCATGCGCGGCGGCGATTTCGGCGATGGTACGATCGACCTGCCTCGGCTCGGTGTTCCTTGGCGCGACACGCACGATGCAGCCATTAGGCATCGTTTCCATCGCCTCGCCTCTACCGATGTTGATCCAATGGCTCTTACCGTCGACGGCGTCGACGATCATGTAATGGCGGTCATTGATCTCGTCGGCCAGTCCACGCGCGACAACGCGACCGACGAGAGACTGGACGGGCTCGCCGGATCGATCGTGGATCACCCAGTCGGCGGCCCTGCGGGCAAGCCCCTTGCCGGTCAGTTCGCGGTGCATGGTCTTGATGATGTCGCCGCGTTCGCCGGTGCGGCGCAGCGTGGCTTCGAGCTCATCGTCGAGGCGCCAGGAGCCAGCGCCGACCTCCGCGGCCAGACCCATCCGCTCGAGCTTGCGCAGCCGTCCCTGGTGCAGCGTCTGGCGAATGGCGTCGGGACCGCCCGGCGAGACCAGGCCGTCATCATCACGCATGCTGAGCAGCCGACGGTCGATGCTGGTGAAGCGT
>NZ_SRTD01000228.1:0-345 GCF_004792105.1 Mesorhizobium sp. M8A.F.Ca.ET.161.01.1.1 | reverse complement strand
GGCCGACGCGGGCGATCCAGTCGCGCGCCCGATCATAGGCCTGCGCCTTCGGCGTGCCGCGATAGAGCGGGCCGGCGGCGACATTGTCGATGACGCTGCGCCACGGAAACAGCGCATCCGCCTGGAACACGAAGCCGATGTCGCGGCTGATCTCGGTGACGGGATTGCTCATGACGCGGACATTGCCGGTGGTCGGCCTGAGCAGGCCGGTGACGAGGTTGAGCGTCGTCGACTTGCCGCAGCCGGTCGGCCCGACGACGCAGGCGAACTCGCCGCGCGCCACCGTCATGGTGAAATCGCGGATCGCCGTCATCATGTGGCCGTCGGGGGTGACGAAGCGCAGCG
>NZ_SRTD01000227.1:0-345 GCF_004792105.1 Mesorhizobium sp. M8A.F.Ca.ET.161.01.1.1 | reverse complement strand
CGGCCCTGCTTCTTCTGCCGGCGCGAGCGGGCGACCGATTTCGTCGATCGCTTCGGCCGGGCGTTCGGAATCGCCGAGCCGCGCGCGCCGATAGTCGACAAGCGGCTGCACAAGGAGCGGCTGGCCTCGGGCGGCCGGCCGGCGGCCGTCACCGTCGAGCAATTGGGCGAGCTTCCGGGTGGAGCGATGGTGGCTGACGGCGATACCGCCTATGCGCTTCGCGCCGGCAAGGCACTTAGATGGTCGTTCGCGGGCTATGGCGATCCTCTTCCGTTCGACCGACTTGCCGGGCGGCCGCTGAGGCTCTGCACGCCAGTAACGACTGCTGGGGTGCTGCGGCAGGGT
>NZ_SRTD01000226.1:0-346 GCF_004792105.1 Mesorhizobium sp. M8A.F.Ca.ET.161.01.1.1 | reverse complement strand
CTGGGGCGCGCAGCAGGTGGCGAACTCAGTCGGCGCCAAGCTCGAGGTCTACGAGAGCGGGTTCGACGGCCAGAAGCACATGCAGCAATTGGGAGCGATACTTGCCGCCGGCTTCGAAGGCTGTGCGTTCGCCTGGTTTCCTGACTCGACGGCTTTCACCAAGGCTTTCGTCGAGCGGGCGGAAGCCGGCGGCGCAGTCATGACGACGATGTGGAATCGTCCCGAGGAGATCCATCCCTGGGACACGGCTTCCGATGCATGGATCGCCAACATTTCCTTCGACGGTGTCGATTCCGGCTACCAGAACGGCATGGCGCTGTGCAAGGCGATCGGCGGCAAGGGCGGC
>NZ_SRTD01000225.1:0-346 GCF_004792105.1 Mesorhizobium sp. M8A.F.Ca.ET.161.01.1.1 | reverse complement strand
CTGAAGAACCCGTCTTCGTCTTCCACCGCAAGATCGCCGGAGTAACATACGGTTTCTCCGCCCAGCGCCGCCGGAATGAAGGGATGCGGGCGCAGGACTTTCGCCGTGTCTTCCGGCCGGTTCCAGTAGCCCAGCGAAACGGTCGGGCCTCGATGCACGAGAATGCCGGGTTCGCCGGGCTTTGCCCGCTGTCCCTCGGCGGTGACGATGAATATCTCACATTCGGGAATGGCTTTGCCGATCGAGGTCGGGCGGCGATCGATTTCATCCGGCGGCAGGAAGGTTGAGCGGAAGGCTTCGGTCAGGCCGTACATCAGGTAGATTTTCGTGTCCGGCAGCTTTTCGC
>NZ_SRTD01000224.1:0-346 GCF_004792105.1 Mesorhizobium sp. M8A.F.Ca.ET.161.01.1.1 | reverse complement strand
GTTGATCACACAGGGCGCGCGCGAACTGACGATCATCAACAACAATGCTGGCAACGGCGATACCGGGCTGGCGGCATTGATCAAACACAAGCGCGTGCGCCGCATCGTCTGCTCGTTCCCGCGCCAGGCGGACTCGCAGCACTTCGACGCCGCTTACCGCGCCGGCGAGATCGAACTGGAACTGGTGCCGCAGGGCAACCTGGCCGCGCGCATCCACGCCGCCGGTTCCGGCCTGGGCGCGATCTTCACCCCCACCGGCTATGGCACCGAGCTGGCCCAGGGCAAGGAGACGCGCGAGATCGATGGCCGCCAGTACGTGCTGGAATACCCGCTGCACGCGGACTTC
>NZ_SRTD01000223.1:0-347 GCF_004792105.1 Mesorhizobium sp. M8A.F.Ca.ET.161.01.1.1 | reverse complement strand
CCGAAACCACGGCATGGACGGAGATGGCAGGCTTTCCCTATGCCGGCACCTATATCGGCCCCGATGCCGTCATCGCCGGGGTCTTCAAGCGCATCGGCGAAGACTGGGACGGCTACACCTTCGCGCTCGAGAAACTCGTCGACGGCGGCAGCACGATCGTCGGCATCGGCACCTATTCGGGCATCTTCAAAAAGACAGGCAAGGCGATGTCGGCGCGCGTCGTCCATGTCTGGGAAATGCAGGCCGGCAAGGCCGTCAGCTTCGAA
Source organism: Mesorhizobium sp. M8A.F.Ca.ET.161.01.1.1 (assembly GCF_004792105.1). Lineage (NCBI taxonomy): Bacteria > Pseudomonadati > Pseudomonadota > Alphaproteobacteria > Hyphomicrobiales > Phyllobacteriaceae > Mesorhizobium > Mesorhizobium sp. M8A.F.Ca.ET.161.01.1.1. Next base: position 81 of record NZ_SRTD01000223.1, on the reverse strand, counting down.
CAGTTCACCGATACCAAGCTGGTCGCCGCCGCGATGGGCTGAAGCACTGGCGCTGTGAATGCGGGCTCGCCCTGATGCGCT
>NZ_SRTD01000222.1:0-347 GCF_004792105.1 Mesorhizobium sp. M8A.F.Ca.ET.161.01.1.1 | reverse complement strand
GTCTACATGCCGCTCGTGACCGAGTTGCTGGCGACGGCGGCGAAAAAGGGCTGTCGCACCCTGCCCGGCGGCGGCATGACGGTGTTTCAGGCCGTTGGCGCATTCCGCCTCTTCTGCGGCCGCGAGCCGGACGCTGCGCGCATGACCGCACATTTCACCGAGCTGTGCATGGCGGAGGGGGTGGCATGAGTCTTTTCACCATCCTCAACGGCCCGAACCTCAATCTGCTCGGCCAGCGCCAGCCGGAAATCTACGGCTATGAAACGCTCGCTGACATCGAGTCCCGTTGCCGCGGGATCGCAGAAACCGCCGGCCACGAACTGTTTTTTGCCCAGAGCAACCGGGAA
>NZ_SRTD01000221.1:0-347 GCF_004792105.1 Mesorhizobium sp. M8A.F.Ca.ET.161.01.1.1 | reverse complement strand
GCATCTTCACCGACGGTGCGCTGGCGCTGATCGACCAGGCCGAGCGTGACGGTGGGCTGTCGCAGGCCGACGCCGAGCGCTTCGTCGATGAAGCCCTGGAGACCTTCCGTTGGCACGGCGATGCCACGGTCGACCTGCCGACCTACCACGCGCTGCACAACGCGCACCGGCTGGTGGCCGACGTGGTCAGTTTCCGCGGCCCGCACATCAACCACCTGACCCCGCGCACGCTGGACATCGACGCCGCGCAGGCGGCGATGATCGAGCACGGCATGGCGGCCAAGGCGGTGATCGAAGGCCCGCCGCGCCGCGCCTGCCCGATCCTGCTGCGCCAGACCAGCTTCAAG
>NZ_SRTD01000220.1:0-347 GCF_004792105.1 Mesorhizobium sp. M8A.F.Ca.ET.161.01.1.1 | reverse complement strand
CCTCCTTCGCCTCGTAGCTGCCGTCGGTGAGCGCCTGCCAGATGACGGGCGACACCTCATCGGAAGAAAGAGGCAGGGCAACTCCATGCACGTCCAGTATTTCCATATCTCAAGCCTTTTCGCAAAATCCGGTCGTCTCGCCGCAACGGTCCCGTATCAACCGAAAATGCTCTACAGCATCGTTGCGGTAACCGGTATGGGTTTTCGCGAGCGACAGTATCACTTGGTACAAATTCCAATGGCCGCCAGGACAGGCGCGTCTCAGGCAGAGCTCCAGGCGACGAGCTCCTTGGCCGGCAGCGGCCTGCTGATCAGATATCCCTGAACCTGGTCGCATCCCAGACGCC
>NZ_SRTD01000219.1:0-348 GCF_004792105.1 Mesorhizobium sp. M8A.F.Ca.ET.161.01.1.1 | reverse complement strand
GGAGGGTGGGTTTCGGCAATAAAAAACCCGGCAGAATTGCCGGGTTCTGGTGAGATGCTGTTGGCGTAAAACCTCTCCTTCGTCGTGCTCCGGCCTGTCCCGAGCATCTGCGATCTACAAGGCGTAGGATGCCTTGGGAGATCCTCGGTGCAAGACCGAGGATGACGTTGAATGCGGAGAAAAGTTCGTCATAACTTTCGCGCTGCAGGGTGATCGGATTTCTGTCCTCACTCGCTTCTCCATGCCGTCGCCAGATCGCCATAGGCAATGTCGATGGTCGTCACGAGCGATTTCAGGCTGGTGTTGCGTAGAATGACGGTCGGCAAAGCAACGATCGAAAAATTCGGC
>NZ_SRTD01000021.1:0-97784 GCF_004792105.1 Mesorhizobium sp. M8A.F.Ca.ET.161.01.1.1 | reverse complement strand
TCTCTTCACCCGAAAGGCAATCCACAACAAACCGTAGCCGCTCGTCCATGATCCCAGTTTCTCGCCAAACCATCGCCGGTCCTCCCGGCGGACAAGAAAACTGTCACCCATGCTATCGGTCCATTCTGTTACCTATCTATCCGGTTCGGACACCGGGCACTTCTCCCCGTATAGCGACGGGGAGAAGGAGGCTGGCCGCAACGTTGGCGCCTTTCTTGTAACGATGGAGATTAGCGAAGCGGTCGATAACAGCTCCCTCTCCCCGTCACTATACGGGGAGAGGATGCCGGCAGGCAGGTGAGGGGCGGCGCAGACGTCCCCTCGTTATCCCTTACTGCTGACCTTCCACGGATCCTTCACCCTCGGCCACACCGGCCGTGTCAGCTTCCTGTAATCGGTCACCGCAGGATTGCTCGGATACGAACTCGGCGCCGAGACATAGATGATCTCGGCGCCGATCGGTTCGAAGCCGGCATAAAAGTGGTTGGTCGACTTGATCAGCAGCATGTCCTTGGCCAGCGGATCGACGCCGATGTTGGAGAAAATGTCCGGCTCGAAAGTCTGCGTGCGATTGGTGTTGAGGATCACGTCGACCTCGGTGCCTTCGATGCGCACCACCGCTGACGGTCCCAATGTCACGCGGCTCGGCCCGAAACTCTGCCAGCTTTCGCTGACAGCCTTCAGCACCTTGACGCGCGCGTCGATCGGCTCACCCGCTTGAGGCCCGGCCTTGCCGCCGAAACGCAGGTCTATGACAGCGCCCTCGCCGGCCGCCAGGCAGAAGGTCACCGCTATCGGATCCCAGATCGTCGCCACGCCAAGCTTGTCCAGGCCGCGCGCCAGCATCTGGCGCAGCACGAAGGTGCCGTCGCCGGGAACGCCGCCGCCGGGATTGTCCCAGACGTCGGCGATGACCACGGGCTTGCCGGGATTCCCGGCACGTACGGCCAGCGCCCGGTCGATGCCGTCGGCGGCATCAAGCATCGTCATCGCTGTCTTTTCGCGCATGGAATAGAGCTCGCGTCCGAGTTGTTCCGCCAGCGCGTCGCCCCTGGCCTTGTCATTGTCGGTGACGACGAGGATGCGCGTGCCCATTTCCGGCACGTCGGCGGCCATGAAGCCGTGGATGACGGAGACCGACAGAACGCCGTCCTTGCCGTGCAGCGCCTTGATGCGGTCGACGAAGGAGCGCATCGGCTCGCGGCTGGTCGGCAGCACCTGGATCATGCGGCAGTCGAAGGTCGAGATGACAGGCTTGATCTCGCCACGCGCCGCGGCAAGCCCGAGTTCGACGACGTGTTCGCCGCGCTCGTAGAAATCGGTGTGCGGGAATTCGAGGAAATAGGCCATGATGTCGGACGCCGCCACGCGCTTGGGCGTCAGATGGCTGTGCGGATCGAACTCGCAGGCGATCACCACGCCAGGCCCGACGATGCCGCGCACGCGCTCCAGCAGGTCGCCCTCGCAGTCGTCATAGCCTTGCGCCACCATGGCGCCATGCAGGCCCAGCATGACGGCATCGACCGGCAAGGCGGCCTTGAGCTGGCCAAGTATTTCGTCGCGCAGCGCCTCATAGGTCTGCCGCTGCACGAGACCGCCGGGCTCGGCCCAGGTCGCGGTGCCTTCGATCACGGTGAGACCTTCCGCGGCCGCGCGGCGGCGCAGCGCCACGATCGGCGAAGAGCACAGCGTCGGCGTTTCCGGATGCTTGCCTGGACCGGCATAGAAAGCCATCTCGAACGAGGCCCGGTCTGTCGGCACCGGCGAGAAGGTGTTGGTTTCCGTCGCCAGCGAGGCGGTGAAGATACGCATGAAAGCTCCGTGGACTTCTTGTTTTTTCGCAATTCCGCGCGGAAAACCGCTGGGAACTTTTCCTGAATTGCTGGAATGCTATTTGACCGCCCCGAGCGCCAGCCCCCGGACGAGATAACGCTGCAGCCAGATGAACAGAATCGCCACCGGCAAGGTGGCCAACAGCGTCGCCGCCATGACGTGATGCCATTCGATCGTGTAGCGGCCAGCGACCAGCGAGAACACCTGGATCGGCAGCGTGTAGCTCTCCTGGCTGCGCAGCATGGTCAGCGCCACGACGAACTCGTTCCAGGCGTTGATGAAGGTGAAGATCGCCGTCACCGCGATCGCCGGCAGGCAAAGCGGCAGGAACACTTTTCGCAAGGTCAGCCAGCGCCCGGCCCCTTCCATCCAGGCCGCCTCCTCGAGGTCACGCGGAATGGTGTCGAAATAGCTCTGCAGCATCCACACGGTGAAGGCGACGTTGAAGGCCATGTAGATGAAGCCGAGCGCTGTGGTCGATTCGACGAGCCCCCAGGCGGCCATCAGCCGGAACAGGCCGAGCACCAGCACGATCGGTGAAATCATCTGCGAGATCAGCAGGAACTGGCGGAAGGCGCCGTAGCCGGCGAAGCGGAAGCGCGACATCGCGTAAGCCGCGGGCACCGAGATCAAGATGGCGCCGACGGTAGCGATCACCGAGACGTAGAGCGAATTGGCCAGCGCCTGGCCGAAGCCGGTCGCCACCCACATGTCGGAAAAATTCGACCAGCGGAACTCGCTCGGCCACCAGGTGGGTGTCAGCACTTCGGTCCGAGGCTTCACCGCTGTCAGGAACATCACCGCGAAGGGAAAGATCGTCACCACGATCAAAGGCGCCAGCAGCAGCCACGCGATGGCGGTACGCTTCAGTTTGCTGCTCATGCGCGCTGCTCCCGCATGGCGAGGCGCACATAGATCATGGTGAAGACCAGCAATATGGCGAACATCACCAGCGACACCGCCGACGCCTCGCCCAGCTTGCCGATGCGGAAGGCGAGCTTGTAGAGGTGGGTCACCAGGATGTCGGTCGAATTGGCCGGCCCGCCCTGCGTCATCACCCAGATGATTGGGAACGAATTGAAGACGTAGATCGTGTTGAGCACGATGGCGATGTTGATGAACGGTTTCAGCAGCGGAAAGGTGATCTCGCGGAACTGCTGCAGCGGCGTTGCCCCCTCCAAGGCGGCCGCCTCGTAGAGATCATCCGGGATCGACGACAGGCCGCCGAGGAAGATCGTCGTGGTGAACGGCACCGTCACCAATATGCCGATCAGCACCTGCATCGGAAAGGCCGTGCCGGCCTGTGCCAGCCATTGGATGTTGTGGTCGATCAGGCCGAGCCCGATCAGCGCCGAATTCAGCATGCCGCTTTCGCCGCTCAGCGCCCAGCGCCAGACCACCGCCGTCATGGTCAACGACACCGCCCAGGGCAGCATGATGATGACGCGCGCAAGGCCACGGCCATAGAAATCGGTGTTGAGGATCATCGCCACCGGGATCGAGACCAGCAGCGCGCCGCCGACCACCAGCACCGTCCACAGCCCGGTACGCCAGAGGGCCGCGATGAAATCGGGATCGGCGGTGAGCGCGGCGAAATTGGTCAGGCCGCTGAACTCCCGCAACTGGCCAAACCGATTGACGTCGTGCGTCGCGATCTGGATCAGGTCCCAGACCGGCCAGAAAATGACCACCGCAGCCAGGAACAGGCTGGGCAGGGTCAGGAGATAGGGCAGGAAGCGATTTTGCATCGGCTGGTTTGTACCGCTTTGCGAGGCATCAGTAGCGCTGGTTGGCCAACAGACCTGTTCTTCCCAGGCGCCCGGTTTCGAACTCTTTCCCGCCGTCGGCGCCGCCCCTCACCTGCCTGCCGGCATCCTCTCCCCGTATAGTGACGGGGAGAGGGGGTGCTTTCGTCACCGCTTTCGCCAGTCACCAGCGTCCAAGAAGGGCGCCGAGATTGCGACCAGCCCTTTCTCCCCGTCACTATACGGGGAGAAATGCCCGGCAGGGCAATGAGGGGCGGCGCTGACATTGGAGAGCAGCCGAACACTTCTAGAAGTGTGGCGCGCCCCGCCTGAGTCGGGGGCGCGCCACGGGCGCAGGGAGATACGCCCTATTTCTTGAACACGGCCCTATTTCTTCAGCACCGCATTGGCCTTGACTGCCGCCTCCTTCAAGCCTGCCTCGGGGTCGCCGCCGAGATAGATCTTCTGCATGGCGTCCGAGGTGATCTGGGCGACTTCTTCCCAGCCCGGGATGATCGGCGCGAAACGGGCATCCGGCAGCAGCGCGGTAAAGGCGGCGAGATCGGCGTTGTTGACGTAATAGTCCATCTTGGCCTCTTCCTTGTTCACCGGGAGGAAGCCTTCGCCTTGCGTGAACTTGGCGCGCTGCTCCGTGGTGAACAGGAAGTCCATCAGCTTCCAGGCCTCATCCTTGTTCTCGGAGTTCTTGAACATGATCATGGAATCGGTGACGCCATAGGTGCCGCGCGCGCCGGTCGGCCCGGCCGGAATGGCGGCCACGCCGTATTTGAGGCTCGGCGCCTCATCCTTGATCTGGTTGGACAGGAAGGGCGCGGTGATCATCATGCCGACCTTGCCCTGCTTGAACAGGTTCTGCACGTCCTCACGGTTGTTGGAGGTGACGCCGGGCTCCGTCAGCCCCTCGTCGATCATCGACTTGTAGAGCTTGGCGGCTTCGAGCGCGCCCGGCGTGCCGAGGCCCGACGTGCCGTCCTTGTTGAGGATCTCGGTGCCCTGCGACCACATGGCGTAGTAGTAGTAGACGTCGGTCTCGATCTCCTTGCCCTGCAGGCCGAAACCGAAGGCACCCTGCGCCTTGATCTTGCGGGCATCCTCCTGCAGTTCGGTCCAGGTTGCCGGCGGCTTGGCGATGCCGGCCTTCTCGAACAGCTCCTTGTTGTAATACATGGCGCGCGCCGAAGCGGCGATCGGCAACCCATAGGTCTTGCCGCCCATGATCGAGGGCGACAGGAAGGTGTCGATGAAGCGGCCCTTGAATTCGGGCGTGATATAGCTGTCGAGCGGCTCGGCGACATCCTGCTGGACGAAGTCGATCAGCCAGCGCGTGCCGATGATGGAGAGATCAGCATTGGTGCCGGCGGTGATGTCGGTGGTCAGCTTCTGCAGGAGCACATCCCAGGGCACCACCTCGAACTTGACGGTGATCCCGGGATTCTTCGCCTCGAACTCTTTCTTGACCTCTTCGAAGTAGGGGCCGGTCTTGGCGCTGTATTCGGCGACGGTAACCCGCACTTCGCCAGCTTCTGCCTGCGCCGCGAAGGCCAGAATGCCCATTCCGGCCATCAGGCCGGCAGTCCATTTCGCAAGGTTCATCTGATCTCTCCCATTTGGTCCACGCTTTTGCGCTCCCTGTGCCGGTGCTGACACAAGATTTATGTGACTTTCCTACATTATCGATGAATTTGCCGCATGCAAGCGGATTATGATGTTGCTTAATTACATTCCATTCTTTAGCCTGCCGGCATCTGCCTGACCTGCCGGAGGAGCAAGCGCCGTGGTTTCGAGAGCCGAATTCGAAGGCAGGACGGTCGTCATCACCGGCGCCGGTGGCGGCCTTGGCTCCGCGATCGCCGCACTGCTGGCCGGCAGGGGCGCACGGGTGGTCGGCTGCGACCAGTCCGAGGAGGCGCTGGCGAGCCCGCACCTTGCCTCGCGTCATGTCTTCGATCTTCTCGACCGGGCCTCGGTCGAAGCCGCGGTCGCCGCAGTGCTCGAAAAGGACGGCGTCCCCGACATTGTGATCAACAATGCCGGCTGGACGCGCGCCGAGACGCTCGATGCGCTGACGGCGGACAGGATCGAGCATGAACTCGACCTCAACCTGACCGGCGTGATGATTTTCGCCGATCCCATTGCCAAGGCGATGGCCGCGCGCGGTTCGGGCAGCGTCGTCTTCATTTCGTCCGTCAACGCCATCGCGCATTTCGGCAACCCCGCCTATGCCGCTGCCAAGGCCGGCATCAACGCCTATGCCAAATCGATCGCCGTCGAGCTCGGCCGCAGCGGCGTGCGCGCCAATGTGGTCTGCCCCGGATCGATCCGCACCGCCGCCTGGGACCATCGCCTCGCCAAGAACCCCGACATAATCGGCAAGCTGCAGCGGCTCTATCCGCTCGGCCGCATCGTCAACGCCCCGGAAGTGGCCGAAGCGGTGGCTTTCCTTGCCTCCGACCGGGCCTCGGGCGTAACAGGCGTGGTGATGCCCGTGGACGCGGGATTGACCGCCGGCTGCCTGCCGTTCATCGACGACATATTGGGAGCGTGACCATGACCGACGTCGAGTTTCGCAACCTGTCGAAATCCTTCGGCCAGCACAAGATACTCGAGAACATCAGCCTCGACATCACGAGCGGCGAATTCGTGGTGCTGGTCGGTCCGTCCGGCTGCGGCAAGTCGACCTTGCTGCGCATGCTGGCGGGCCTGGAGACCATCAGTTCCGGCGACCTCTTGATCGGCGGCACACGCGCCAACGACCTGCCGCCACAGCAGCGCAACATCGCCATGGTGTTCCAGTCCTATGCGCTATTTCCTCACCTCAAGGCCTCGGACAATATCGGCTTCGGTCCGAAGATCCGGGGCGAGGACCGCACCGCCATCGACCAGAATGTCAAGAAGGCGTCCGGCGTCCTCAACCTGTTCTCCTACCTCGACCGTTATCCCCGCCAGCTCTCCGGCGGCCAGCGCCAGCGCGTCGCCATGGGCCGCGCCATCGTGCGTGAACCCTCCGTCTTCCTGTTCGATGAGCCGCTCAGCAATCTCGACGCGCAGCTGCGCGTGCAGATGCGCACCGAGATCAAGGCACTGCACCAGCGGCTGAAATCGACCATCGTCTACGTCACCCACGACCAGATCGAGGCCATGACCATGGCCGACCGCATCGTGGTGATGGATCGCGGCAGGATCCAGCAGGTCGGAGCGCCGCTGGAGCTCTATGACAGGCCGTCCAACAAGTTCGTCGCCGGCTTCCTCGGCTCGCCGTCGATGAGCTTTGTTTCCGGGGCGCTCAAGACGACGCCCGAGAGAACCTGGTTCGAGTCGACCGGCGGCGGACGGCTTGCGCTCGCCGGCAAACCGGTGCCGGCAGGCAGTGCCGTGGAGGCCGGCATCCGGCCCGAACATTTCATCGTCGGCGAGGCCACTGATGCCATGGCGCTCAAGGTTGATGTCGTCGAGCCGACCGGTTCCGAAACCCATGTCTACGGCACCATTGGCGCCGACACTGTGCGCGCCGTGTTCCGCGACCGGGTGCCGGTCCGGCCTGGCGACCTGCTGCCGGTCTCGGTCGCCCCCGGCAACATCCATCTGTTCGACACGGCGACGGGCCTGCCGCTGAGATGACGACGGAAACTCGAATATGAAGACGCCGGCCGACATCATCACGCGGCTGCAACTGATGTCGCAGGACGGCACCAAGTCGGATCGCCGGCTGGCAAGCCTCGTTCTGTCCGATCTCGACTTCGCCTCCAAGGCAGCAATCTCGGAAATTGCCGCGCGCGTCGGCGTCAGTGAGCCGACAGTCACCCGTTTCTGCCGCAACCTCGGCTGCGAGGGCCTGCGCGACTTCAAGTTCTATCTGGCGCAGGCCATTGCCATCGGCGGCCAGTATCTGTCGCCGGAGCCGCTGAGCCGCGATGCCCGCGAACAGCGCATCGCATCGGCCATCACCGAAGCCGCGATCGCCTCCATCCAGCGCGTCAGCGAAAACCTCGACATGACGACACTGGTCGACGTCGCCGCGCGCCTCGCGGCGTCAGGCAATGTTCTGTGCATCGGTTCGGGTGGCATTTCCTCGATGATGGCGACCGAGATGCAGAACCGGCTGTTCAGGCTGGGTCTGCCGGTCCTGGCGCAGATCGACGGCCAGTTGCAGCGCATGTACGCCGCCGTTGCCACGCCGGACACCACCGTCGTCGCCTTCTCGGTCTCCGGCTATGCGCGCTCGGTCATCGAGGCGGTGCAGGTCGCCCAGCAATATGGCGCCGCCACGGTGGCCGTCACTGCGCCCGACTCCGCGCTGGCCAAGGTCGCCGACACGGTCATCCACCTGCAGCCGCTCGAGGACGGCAACATCTACAAGCCGACATCGTCGCGCTACGCGCTGCTGGCGATCGTCGACATGATCGTCACATCGGTCGCCGAGACCCGCGGCCCGAAGGTGCTGGAGAACCTGCGCCGCATCAAGCAGAGCGTGAACACGCTGAAGGTCGACGATCCGCGTTTGCCGCTGGGGGATTGAACTTCAGGTAGAGGATAGACGGCAGAGCGCATCGACACTTCTTGCCAGCGCCGCCGGTTCGCCTGAAATGCGCAGCGTCTTGAGACGGGCCGTGCCGCCGGCAACGACCGAAACCGAAGATGCCGGCACGCCCAGCGCCTTGGCGACCAGCCTCTCCAGCGCTTGATTGGCGGCGCCATTTTCCGGCACGGCGCGGACCCGCGCCTCCAAATGGCTTCGTCCGTCCGCCGATGTTTCGACGCCTTCCAGCCGGTCCACGGAAGACTTCGGCGTCAGCCGGACGAACAGATCAACGCCGTTCTCGCGAATGCGGTACGGCGCGCTCATGCGATCGTCAGGCCAGCAACAGCGGCGCCACCGTGGTGAGAATGAACTGCCTGAGGAAGAACAGGATCAAAAGCAGGATGATCGGCGAGATGTCGATGCCGCCAAGGTCGGGCATGAAGCGGCGGATCGGCCGCAGCGCCGGCTCGGTCAACCTGTAGAGCATGTTGCCGATGCTGCCGACGAACTGATTGCGCGAGTTGACGACGTTGAAGGCATAGAGCCAGGAAAAGATCGCCGAAGCGATGATGACCCACCAATAGAGGTCGAGCGCCATGACGATGGTTTGAATGAGGGCGAGCATGCCGGTCTCCAATTGTTGCCGACATGTAGCCACTACGCGCCGAACCGGCAAGGGCAGGGTTCAGCCACGCGACCGGCGGGCGGGTTTTTGGTGAAGCGCCGCCTTGACAGGAAACCGCGTCGCCCGATAAATGCGCCATCCGCTGGACGGGGCTGTAGCTCAGCTGGGAGAGCGCGTCGTTCGCAATGACGAGGTCAGGAGTTCGATCCTCCTCAGCTCCACCAGCGGAATAATCGATTGTCCGCCTTTCCGGCGCGGTAACGCCCAAGCATCATCCTATACATCGCGATGCATCACCCGGCGTCAATGCCCCCAAAAATGGCCAGAAGCGACTTCGCCTTTCCAAGGTGAAATGGTTGTCAATTGGACTTATGGCGATGGCCGGTTTCCGATCGGCGCTATTTTTTTTGGAAGCCGCCCCATTAGACTGGCGTTCTCAAATCAGTTTTTCTGTGTGTTGTGACAAGGCGTTTCGGCGGGGGCGACCGAAGGCGCTATACGGATTCCGAGTCGAAATGAAGAAGCCGCCCGCGGAAGCAAAAAAGTGTCCATTCGCGACAATCTCGCTGCAAATCTCAGGCGGCTCTGCAAGGACCATGCTTCCGTCAGCGCGGTGTGCCGCGAACTGGGCATCAACCGCACGCAGTTCGAGCGTTACCTGCAGGGGCAGACCGTCCCCAACAAGGCCACCGCCAAGCTGATCTGCGACTACTTCCGAATCGACGAGGCCGAACTGTACCGGGACCCCGGCACCCCCGAGCCCACGGCTCCCGGCCTGCCGCCGATCTCCGAAAGCCTGTTCACCCAGATGATCCGCCCGCCCGCCCCGTCGATCGCGGGCGGCACCTATTTCACCTATTTTTCGATCCCGACCCGCGCCGACCTCCTGATGCGGTCGGTGACCTTCGTGCGTCGCGAGGCTGAACTGGTCACATTCCGCTGGGTCACCGGATGGTCGGAGCGCCGCGGCTCGACATGGGCGCGGGCGCGCGGCAACCATTATGGCGTGGCGATCTCGCGCCTCAACTGGATCTATTTCAGCGGCGTCAACCGCCGCCAGACAGGCGAGCCATCGCTGATCTCGGTGCAATGGGCGCCTATCTCCGAACCGGTGCTGAGAGGCAAGGCCATGCTTCTGACCGAAACCGGGCCGGCATTCGTGTCGGTCATCATGCGGCAGGACATGTCCAATATCCCGCCCAGGCATGCGATCCGCATGGCGCATGTCGTCAGGCTCGATGATCCCGGCGTCGATCAGCTCGTCGTCAGCCTTGCCCGGGACGGGCTGGATTAGCAACTTGCTTACGCTAAATAAGAACAAGAATATCCCGAAAAAGCGTATGCTAGCGATTGCCTACTCCATATCTGAGTAAAATCGATTTTTTTAGACTTTACAGCCAGGAAAGATATTTTAGATCATATTTGATTTACTACAATTTTAACAAATCATTAACTCTCCGGACCTTACCTTTCTACTCGCGGGTACGAACTTGGCCCGCATTCGGCGGGCTCGACCATCAATTGGCCGACTCGACATGTCCAGTGTAGCCCATACGCATTCCTAGAGTTCCATCCGATGACAGGAGCAGCAGGTGTCAAATCAGTCACTACGTCAGTCAGAGCTCGATAGTCTGCAATATATCGCGACGATGACCAACGAACTGGTGCAGATGGCCGAAGCAAGCCGTTTTCCCATGATCTCCTATCTGCTCGGCATGGCCTATGCCGAGGCCTTCGATGTCTTGCGCGGCGCACGCCCGGCCAGACATGCGCAGCTCAGCGGCAACCCGATGCATCCCAAGGCACACGCGAAAGACAACCACGCTCAACCAAGAACAGCGTAGCGCGACGGGGCGGCGCTAGTCCTGTAGACTGAACACGAATGGCGCCGTACGGATGACGCGCGAGCCGAGTTCCGGCGGCGGCGCCGGCACGGTGGCGCCCTGCAGCACCGCGAGCGCTGCGCGGTCGAGCTCGGCATCACCGGACGAACGCACGACCCGCGCCGACAGCACCCGGCCGGACGGGTCCATGGTGAAAGTCACATTCACATTGCCTTGCGCGCGACGGGATTTCGCGGCACTCGGGTAGCGCTTATGGCGATTGATCCACGCCGTCAGCCGCGATTCCCATTTGGCCGGGCTGACACCCGAAAACCCGGCCGCCGAACTCGGCGCCGCTGCCTTGGCGGCGGGCCTGGCTTCGGCGCTCGCGGCACTTGCCGTCTTCAGTGGTTCGGCCTTTTCCTTCTTCGGCCTTGGCTTGAGCTTGTCGGCAGGCCTTTTGACCTTGGCTTCGGCAGGCTTCTTGTCCTTGCGTCTTTCGGCCGGCTTTGACCGCGGCATCGGGACGACAACCTCCGGCGCGACCGCCTCGACAATATCGGGGACGACCTCGTCCAAGGGCGGCTGGACGACCGGTTCGACCTCTATCATCTCCATGGGTTCGTCCGGCGGCACCGTCTCCAGCTCGGCAGCAGGTTCGGCTTGCTCGACTACCTTGTCGGGCTCGGCGGTCTTCTCCGTCTCCTCGACCGGCTCGGTCTGGTCGGGAATCGCTACATCGAGCATCGCCGCCTGTTCGGGTGCCGCCGGCGTCATCATCATCGGCGCCATTTCGATCACCGGCGCCGGCGGCGGCCCGCTATCCGACGGTTCGACTGGACTGAAATTCTGCACAGCATAAGCGACGGCGACATGCGCCCCAAGCATCAGCACGGCCGCACATGCCCATAGGGCAAGGTCGCGCCAGCCGAAGCGCGACAGCCCCATCGTGGGCGAGGCGGCCGATCGTGTCATGGGGCAGCCGTTCCGCCTGGCACCGGTGCGGCGGCATCACCGGCGGGCGCCGCCTCCAGGCCGACCAGGGCGACCTTCAGATAGCCGGCGGCACGCAGCAGGTTCATCGTCTCCATCAGGTCGCCATAGGCCACCGCCTTGTCGGCGCGCAGGAAGATTCGCGTCTGCTTGTCGCCCTTGGTGCGGCTGTCGAGCGTGGCGGCAAAAGCCGGGCGCGGCACGGTGTCGTTGCCGATCGCGAGCGTGAGATCATCCTTCAATGTCAGGAAAATCGGCGTTTCTGGCCGCGGCGCCGGCATCGCGGTCGAGCCGGGCAGGTCGACATTGACATCCACCGTCGCCAGCGGCGCTGCGACCATGAAGATGATCAACAGCACCAGGATGACATCGATGAACGGCGTGACATTGATCTCGTGGCTCTCCTCGAGATCGTCGTCCATGGTCTGTCGAAGCCTGCTTCCCACGGCACCGCCCCCTCTACTCTGCCGCCAGCACCGCCGCGGGTGCTATCGCGCGGAAATCGAGGTCGCGGCTGACCAGCCGTTCGACGCCCGCCGAGGCGTCGGCCAGTGTCTGCCGGTAGCCGGCTATCGAGCGGGCAAAGACGTTGTAAATCACAACCGCCGGAATTGCCGCGACCAGCCCCATCGCGGTGGCCAGCAACGCCTCGGCGATGCTCGGCGCCACCACGGCGAGATTGGTGGTCTGCGCGTGCGAAATGCCGATGAAGGCGTTCATGATGCCCCAGACTGTGCCGAACAGGCCGACGAAAGGCGCCGTGGACCCGATCGTCGCCAGCAGGCCGGCGCCGCGCGACATGCGCCGCGACGCTGCCGCCTCGATGCGCGACAGGCGCGAGGCGACCCGTTCCTTCAGTCCCTCCCCGCCGACATGGTCGAGCGCGCCGGCCGAAAGCGCGGTCTCTTCCTCGGCGGCCCGCACCAGGAGCGCGCCGGGACCGCCACTGCGGTCGAGCGCCCGGCTCGCCTGCTTCAACGTCGCGGCATCGCCGATCGCGCGGACGGCATGGCGGACACGCAGCTTGCCGGCGAAAATTTCCAGCGACTTGGCCAGCCATATCGTCCAGGTGACGAGCGACGCGAACGCCAATCCGATCATCACCGCCTTCACGATGATGTCGGCGGCCATGAACATGCCCCATGGCGACAGGTCGTGCGGCAGGTTCAGCTCCATCGTCCCCGCAAGGCCCGTCCCCGCCGGCTGCGGCTGCGCAGGCATCGCTGGTACTTCAGCCGCCGGTGGGGCGGGTGCCGGTACAGCTGGAGCAGCTTGTGCCGCTTCTGCCGGCGCGGCAGGGGCCCCGACTACTGCTGCAGCGACGGCCGGTTGCTCCTGGGCCACCGCGCCGGTCGCCGCCAGGATCACCGATGCGACCAACGCCGCCAACAAACCATGTCTCGACACGAGCTTCTTCCTTGCTCTCACGGCGGCCAGAATGCGGTCTGGGTATCGGCTTCGGCCCCGGCCATGGCATTTCTCCAGCGCGGCCGCCGTTTTCCAATCCTGGTTACGGCAGGCAGGTGCCCGGGTTGACTATAAAACATGAACTTACTAGTCAACATTGAAGATGACAACGGCACTCAACAACTCTTGGGAATGTGCCGGTCAAAACCCTGAAGCGCCGTGACGGCTTGTTACCGATTATGGGCGATCCGCGCCGGCGATATCCACCGCACGATACCGGACTTCCGGTGTCGCGGCATCGATGCGAAGTCGCTAGAATGATCCGGCGGCAAGGAGCTCGGGATGATCAAGGCAATACCCTTCGACTACCCTTATGATGGCAGGCTGGTGGCCCAAAACACTGCGTTGATCGTCATCGACCTGCAACAGGATTTCCTGTCGACAACGGGCTATTTCGCCAGGAAGGGATATGACCCCTCGCCGCTGCGGGCGATCCTGCCCACGGTGAACCGCCTGATCGCGGCCGCGCGCAGGGCCGGGCTCACCATCGTCCACACCAGGCAGGGTTACCGCGCCGACATGGCCGACATGACGCCCTATGAGAAATGGCGCCGCAAGCGCGCCGGTCTCGACGGCACCGACGTCCTGCTGCGCTCGGGCGCGGGGTTCCAGATCGTTCCGGAGATCGATGTCGCACCGCACGACATCATCGTAGACAAGACCTGCAACAGCGCCTTCACCTATACGGATTTCGAGCTCGTGCTGCGCGCGCGAGGCATCACGCATCTGATGTTTTCCGGATGCACGACGGATGTCTGCGTTCACACCACGCTGCGCGAGGCCTGTGACCGCAATTTGCAGTGCCTGACCATTTCGGACGCCTGCGCCAGCGGTGATCAAAAGGCGCATGAAGCGGCGTTGCACATGGTGACGGTCGAGGACGGCGTCTTCGGCGTGCTGGCCGATTCGGACGCCGTCATCGATGGCCTGTCGCGGCTTGCCGGCAGACATCATGCAACAGAAGATTGACGGGCCTCAGCCCACTGCTCGCGTCTCCAGCCCAGCGCCAGGCGCATAAGCTCCGTGGTGGAATTCGTTAGCCTCCCGGCGCGCCAGGGAGTTGCGCAGCAACGCAATGGTTTCCCGGCCAGCCGTCGCGATCTCGTGTGGCGTGTCGACGCCGATGACCATGAACTCATCGATGCCGAGAGCCGCATAGGCAAGCAGCGACAGCGCGACCTGGGCCGGAGGCCCGGAGAGGTCGACCGTCTTTTGGCCGGCGACGGAAACACCTTGGTGGATCCTGACCGGAAGCGCGAAGCGCAGTTTGCCGGCGCGGCCATGTTCGGCCGCGGCGCGACGCGCCCGCTCCATCAATTGCCTGATATCGTCGATCGGACCCGGCGCCAGTTCGAAGACATCGGCATGCCGGCCTGCCACCTTCAGCGCAGTTCCGGATTGCCCGCCCATACGGATCACGAGGTCGGCGCCATGCGGACCCTTGCGCTCGATATAACCACCCTTGATGCTGTAGAACGCACCTTCGTGGTCGAAGGGCCGGTCGTTCGACCACAGCCGCTTCAACAGCACCAGATATTCGTCGATCCGCTGCCAGACGACGCCATGTCCGACCGGCCGTGTCTCGGCATCGTCGTCGTTCAACGGCTCGCTGATCATCCTGAGGGCCAGCCGTCCGCCGCTGCCCCTGTCGATGGACGCCAACTGGCGGGCAGCCACCGTCGGTTCGATCACGCCGGCCCAATGGGTGAGCACCACTTCCAGCGAAGCAGTGCGGTTGAGCACCTGGGCGGCAAGATCCATGTTGGTCAGCAGTCCGGCCGAATCGTCGACGACGATCTTCTGGAAACCGCCGTCCTCGATCAGCCCGAGTTTGGTCGCGGTCTCTGCGAAGTCATAGAAAAAGGGAACCGTCGCGTCGGCGGTCTTGCCGGGAACATGCGTGAATTCGATCGGCATTGTCATCTCCTCCATCACTGGAATCACTGATGCTGTGAAATGCGAATCCACAGGCGCGAAAGCGCTCCGGGATCCGGTTCATTCAACTCCGATTGCCTGACAACTGTGGGCAGCTACCCCTGCCGATCTGGTGCCTTAGGGAATAAGGCCCAGCACGACTGCCCCGGTGAACACGAACGCAAGGGCAAAGACGAGATAGGCGAAAGCGCCGGCATAGGCCGGGCGAAAGCCCTGGGCATTGGCCAGCCTCTGGCCGCTGCTGTCCGTCTGGGCGTTCTGGATATAGGACATATCGACCTCCGTCTCGCCGGTTAATCTATAAAACTTGTAGACTTTGTCGATTGCTATTTTCCGGTCATTGGCAGAATTATTTTCTCAGTGATCGCCAAAAATTGGTGTGAAATTGCTGTGGGGATCGATCTGAGCGATCGACTGACGCAGCATGGCGGCATCCCTAGCGATGCAGGAAGGTTCTTGCCTACCGCTCCTCTCGTCGAAACGGCTTCAGCAGCGCCGAGGGTGCCACCGCGTTGCGCGACATCACCGCCATGGCGACAATCGTAAAGATGAAGGGCAGCATCAGGAACGCCTCGTAAGGGATGTGCCCGAGCCCGCTCGCTTGCATGCGCAGCTGGAGCGCATCGACGAAGGCAAACAGCAGCGCCGCACCCGCCGAGCGCCACGGATCCCAGCGGCCGAACACGACCAGCGCGATTGCCACCCAGCCGCGTCCGGACACCACGCCGAAGGTGAAGGCGTTGAACTGCGCCATCGACAGGAAGGCGCCGGCGAGCCCCATCAGTGCACCGCCAAGGATGACGGCCTGGAAGCGCGTGGCAATGACGCTGACGCCGGCGGAATCGGCGGCACGCGGGTTCTCGCCGACCATGCGCACCGACAGGCCCCATGGCGTGCGGTAGAGCACGAAGGCAGCGAGCGGGATGGCCAGGATCGCCATGTAGACCAGCGCGAACTGGTTGAACACCGCCGGCCCGAGCACCGGAATATCGGACAGAACCGGGATCGGCAGCGTCTGAAAACCCTTGATGCTTGGCGGCACCGATTGCTGGCCGAAGATCAGCCGGTAGAGGAAATAGGCAAGCCCCGATGAGAACAGCGTCACGCCGATGCCGCAGACATGCTGGCTGAGGCCGAGCGCCACCGTGAACAGCGCATGCAGCGCGCCCATCAGCATGCCGGTCAGCACCGCCACCAGCACGCCAAGCCACAGGCTGCCACTGAGGCTGGTGGCGGTGAAGCCGGTCATGGCGCATAGCAGCATGATGCCTTCGATGCCGAGATTGAGCACGCCGGCCCGTTCGGAGAACATTTCGCCGAGCGTGGCAAAGGCCAGCGGCGTGGCGATGCGGA
Source organism: Mesorhizobium sp. M8A.F.Ca.ET.161.01.1.1 (assembly GCF_004792105.1). Lineage (NCBI taxonomy): Bacteria > Pseudomonadati > Pseudomonadota > Alphaproteobacteria > Hyphomicrobiales > Phyllobacteriaceae > Mesorhizobium > Mesorhizobium sp. M8A.F.Ca.ET.161.01.1.1. The sequence continues at coordinate 81,470 of NZ_SRTD01000021.1, read as the reverse complement.
TGATGGCGGCGAGAAAGCCGACCTGAAAAATCTGTTCCAGCACGGCGCTCATCGGGCGACCCCGACGCGGCGGATGCGATAGGCGGTGAACAGCAGCGCGACCAGCATGGCGAGCAGAGCCGTGCCCTGGATGACGTCGCTGAGGAACGCCGGCACGCCGGTCGCGCGCGACATGGCTTCCGCACCGGTCATCACGGCGGCAAGGAAGATCGCCGCCGGCACCACGCCGAGCGGGTTGAGCCGCGCCAGCATGGCGACGACGATGCCGGAATAGCCGTAGCCCGGCGAAATATCGCTCATCACCTGGAAATGCACGCCGCCGACCTCGCCGACACCGGCAAGGCCGGCCAGCGCGCCGGAAAGCAATGCCGTCGAGATCAGCACCCGCTCAACATGGATGCCGCCATATCTGGCGGCTTCCGGGTTTTCACCGGTGACGCGGATGCGGAAGCCAAGGGTCGTGCGCACGATCAGGAACCAGATCAAGGGTGCCGCGACCAGCGCCACGATGACGCCGAGATGCAGCCGCGTGCCTTCGATCAGCACCGGAAAGTTTGCCGAATCCTCGATCGGCGGCGAGATCGGGTAGCCGCTGAAGCTATCCTTCCACGGCCCTTCGATCAGCGCCATCAGCGCGTAGTAGATGACCGAGTTGAGGAGCAGCGAACTGACGACGTCATCGACCTTGAATTTGACCCGTAGCGCCGCGGGGACAAGCGCCACCGCCGCACCGGCAGCAGCACCGGCGATTGCCATGAGCAGCATGGCGAGTGGCCCCGGCATCGGGATCGCGCCGACGAAGCAACTGGCCACCGCGCCGGCCAGCAATTGCCCCTCGGCGCCGATGTTCCAGAACTTGGCCCGGAAGGCGACGGCGACCGCCAACCCGGTAAAGATCATCGGTGCCGCGCGCACCAGCGTTTCGGTGATGGCATAGCTGTCGCCGAGCGAAGCGGTGAACATGACGCCGTAGGATTCGAACACACCAGCCCCGGCCAGCGCGATCAGGCCGCTGCACAAGACAAGCGTCGCGACGATCGCCAGCAGCGGCAGTGCCAGGTTGAACCAGGCGGGTGTGAAGGTGCGGACTTCGAGGCGGAACATCAGCCGTGGCCCTCCGCGCCGGTCATCAGCAGGCCGAGCCGCGCAACACTCGCATCGGCGCTGTCGAGCGTGCCGGCGATGCGGCCCTCATACATCACCGCGATGCGGTCGCAGAGCACCATCAGTTCCTCCAGATCCTCGCCGATGACGACGATGCCGCAGCCCTTGGCGCGCATGTCGAGGAATTTCTCGTGGATGAAACGGGCCGCGCCAATGTCGAGGCCGCGCGTCGGCTGTGAGACGATCAGAACCTTTGGGTCAAAGGCAAGCTCGCGCGCCAGCAGCGCCTTCTGCAGATTGCCGCCGGACAGCGCGCCGGCCCGCGTCATCGGCCCGGGACATCTGATATCATAGGCCTTGATCTGCGCCTCGGCGAAAGCGCGGATCGCATCCGGCTTGAGCAGCCCCCTGGCGGAGAAAGCTGATGTGCCGATGCGCGGCAGCACCATCGAATCGGCGAGTGGCAGATTGGTGACCAGCCCCGTCGTCATGCGGTCTTCCGGGATGCGGCCAAGGCCCAGCGCCTGCACCTCGCGCGGCGAGAAGTGCACGACCTGTTTGCCGGCTATCGTCATTTGGCCGTTGTCGGGCGCGCGCACGCCCGAGATCACCTCCGCCAGCGCTCGCTGGCCATTGCCCGAGACTCCGGCAATGCCGAGAATCTCGCCAGCACGCACCACAAGCGACACATCGCGCAACGCGGTGCCCGAATGCCGTGAGGTCGAAATGCGGTCGAGGATCAGCACATCGGCGCCCGGTGTCGATGGCCCACGCGCCGGCGGCACGATTTCATGGCCGCACATCAATTGCGCCATTGCAGCCGACGTCGTGTTTGCCGGATCATCGACACGGCCGGCGACGCGGCCATGCCGCAGCACGGTGCAGCGATGCGTCAGCGCCCGCACCTCGTTGAGCTTGTGCGAGATGAAGATGATGCCGAGCCCCTGCGCCGCCATCGACCGCAACGCCGAAAACAGCCCGCCGACCTCGCTCGGCGCCAGCACCGCGGTCGGCTCGTCGAGGATCAGGAGCCTGGCGCCGCGAAACAGCGCCTTGACGATTTCGAGCCGTTGCTGCTCGCCCACCGACAGCGCGGAGACCGGCAGGTTGGGGTCGAGTGTCAGCCCATGCTGGCTGCTGATTTCGGCGAGCCGCACCAGCCCGCCGGCGCGATCGATCCGCCCCGCCTTGCCCGGAATGCCGATGAGCAGGTTTTCCAGCACGGTCAGCCGTGGCGCCAGATGAAAATGTTGATGCACCATGCCGATGCCGGCGGCCAGCGCATCCGCCGAACTGGTGATCCGCGCCGGCCGGCCCTGGATCAGGATCTCGCCGGCATCCGGCGCATAGGCGCCGAACAGCACGTTCATCAATGTGGTCTTGCCGGCGCCGTTCTCGCCGAGCAAACCGAGGATTTCTCCTGGCGCCACGCTGAGATCGACAGCCTCGTTCGCCTTGACGGCGCCGAAGCTCTTGGTGATGCCGCGCATTTCGATGAGTGGGGCGGGCAAGGGTGCTCCTGAATTTGCATTCCGAGGGCAGCGCGAGGCCCCCCTCTCTGCCCTGCCGGGCATCTCCCCCTCAAGGGGGGAGATTGATGGCACATCGGCCTTCGCCAATCTCCAGCGCTGTTAAGAAGGCGCTACCCGTGACACTGCCGATCTCCCCCCTTGAGGGGGAGATGCCCGGCAGGGCAGAGAGGGGCGCCTGGCGCCGACCTCTCTCAAGCAACAAAACCTAATCCGAAACCGGCGTATTCTCGTCGACATCCACCCGGAAATTGCCTTCCAGGATCTCGGCCTTCTTCTTCTCGACCAGATCCTTGACCTCGGCGGGCAAGGTCTTGTCGAACTTGTGGAAGGGCGCGAGATAGGAGCCGCCCTTGGCCATGCGCGAGAAATCGCCGTAGTCCTGCGCCGTGTAGACGCCGGCCTTGACCAGCTTGATCGCTTGCTCGACCGTCGGGTACATGTCCCAGACAGGGCCGGTGATGACCGTATCGGGGCCGAGGCTCGACTGGTCGGACATGTTGGAGATGGCGAGGATCTTCTTCTCGACCGCCGCCTCGATGACGCCGAAGCGTTCCGCATAGATGACGTCGACGCCGGCGTCGATCTGCGCCACCGCCGCTTCCTTGGCCTTGGGCGGATCGAAGAAGGAACCGATGAAGGCGACCTTCTTCTTGACGTTCGGATTGACCTCCTTGGCGCCGGCGAAGAAGGCATTGACCAGCCGGTTCACTTCCGGAATGCCCATCGCCGCCACCGCGCCGACCGTACCCGACTTCGACATCTTGCCGGCGATCATGCCGGAGAGATAAGCAGGCTCGTGGATCCAGTTGTCGAAGACGCCGAAATTGGGTTCGGCCGGCCCCGCGCCTGAGCCGAACAGAAATGCGGTCTTGGGGAACTGCTTGGCCGTGCGGCGCGATTCACGCTCGGCGGCGAAGGCGTCGCCCAGCACCAGCTGGTACCCGCCCTGCGCATATTCGCGCATGACGCGGCTGAAGTCGGCGGTCTGCACCTTCTCGGACCATTTGTATTCGATGCCGAGTTCCTTTTCGGCCTTCTGCAGCGCGACGTGGATCTGGTTGTCCCAGGGTTCCTCGATCGGCGTGGCGAAGATAGCGGCCACTTTCAGTTTCTTGCCCGCCGCGAAGGCCGCGCCAGGCAGCATCGCCGCGGCCAGGCCAAGCGCGCCCAGCTCCAGCACGTTGCGTCGCGACAGCCCTTCGCGCATCGAATGGGATTTGTTCTTCCGGTTTTCCATTGAAGTGCCCCTCTGTTCGACAGCCGTGTCGAGCCGGCCGTTCCAAAAATCAGACGGGGAACTATGGAACGGGTCTAGACTTTTGTCCACATGGTCAAATTTGAGAGCGGCCAATCGCTTCAGGTTGGCGCCGCCCCTCACCTGCCTGCCGGCATCCTCTCCCCGTATAGTGACGGGGAGAGGGGCCTGTCATTGCCGGTTTCGCCAATCACCGGCGTTCAAAGGAGGGCGCCGGCATTGCCGCCAGCTTCCTTCTCCCCGTCACTATACGGGGAGAAGTGCCCGGCAGGGCGATGAGGGGCGGCGCCAACCCTGGCAATTTGCAGTCTCCGATCAGGCCCGTTCGAGCGCGATGGCGATGCCCTGGCCGACGCCGATGCACATGGTGGCCAGCGCATAGCGGCCGCCGCGTTCCCGCAGCTCCAGCGCAGCCGTGCCGGAGATGCGGGCGCCCGACATGCCCAGGGGATGGCCGAGCGCGATGGCGCCGCCATTCGGATTGACGTGTTCGGCATCTTCCGCGATGCCGAGCTGGCGCAGCACGGCGATGCCTTGCGAGGCAAAGGCTTCGTTGAGTTCGATGACATCGAATTGTTTCGGCGTCAGGCCGAGCCGCGCGCAGAGCTTTTGCGTTGCCGGCGCCGGACCGATGCCCATGATGCGCGGCGCGACCCCGGCGGCGGCACCGCCAAGGATGCGCGCGATCGGCGTCAGCCCGTATTTCCTCACCGCTGCCTCGGAAGCAACGACCAGCGCCGCCGCGCCGTCATTGACGCCGGAGGCATTGCCCGCCGTCACCGTGCCGCCTTGCCGGAACGGCGTCGGCAGTTTGGCCAGCGCTTCGACCGTGGTGCCGGCGCGGGGATGCTCGTCCTTCGACACGACGACCGCATCGCCCTTGCGCTGCGGGATCGCCACCGGAGTGATCTCCTTCGCCAGCCGGCCATTGGCTTGTGCCGCGACCGCCTTGTCCTGGCTGCGAGCCGCGAAAGCGTCCTGGTCGGTGCGTGACACGGCGAAATCCTCGGCGACGTTCTCGCCGGTCTCCGGCATGGAATCGACGCCATACTGCTTCTTCATCAGCGGGTTGACGAAGCGCCAGCCGATGGTGGTGTCGTAGATCTCGGCATTGCGCGAAAAAGCAGCGTCGGCTTTCGGCATGACGAAGGGCGCCCGGCTCATCGATTCCACGCCGCCTGCAATCAGCAGTTCCGCCTCGCCGGCCTTGATGGCGCGCGCGGCGATGGTCAGCGCGTCCATGCCCGAGCCGCACAGCCGGTTGACGGTGGAGCCCGGAATCTCCTGCGGCAGGCCGGCCAGCAGCAGCGCCATGCGCGCCACGTTGCGGTTGTCCTCGCCGGCCTGGTTGGCGCAGCCATAGACGACGTCGTCCACCGCCTGCCAGTCGATCCCGGGATTGCGCTCAAGCAAAGCCTTCACCGGGATGGCGCCAAGGTCATCGGTACGTACCGAGGACAGCGAACCGCCGAAGCGGCCGATCGGCGTGCGGATATAGTCGCAAATATAGGCCTCGGCCATGTCAGGCAGCTTTCCCTTTTCCGGTCCCCTCATGCGCCGCCTTGGTGCGGGCCTGCAGGTCGCGCAATGTCTTGAGTTCGAGTTCGCTTGGCGCCGGCGTTTCGTCAAGCGCCTCGGCGAACTTAACCACCCAGCCACAGCTCTCCTGCACCTGCAGGCGGGTAACGCCGGGATGTAGGGACACGACCGTGAATTCCTTGCTCACCGGGTCCGGCTTCCAGATGGCCAGGTCGGTGATCAGCAAGGTCGGGCCAGCGGTATCGATGCCCAGCCGCCTGCGATGATCGCCGCCCTCGCCATGGCCGAATGAGGTGAAGAAGTCGATCTTTTCGACCATGCCGCGCTTGGTCTGCGCCATGGTGATGTAGATTTCCTTCGACGACGTCGCGATCTCCGGCGCGCCGCCGCCACCCGGCAGCCTGGTCTTGGGATGAAAATAGTCGCCGATGACCGTGGTGTTGATGTTGCCGAACTTGTCGAGTTGCGCCGCGCCGAGAAAGCCGATCGAAATGCGGCCGCCCTGCAACCAGTAGCGGAACATCTCCGGCACCGCGACGGTGGTGACCGCTGTCTCGCACAATTCGCCATCGCCGATCGACAGCGGCAGCACGTCGGGCGCCGTGCCGATCGTGCCGCTCTCATAGATCAGCGTGATGTCGGGCGCATGCGTCAGCCGCGCCACATTGCAGGCAGCGGACGGCGCGCCGATGCCGACGAAGCAGACGTCGTCGTTCCCCAGGGCCCGGCTGGCCGCGATCGTCATCATCTCGTTTGATGTAAAGCCCAAGGGGTTCTGGTTGTCGCTCATCCCGCTTTCCTCAGATGTTCGACGCGGCCCGCGAAATCGTCGGCGGTTCTTTCGATGACGTTGGCCTGCATCCACGCTTCGAATCTTTCCCGGTCGGCGGCGATCTCGTCCCATTCGAGATAGGCGGCATTGTCGCGCGCATAATAGCCGTGCGCATAGGACGGATGCGAACCGCCGGGCACGATCGAAATCGCCGCGATCGTCCAGCGCGGCAGCACGGTCAGGTTCGGATGCAAATCGTCGAAATTGTCGACCACCTCCTCGACCGTCACCACGGCGCGCCTGGCCGCCAGCACCGCCTCCTTCTGGATGCCGATAATGCCCTCGACCAGCACATTGCCTTTCTTGTCGGCCTTCTGCGCATGGATGAAAGTGACATCGGGCCGGATCGACGGCACCGCCGCCAGCACCTCGCCGGTGAACGGACAGGTGACCGATTTGATGTTCGGATTGACCGCGGCCAGCCCGGCGCCGCGATAGCCGCGGAACACCGCGCAAGGCAGGCCGGCCGCGCCCGCCTCATAGGCGTTGGCCATGCCGGCATGGCTGTGCTCCTCGACCTCGATCGACCGGGGAAAACCGTTCTCGATCGCATCGCGGGCGCGCCGCAGCAGGCCGACACCGGGATTGCCGACATAGGAGAAGACGATTTTCTTCGCCATGCCCATGCCGATCATCTGGTCGTAGATCAGATCGGGTGTCATGCGGATCAGGGTCAGGTCGCGAAACCCCTGGCGGATCGCCTCATGCGCGGCAGCTGTCGGGATCAGATGGGTGAAGCCTTCGAAGGCGACCGTGTCGCCATTTTTCAGGTTTTCCGCGACGGCCTGTCTGAGCGGCAGGAACTTCACCATCGCGGCGCCCTCACAATTAGCAAAAGTTCGCATTGCGAACAAAAGTATTATATGCGATACTTTCTAGCGCCTGCTCCGAGGCGGAGTCAATACTGGCTAAATCGCTTTTGTCAGAGGATGAGATGGACGAAGAGACCGTTTCCCGTGATCACGTTGGCTCGCTCGGGCGCGGACTTGCCGTCATGGAAATCCTGGCCCGGCATCCCGCGGGCATGACCCTGACCGAAATGGCCGAGGAAGCCGGCCTGACCCGCGCCGGCGCCCGTCGCTTCCTGCTGACCTTGGTCGCCACCGGCTACGCGACTCAATCCGGCCGTGTGTTCTCCCTGTCGCCGCGCCTGCTGACCGTCGCTCGCACCTGGCTCGGAGGCGCCTCGCTGTGGAGCTTCGCCGCGCCGATCATGCGTGCGGTGGCGGCGCAGTTGAACGAAGCTTGCTCGGCGGCGATCTTGTCGGGCGAGGATGTCGTCTATGTCGCCCGTATTCCTGGCCGCCGTATCCTGAGCGTCTCGCTCGACGTCGGCACCAGATTGCCCGCCTACTGCACCTCGATGGGCCGGATGCTGCTCGCCGGGCTGACGCCAGAGGAACTCGACGCATTTCTTAGCCACGCAGCCATCGAACGCCGGACGCCGAAGACGATTACCGACAGGTCATTGCTGGCGAACACCATCGGCAAGGCTGGAGCGGATGGCTTCGCCATCGTCGACGAGGAGTTGGAACTCGGCCTGCGCTCCATCGCCGTGCCGATCCGCGACAGGTCTGGACGCACGGTCGCGGCAATCAACGTCTCGACCCAGACGGCACGGTTTTCGGTCGCGGATATGGAACGGGAGATCCTGCCGGCGCTGCTGGATGCCAGGCAGCGTATCGAGGATTTTTTTGTGGTGTAAGAGGCCTTGCTAGCCTTCCGACGTCGGCGGGCCAGCGCCCCCCTCTGCCCTGCCGGGCATCTCCCCCACTTGGGGGGAGATCGGATGCTACGCCGGCTTTCGCCAAATTTAACATTTGCAAGGAAAAGGCGGGGCGCCAAAGCTGCCAATCTCCCCCCTCGTGGGGGAGATGTCCGGCAGGACAGAGGGGGGCGCGGTCCCGCCAGCCTCTGATCGTTAGCCCCTCAATGCTTCATCCGATCCCGCATCGCGTACCACAACATCCCCAGCACATAGAGTGGCCCGCGCAGCGCCGTGCCGCCCGGGAACGGCATCGGGGTCAGCGTCGAGAACAGGTCGAGCCGCGACGCATCGCCGGTGATCGCTTCGGCGAGCAGCTTGCCCGACAGTGTCGACAGGATGACGCCCTTGCCGGAATAGCCATGCGCGAAATAGACCTCGCCATAGTGCCCGACATGCGGCAGCCGCGACGTCGTCACCGACACCAGCCCGCCCCAGGCATGATCGATGCGGCATCCCTTGAGCTGCGGGAAGGTGCCTTCCATGTGCGGCCGCACGAAGCCGGCTATATCGGCCGGCGGTGACGGCGTGTAGCGCTCGCCGCCGCCGAACAACAGCCGCCCGTCCGCGGACATCCTGTAATAGTTGACGACGAAGCGCGTGTCGGACACCGCGACATTGGCGGGGATGACGTTGCGTTTGCCCTCCAGCGGCTCGGTGGCGACGATGTAGTTGCCGACCGGCATGATGCGGCTGTTGACGCGTGGCTCCAGCCCGTTGAGCAGCGCGTCTCCCGCCAGCACGACGTGTCTGGCCCGCACCGATCCCTTTGCCGTCGAAACCCGGATCGACGGCTTCCGCTCCAGTTTCACCGCCACCGAATTCTCGTGGATGGTGACGCCGGCCGCGACAGCCGCGCGGGCAAGCCCGAGCGTATAGTTGAGTGGGTGCATGTGGCCGCCGAGCGGCTCATACATCGCGCCGTGATATGGCGTGTCGACCTTGGCCCGCGCGTCCGCCGCCGAGAGTATCTCGACGTCGGGGAACTTCATCACGCTCTCGAGGCATTTGGCCTCTTCCTCCAAATCCCTGAGGTCGGAGCCATTGACCGCGCCGACCAGATGGCCGGTCAGCCTGAGGTCGCAGTCGATGGCATGGCGCTCGATGATGCCGAGCACCAGCCCGCGTGCTTCGAAGGCGAGGTCGAACAGCACTTTCGCCCGCTCGGGTCCGTAGAGCTTGACCAGACCCTTGGCGCCCTTGCGCAGGCCGGGGATCATCTGGCCGCCATTGCGGCCCGAGGCGCCCCAGCCGATCTTGCCGCCTTCGAGCAGCACCACTTTGAGGCCGCGCTCGGCGGCGTGAAGCGCGGCCGACAGGCCGGTGCAGCCACCGCCGACAACCACCAGGTCGGCTTCGACATCGCCCGCAAGCGCCGGATGGTCCGGCGCCGGATTGGCGGTCGCGACATAGTAGGATTTGCCGATACCGAGACCGGAATTGAAACCCGTTGAAGATGCCATGATCACACCTTCAGCAAAAGGTGGTCGCGTTCCCAGCTCGTCACCACGCTCTGGAACAGGTCGAGCTCGACGCTCTTGACGCGCAGATAGGTCTGGAAGAAGTCCTCGCCCAGCAATGCCCGCACCGGGTCGCACGCGGTGAAGCGGTCGAGCGCCTCCTCCATGGTCTTCGGCAGCGTGCTCTTGATCTTGTAGGCATTGCCCGACGCCTCGGCCGAGCGCGCCTGCTTCTGCTCGACACCGAGATAGCCGGCAAGCAGCGAACCGGCGATCGCCAGATAGGGATTGGAATCGGCACCCGGCAGCCGGTTCTCCACCCGCCGCGCCATGCGCCCGCCGGCCGGCACGCGCAGGCCGCAGGAGCGGTTGTCATGCGACCACTCGATGTTGGCCGGCGCGCTGTGGTTCGGCCTTATGCGGCGGAACGAGTTCACGTTCGGCGCGAACAGCGGCATGATTTCGGGAATGTACTTCTGCAGGCCGCCGATGAAATGGCCGAACATCCCGGTGTCGGCATCGTCGCTGCCGGCGAAAAGCGCGTTGCCGGCCTCGTCGACGACGGACATGTGCAGATGCATGGAACTGCCCGCCTGGGCCGCGATCGGCTTGGCCATGAAGGTCGCATGCATGCCGCATTGCTGCGCGGCCTGGCGCGTAAACCGCTTGAACAAAAGCACCTGGTCGGCCAGCGGCAGGGCGTCGCCATGCAGCAGATTGATTTCGAGCTGCGCCGTGCCCGATTCATGGATCAGCGTATCGAGCGGCAGTCCGGCTGCCGCTGAATAGTCATAGATACGCCGGATCACTGGCTCGAATTCTTCCAGCGCCGCCATGTCATAGGGATGCTGCACGCCCTCGGCGCGGCCATTGGCTCCGACCGGCGCGGTCAGCGGCTTGTCCGGATCGGGATTGGGCGCGGTAAGGTAGAATTCGAGCTCGGGTGCGACCACCGCGCGCCAGCCGCGCTGGCGATAGAGATCGAGCACGGCGCGCAGCACATGACGCGGCGAAGCCATCCACGGCCTGCCATCCATATGAAAGGCATCGGCAAAAACATAGGCCTTCCCCGTCCCGGCGCCCGGCGCCAGGCACAGCGTCGAGACATCGGGCACCATGCGCATGTCGGGGTCCGAATAGGCAAAACCCTCGTCGATCGAGCCGGAATAACGGCCGTCGATGCTGACCAGGAAGGCGCTGCTCGGCAGGTAGAGCGCGCGGTCTTCCAGCGCCTTGAGGAATTTGGCGGTCGGCAGCGCCTTGCCGCGCAGGACGCCGTTCATGTCGGGCACCAGGCACTCGATCTCGGTGATGCCGTGCTGCGTAAGCCAGGCCTTGGGGTCGTTGCCATTGAAGAGGTTTGCGGTATTCGTGTTCTTATCGAGCATTTCGTTCAAGTCCGTATCAGGGAGAGAATGGCTTGCGCGGCCACGTCCGTTCCGGGTTTCAGCGCCATCTCGGCTGCATTGTCCCTGAGGCGGGCGCGCATGGCGTCATCGGTCAGCAGGCCGAGAATGGCTCTCTCCAATCCCCCTTCGGTCCAGCCGTCACGGCCGATATGGTCGCCGACGCCGGTTTCGCCGGCGCGTTGCGCATTGTCGTGTCCGTCCCAGCAATAGGGCATGATCAGCGACGGCACGCCGAAGCGCAGCGCTTCGCAAAAGCTGTTGTTGCCGCCGTGGTGGATGAACAAGTCCGACTTCGCCACCACGGAGGGCTGCGGAAACCAGGCGTCGAGGTAGACATTGTCGGGCACCGCGCGGTAGGCATCGCGCAGGCCACCGACATTGACGATGAAGCGGGCCGGCAGCCGGTCGAATACGGCAAGCATGCGCTCGATCAGGCCGACATCCATTGCGCCGAGACTGCCGAAGCTGACATAGACCAGCGGCCCGCCATTGCGCGGGAAAACCGGCACCTCGAATGGCCCTTCCGACCGCACGCAGCCCTCGAGATAAACGAAGCGCTCGGGGTCGAGCGGCTCGGCGCGTTCGCGGCGCACGATCGCCGGCGTCAAGAGCAGATTGAGATCGGGTGAGGTTTCAAGAAACAGGCCCTTCGGCAGCGGTGCCAGGCCGCAATCGGCGCGAAAACGGTTGAAGCGGTCATGCGCCGGCGCAGAGGCTGCGAGATATCGCGCCTCGAACGCCGCGCGTTGCGGATCGTCGGCGGCAAGCCCCGACAGATAGGGCGGCACGGCGTTGTCCGGAAGTTCCGTCTCGGCGCAGGAAACGACGCGCACCCACGGGCAGCCGGCTGCCGCTATCGCCGGGAACATGATGACATTGTCGAGCACCACCGCGTCGGGCTTCAGCCGCGCCAGCAATTGGCGCAGCGGCGCCTCGGCATTGACCGCCGTGTCGACTATCGCCTGCCAGGTCGGCGCGACATAGGTTTCGAGCTGGTCGATCGGGCTCAGCCTGAAATGCGGCAGATGCCGGCGCACGAACGCCTGCCAGTAGCTCTGGCGCTCGCTGTCGCTCAGCGGCTCCTCGGTCGGCAGCTGGTATTCCTGGAAACCATAGTCGGCAAAGACGCCGGAGAAGCCGGCATGGCAGATGAACACCGGCCGCGCGCCCTTCGCGCGCAGCGCCTGCGCGATGCCGACGCAATTCAACGCCGCCCCGAAACTGGCCTCGGGAAACAGCGCGATGGTCGGGCTCGCTCTACGCGTCAATTAAATCCTCTTCATTCCGGCCGGCTGATCATGCCGAACAGCGCGGGAGCGCCGCGGCTGGCCGCCTGCGGCCGCTGGCTGCGGGAGAGCCGCAGGTGAATGCGCAGCAGATCGGCAGCAACCTCATACTGCCGGCTTTCAAGATGGTCGAGTATGTTCAGGTGTTCGCGCAACGATTGCTTCAGCCTGAAGACGTTGACGCCGGCATAGATGCCCGGAAGCCGCCGCAGCCTGAGGTGATCGGCCAGCGCGTCGGCGACGAAGCGGTTGGCGCTGCCTTCGGCGATCATGCCGTGGAAATCGATGTCGAGCCGCTGGAACTCGCGTGTATCGAACGCGGCGTCGGGCAGTGCCGATAGCGCCTCCATGCCCTGGCGCAACATCGCGGCGCGCGCGCCGTCGAGCCGGAAGCCGGGCGTCAGGATGGCGGCGGGCTCCAAAAGCAGCCGGAACTCGTAGCTCTCGCCTTGCGCCTCCGGGTCATCAGGGGCGCGCCGGAACAACCAGGACTGACCTGGTGCGCGATCGAGAAGATTCTCCTCCGTCAGTCTGTTCAGAGATTTTAGTACCGTCTTTCGCTCAGCGCTGTACCGCCGCATCAGCCCGGCGACGGTCACTGTCTGGTCCAGGCGCCGCGCCGAACGGTCGCGCAGGATGGCCTCGGCAAGCTCGTCTTCCTCGGCGGCGGGCAATTCGGCTGATATCGCCGGCTGCGCGGCGAGGTCGATCGCCAAGTGATATCCGGTGTCCGCCTCCCAGCGCACGACACCCTGCTCCGCGAGCAGGCTGAGCGCCGCCCGGACCGGAGTGCGCGAGACATTGCACAGCGAGGCGATCTGTTGCTCGGGCAGGCGTGCGCCGGGCGCGAAGCCACGCTGCCGCGCCACATCCAGGATGCGCTGGGCCAGATCGAGATGGTTGGTGCGAGGTCGTCGGGTTGCGGCTTGCATGACATTCTCGTGGAACGGACGTGACCTCGTTGATTTGACCCATCACCGGCGTGGACGCAATCGGCCAGATTCCGAGGCCGGTTGTCAAATTATGGATTGACGTACTTTTTTCTGCAATAGTACTGTCAGTGCAATCGGCGACAAAAGACCGAGGGAACAGGATCGATGCAGCGGCGCATGTCGCGCGGGTCCAGCACGAATTCGACGAACCAACCGGAATGGGAGCCTGCCATGACTGCTACCAGCCTGCGGCGCCGTGCGCTGAGAATGCCTTCGATCGCCCTCGGGCTTGCCGTGGCGCTGTCCGCGCCGGCGATGGCCGCCGACCTCGTCATTTCCAATTGGGACGGCTACATGGCGCCCGACGCCATGGCCGCCTTCAAGACCGCGACGGGCGTTTCCGGCGAAGTCGTGGTGCACGCCACCAATGAAGAGATCATGGGCAAGCTGATTGCCGCCGGCGGCAAGGGCTATGACGTGGTTTTCGTCTCCTCGCCCTTCGCCGAGGTTCTGAACAAGCTCGGCCTGACCGAGCCGATGGACCACGCCAAGATCCCCAATCTCGCCAACCTCTATCCCGAAGCGACCAAGCTGCCGCACGATGTCGGCAACACTTTCTCCGTGCCCTACACCTGGGGCACGACCGGCCTCTGCTACCGCTCGGACCTGGTCAAGACGGCGCCCACGAGCTGGAGCGACCTGCTGGCGCCGTCGGATGAGCTGAAGGGCAAGACCACCATGCTGGCGACTGATCGCTGGCTGCTCGCCGCCGGGCAGCTCGACAAGGGTTTCTCTGTCAACGAGACAGATCCGGCCAAGATGGCCGAGGTCAAGAACCTGCTGATCTCGGCCAAGAAAACCCTGCTCGCCTATGACGACACCACCTTCTATTCGAAACTGGTCTCCGGCGAGGCGCTGATGGTCCAAGCCTGGGACGGCTGGTGCAATTACGGCATCGCCGACAAGCCGGAGATCAAATACATCATTCCCAAGGAAGGTTCGGATCTCTGGGTCGACACGATGGTGGTGATGAAGGCCTCCGAGCACAAGGATGCCGCCTTCCAGTTCATCAACTTCATGCTCGATGCCAAGAACCACGCCTGGGCGGCCCAGAATATCGACTACAAGGTTCCGAACAAGCCGGCGATGGAAAGCCTGCCGGCCGATTTCCTGGCAAAATTCCCCAACATGGCGATGCCAGTGGCCGACCTCGTCAAGTTCGAGCAGCTGCGTGACGTCGGCGAAGCCCAGCGCGACTATTCCAAGATCGTCAGCGAGATCAAGGCCGCGCAGTAAGATCGATTGCTGGAATCACGCTTGCGTTCCTTCACGCCTCCCTTTGACCTGCCGGCCATCTCCCCCTCGAGCGGGGAGACCGGCTGGCTCGCGGGCCTTCGCCAATCTCCAGCGCAGCGCCCCCTCATCCGGCCGCTTCGCGGCCACCTTCTCCCCGGCGGGGAGAAGAGGAAAGCATCGGTGGGCGCGACCTCCTCTCCCCTCGGGGAGAGGTCGGATTGCCCCGAATTGCCCTTCGCAATTCGGTTGGCAATCCGGGTGAGGGGGCAACTGCCGAGACGCCATTTCGAGACCCTCGGCGGCGCCTCGTGAGATACGTCCCCTCCCGCTCCTCCCTGCTGATGGCGCCTGCGTTGGCCTGGCTCGCGGCCTTGATGGTTGTGCCGTGCGCGCTGGTGCTGGCACTCGCCTTCTTCCGGCGCGGCATCTATGGCGGCATCGACTACACCTTCACGCTGGAGAATTTCGGGCAGGTCTTCGACCCGCTCTATGCCGGCATTTTCCTGAACTCGGCGCGCATTGCCGGCACCGCCACGCTGATCGCGGTGGTGATCGGCTATGCCGCAGCCTATGCGATCGCGGCCGCCCCGCGCCGCTGGCAACCGGTCTTCCTGTTCTTCGCCGTGCTGCCGTTCTGGTCGAACTACCTGATCCGCACCTATGCCTGGATCGTGCTGCTTAACCGCGAAGGCCTGATCACGCAGCTCCTGCGCTGGGCGGGCTACACCGGTGAACCGCCCTCGATGCTCTACACCGAAGGCGCGGTCATCGCCGGCCTGGTCTACAACTATCTGCCCTTCGTCATCCTCGCCTGCTACGCGCCTTTGTCGCGGCTCAACCCGGAACTGGCCGAAGCCTCGCGCGATCTCGGCGCTTCGGCGATGACGACGTTTCGCCGTGTCATCCTGCCGCTGACCGTGCCCGGCATCGCCGCCGGCGCCGTCTTCGTCTTCGTGCTGTCGATCGGCAATTTCGTCACCCCGGCGCTGCTCGGGGGCGGCCGTTTCCAGATGATCGGCAACCTTGTCTACGACCAGTTCCTGACCGCCAATGACTGGCCTTTCGGTGCGGCCCTGGCGATGGCGCTGATCGCCATCATGCTGCTCGTGCTGATGGCGCAAGCGCTCGCCGCGGATCGCGCCTCCGGACGGGCGGCTGAGGTGAAAGCCGATGGCTGAGCGCAGCGCGACCCTTCCCTTCTCCCCGTCTACGGGGAGAAGGTGCCCCGAAGGGGCGGATGAGGGGCGGCGCCAACGCCTGCAAGGTTGGGCGCTGCCCCTCATCTGCCTGCCGGCACCTTCTCCCCGTGAACGGGGAGAAGGACGCTGTTTTGGGGGCCGGCGATGAACCACTCCCTGACCCGCGCTTTCAGCATGCGGACGATTCTCGTGCTCGTCTATGCCTTCCTCTATATCCCGATCGCCGTGCTGGTCGCGCTCTCCTTCAACGAGGGCGGACTGCCGACGGCGTGGTCCGGGTTTTCCCTGAAATGGTACGCCTCGCTGGCCGGCAATTCCGCCATCCTGTCCGCCGCCTTGAACACGCTGATCGTCGCACTGGTCTCCACCGCAATCGCCACCTTGCTCGGCACGCTGCTGGCGATCGGCGTCGAGATGCGCCGGCAATATGGCAAGGGGCTCGAGGCGCTGATCTTCGCGCCGATGATCATTCCCGACATCGTGCTGGCAATCGCGCTCCTGTCGTTCTTTTCGACGCTCAACCTCACCATGGGCCTGCACACCATCATTCTCGCCCATGTCGTGTTCAACCTCGCCTTCGTCTGCTCGGTGGTGCGTGCCCGGCTGAAGAGTTTCGACTGGTCGATCGTCGAGGCTTCCACCGATCTCGGCGCCTCCGCCATCACCACCTTCCGGCGGATCACCTTGCCGGTCATCGCGCCGGCCGTGATTGCCGGCGCACTGCTCGCCTTCACGCTCTCGGTCGACGAGTTCATCATCGCCTTCTTCACCGCAGGCGCGGGCCGCGCCTCGACCACGCTGCCGATGCAGATCTACGCCATGATCCGCTTCGGCATCACACCCGAGATCAACGCCCTGGCCACCATCGTCATGGCGGTCTCGGTCACCGCGCTGACCCTGTCGCAGCGGCTCAACCGGGGAATAACAGGCCAATGAGCGAACCGCGCACGCTGCTGGCCATCGATCGTGTGTCGAAGAATTTCGGCCGCGTCACCGCCGTCGATGGCATCTCGCTGGATATCCGCGAGAACGAGTTCTTCGCGCTGCTCGGTCCCTCGGGCTGCGGCAAGACTACGCTCCTGCGCATGCTGGCCGGCTTCGAGACGCCGAGCGACGGGCGCATCCTGCTCGACGGCAAGGACATCGCCAGGACGCCGCCCAACAAGCGGCCGGTCAATCTGATGTTCCAGTCCTACGCGCTGTTCCCGCATATGAGCGTGCGGGCCAATGTCTCCTATGGGCTGGAGATGGAGCGCTTGCCGGCTAAAGAAATCCGCGCGCGCGTCGACGCCATCCTGGCGACCACCGAACTCGTGCCCTTCGCCGACCGCAAGCCGGAGCAACTATCGGGCGGTCAGAAGCAGCGCGTGGCGCTCGCCCGCGCCCTGGTCAAGCGCCCGCGCTTGCTGCTGCTCGACGAGCCGCTCGGCGCGCTCGACAAGAAGCTGCGCGGCGCCATGCAGCTGGAATTGAAGCGCCTGCAGCACGAGGTCGGCATCACCTTCGTCATCGTCACCCATGATCAGGAGGAATCGCTGGTCATGGCCGACCGCATGGCGGTGCTGAAAGACGGCAAGCTGCTGCAATGCGACACGCCGCATGCGGTCTATGAGCATCCGGCTGAGCGTTTCGTCGCCGACTTCATCGGCGTGATGAATTTTATCCCGGGCAAGGTGTCAGCCGATGGCGTCGTGGCCGCGAATGGCGCGCGCATCGCCGGCAAGGTCCCCGCAGCGCTTTCGTCCGGGGCGGCTGCCGTCGCGTCGGTGCGGCCCGAACGCGTCCGGCTGTTCCCGTCAGCGGATACCGCGAACCGGACGACCGGAACGGTCGAGGTGCTGGCCTATCAGGGGCTCGACCTGCAGCTGCATGTCCGCACGCCGCTGTCGCCAAAACCGTTCCTAGTGCGTGTAACCGCCGACGCAGCCGACCGGCGGCCGGTCGCATCGGGCGACCAGGTCGAACTCGGCTGGGATGCCGCCGACGTCAGAATTTTCGCAGAGTGAAGGAGAAGCCTGATGGCGCAGAAGACGATCGCGTTTTTTCCCGAAGCCGCCTACGGCCCGGCGCTCAATTCCGTCGGCATCGCGCAAGCCGTGGAGGCGCGCGGACACAAAGCGGTGTTCCTGTCCGATCCGGGATTCGTCGATGTCTACAAGGGCTATGGCTTCGAGGCGCATCCGGTGAACCTTTCCGAACCGATGCCGCCCGAGCAGATGGCCAAGTTCTGGGAGGACTTCATCAACGGCCACATCCCCAACTTCCGCAAGTCGCCCTACGACCAGGTCGACAATTACGTCAAGGATTGCTGGACGGCGATCGTCGACAGCGCCAAGTGGGCGCAGAAGGACCTGCCGCGCGTGCTTTCCGCCATCAAGCCTGATGTGATCTGCGTCGACAACGTCATCCTGTTCCCGGCGATCAAGCAGTTCGGCAAGCCGTGGGTGCGCGTCATCTCCTGTTCCGAAAACGAGATCGAGGACGAGGGCATCCCACCGCATCTCTCCGGCTGCGGCGAAAACGACCATGCCGGACACCAGCGCTACCGCGATCACTTCAATGCCGTGATCAAGCCGATCCATGATGACTTCAACGCGTTCCTCGGCGCCAATGATGAGGCGCCCTATCCGATCGGCCAGTTCTTCGAGGCTTCGCCCTATTTGAACCTGCTGCTTTATCCCGAAGCCGCGAAATTCAAGCGCCGCCATCCGCTCGACCCGGCAAAATTCCAGTATTTGGAAGGCTGCGTGCGGCAGGAAAAGTCCTATCCCGTCCCGGCCTTCGCCAAAAACAACGACGGGCCGCTGCTCTACGTCTCCTTCGGCAGCCTGGGGGCCGGCGATGTCGACTTGCTGAAGCGGATCATCGCGACGCTGGGCAAGACCCGCTACCGCGCGCTGGTCAATGTCGGCGGCTACAGGGATCAGTACACCGACGTGCCCGGCAACGTCATCGTCGACAGCTGGTTCCCGCAGCCTTCGGTGATCCCGCAGGTCGATGCCGTGATCCACCATGGCGGCAACAACTCCTTCACCGAGTGCCTCTATTTCGGCAAGCCCGCGATCATCATGCCCTATGTCTGGGACGGCCACGACAACGCCACCCGGGTCCAGGAAACCGGCCATGGCTTCGGCATGCCGCGCTACGATTGGACGGACGCGGAGTTGATCGCGAAGATCGAAGCCTGCCTGACCGATCCGAAAATGAAGGCGAAGCTGGCGCAGACATCGGCACAGATGCATGTGCAGAATGGACCTGAGAAGGCTGCGGGTTTGCTGGAGGTGTTGCTGTGATTGCGATGTTTGACACGCCGAGCCAAGGCGCCCCCCTCTGGCCTGCCGGACATCTCCCCCACGAGGGGGGAGATTGGATGTCGCGACTGCCTTCGCCAATTTTCGACGTCGATGACGAAACGCCGAGGCCGAAGTTGCCGATCTCCCCCCTCGTGGGGGAGATGTCCGGCAGGACAGAGGGGGGCGCCGTAGAGCACGAGCTTCTCAGGCGGCGCGCAGGAGCATCAGCATGACTTCCTCCGCCCCGCACCTCCACCAGGCCTCGACCCGCACCGACCTCGTCGACTGGGGCGTCCAGCCCGATGCCCTGTCGGGCGTCTCCCACTCCACCGGCAAGCTCGTGCACAAGGGGCCGAACAACCAGCCGGAATCCGGCATCTGGGTGTGCACGCCGGGCCGCTGGCGGCTCTCGATTCCGCGCGACGAACTGTGCCACTTCGTCGCCGGCCGCGCGACCTACCGGTCGGATGTCGGCGAGGTGATAGAAATCTCCAGGGGAAGCGTGGTCATGTTTCCCGCCGGCTGGACGGGCGAATGCACCGTGCATGAGACCATGCGCAACGTCTACATGCTGGCCTGAGCAAGAATAAGCCGCAGAGGAGCAAGACATGCCGACACCGCATTGGCCTGAGGCCTCGACCGTGGAGCTGGAAGATTGGGGCGCGGGCGCCAACACGCTCGCCGGCGCGCCGCGGGCCTCAGGCACGATCCTCTCCAGGAATCCGGACGGGTCGAGTGAATGCGGCCTGTGGTCGTGCACGCCGGGCACCCGCAAGGTCAGCTTCGCCGCCGACGAGTTCTGCCATTTCCTGTCGGGGCGCGGCAGCTATGTCAGGGACGATGGCGAGGACATCCCGGTCGGAGCCGGCACGCTCGTCTTCTTTCCCGCCGGCTGGACCGGCATCTCCATCATCACGCAAACGCTGACCAAGGCCTTCATGTGCCGGTGAGCACTTACCAGGAAAATCCTATGACCACGCCGATCATGCAATCGCCGCTTGCCATCACGGACCTCGTCGACTGGGGCGTCATCCCGACAATGATCGAGGGGCAATCCCATACGTCGGGCAAGCTGCTCCACAAGGGGCCGGAAGGCCGTTCCGAATGCGGCCTCTGGGTCTGCACGCCAGGCAAGTGGCACTGCCACGTCACCCGCGACGAGTTCTGCCACTTCCTGGAGGGGCGCTGCACCTATGTGCATGAGTCCGGCGAGGTCATCGAGATCGAGCCGGACACGGCGGCCTTCTTCCCGCAGGACTGGAAAGGCGTCTGCACCGTCCATGAGACGATCAAGAAGGTCTACATGATCCGTTGAGCGGATCCGAGAGGATGTCCATGCATTTCTCCCCCGGCCGGCCGACTTTCTTCGTCAATCCGGACTACCGGCCAATGACCGGGGCGAAGAGCCCGGTGATCGATCCGGCGACGCTGGAAACCGTCGGTGCAATCGCGGCGGCCAGCGACGGCGAGATCGACACCGTCCTCACCGCCGCGACCAAGGCACAGCTTGCCTGGAAAAAGCTCGACGCCAAGAGCCGGGCAAGGCATCTGCACACCGTCGCCAACGCCATCGAGGCGGCGGACTTCACACGCTGCGCCGAACTGATGGTGCGCGAGATGGGCAAGCCCTATCCCGAAGCAATCGGCGAGATCGCCAATTGCGCGCCGATCTTCCGCTACTATGCCGAGATGGCGCGCGATGATGCCGGCAAGATCGCCGGCACGACGCAGGCCGGCTCGTTCCAGTATGCGCGCTATGAGCCCTATGGCGTCTCCGTCCACATCATGCCCTACAACTTCCCGATCCTGCTGATGTGCTGGACCGTTGCCGCCTCGCTCGCCGCCGGCAACGCCTGCGTCATCAAGCCGGCGGAAGCGACGACGCTCTCGACGCTGGACTACATGACCGTATTCCGGTCGCTGCCCGAGGGCCTCGTCTCCTGCTTGCCTGGTGGCGCGGCCACCGCGCAGGCACTGATCACTGCCGATCGCACCCATGCGGTCGCTTTCACCGGCTCGGTCGCGGCCGGCAAGGCGGTGGCCGTGGCCTGCGCGGAACGCATGAAGCCTTGCGTCATCGAGGCCGGCGGCAGCGATCCGCTGATCATCAGCCAGCACGCGCCGCTCGACGTGGCGGCGGCTGGCTCCGTCACAGCCGCCTTCCACCTCACAGGCCAGGTCTGCACGTCGGCCGAGCGATTCTTCGTCGTCGATTCGGTCCACGATCGCTTTGTCGAACTGTTTGCCGAGAAGACACGGGCGCTGCGCATCGGCAACGGCATGGACAGAACCGAGATCGGCCCGCTGGTCAGCGAGGCAGCACGGGCCAAGGTCATGCGGCTGGTCGACGATGCCATCTGCAACGGCGCCACGGCCATTACCGGCGGCCGCATCCCGCCGGAGCACAACACCGGCTGGTTCTACGAGCCGACCATCCTGACTGGCGTCACCCCAGACATGGCGATCGTGCGCGAGGAGTGTTTCGGCCCGGTCGCCGCCATCTGCCGGGTTAGGGATTTCGACGAGGCGATCCGGCTCGCCAATGACAGCCCGTTCGGGCTCGGCGCTTCGGTGTTCACGACGGATCTGGCCGAAGCGCATGAGGCGGCCGAACGGCTCGAGGCCGGCATGGTCTGGGTCAACAATCCGCTGATCGACAATGACGCCCTGCCCTTCGGCGGCTGGAAGGCTTCCGGCCTCGGCCGCGAACTCGGGCGCCAAGGGCTCGACGCCTTCCGCCGCTCGAAGATGGTCATCATCGACCACAGACCGGCCATCCAGAACTGGTGGTACCCCTATCCCGACAGCTGGTTTCGCGAGACCGGTGGCCGCAAACACGTATGAAGAATGGCGCGCGGCAACACCGCGCACCCATATTCCTAAGCCTCGATCGCTTCGACCAGGACGCGCGAGCAGGAAAAGCAATGCCGCCGGGCAAAGCCCAGCGGCATCTTCTTGGCTGGCTACCGCCTCTTCAGTGACGATTCGCTACGGCGTCGTTCCCGCTTGAAGCTTGGCCGCCATCTGGTCGATCTTGTCGGCAAGGACGCCTTGGGCCCAGGCCGTGACATCGGCGTCGACAGGCTTGTTTGCCATGTCCGCCAGCGCCGCGTCGAGCGCTGCCGGGTCGGTACCGACCGCCGCCGCGGCAGCCGCGGCCGCAGCCTGGTCGGCCGCTGCATTGTCGGCGTCGACCACCGCCTGCTGGGCGGTGATGTCAGCCTGCAGCGCCGCCGGCTGCTGTTCGGGTGGCAGGGCGTCCATCTCCGCCTGCGACAGCGACGCCAGCGCGTTCAGCTGTGCATTCAGTGCGTCCAACTGGGCCTGGGCGGCGGCGGCCGTGGCGGCGGCGGCAGCGGCCGCTGCTTGCGCATTCTTGGCCGTCGCCGATTGCGTCACGAAGGCCTGAATGCCGGCGAACTTCTTGCTCTTGGAATTCATGTAGGCGTTGATGTTGCGCTGCAGCGAGTTCAGCCGGCCGAGTTTGGCGTGAATGTTCTTGTCCTTCGGTACGGACGAGACTGTTGTGGTCGTATCGACCGTGGTGTCGGTGGTTGTGTCGGTTTCCGTCTTGGCTGCATGTCCCGGTGCCGACGACGACTTGCCATGCGAAGCACCGCTGTTGCCGTTGCTATTACCGTGGGTGCCGCCGTTGCCATTGCCACCGCCATTCCCGTTGCCGCCGCCGTTACCTCCGCCATTGCCATTGCCGCCATTGCCACCATTGCCGGCGAGCGCCGGAGACGCCAGAAGCGCCAATGCGGCCAGCGCCGCGAACAGAGTTTTCCGGTTTGTCATGTTAATCTCCTTGGGAATCGCCTACTCGCCCACCGCTGAACCATCTGGGTATGAGAAATCGCTAATTATACCCGGTAAACTTTAGACAAACTCGGTCGCAATCCGAGAGCGGACGCTGTTACCAAGCTGTAACGAGTTGAAAAGTCACAGAAATTGCCGCTCTGGTCCTGCCATGGCACTGAAGTCCCATGACAACCAGACCATAGTCCTGTGCCGTCCGACGCCACGCAAACCGCAGCAAAAAGGGGGCTGAAATGGGAAGGTCGATAGATGAAAGCGTCGGTGTCAGCCGATACTTTCGCCGCCATCGATCACCAGCGCCTGCCCGGTCATGAAGGACGAGCGGTCCGAGACGAGGAACAGGATCGCCTCGGCGATCTCTTCGGCCACGGCCCAGCGCCCCATCGGGATCTTGGTGCGGACATAGGTTTCGATCGCCTCGCGTCCGCCCATCTGGGCGATGAACGGTTCGTTGAAGGGCGTGTCGACCCAGCCCGGGCAGAGCGCGTTGACACGCACATTGTGCCGGGCATAGTCGAGCGACATCTGCCTGGTCATCGCCACCACGGCATGTTTCGATGTCGCGTAGGCGATCATCTCGCGGTCATAGAAGACACCCGAATTCGAAGCCGTGTTGAGGATGACGCCGCCGCCTTGCGCAATCATCGACGGCATGACGATCCTTGCCGCGAGAAACTGCGCCCGCACATTGACCCGCCACGAGGCGTCCATGCCGGCGGTCTCGACCTCGGTCAGCGTGCCGCCGACCTGGATGCCGGCATGATTGTGCAGGATGTCGATGCGCCCATGCTTCTCGAGCGTGCCGGTTATCAGCTGCTCGACAGCCACGTCCTCCCCGACATCGGTGGCGATGGCCTCGGCCCGGCCGCCCACTGCGCGGATGCCTGAGGCTGTTGCCTCGCCGGCGGCCGCATCCCGGTCGGCGATGACGACCACCGCACCTTCCCTGCCCATGATCATGGCGCCGGCACGCCCGATGCCGGATCCGGCGCCTGTCACCACGGCGATGCGGTCTTTGAGGATCATGGAGCAGCAGCTTTCAGTTGGATGGCTTGCGCTGGCGCAGCTGCCATTGGGCAAGCACCACGAGCAGGACGGAAGCGACGAGCACGATCGTCGCGATGGCGTTGATCTCCGGCGTCACCCCGCGCCGGATCGACGCGAACACATAGATCGGCAGCGTCGTCTGCGCGCCGGCGACGAAGAAGGCGACGATGAAATCGTCGAAGGAGAAGGTGAAGGCCAGCAGGAAGCCGGCGACCACCGCCGGCATGATCTGCGGCAGGACGATCGAGCGGAACGTCGTCAGCGGCGTCGCGTAGAGATCGCTCGAAGCCTCGACCAGATTGCGGTCGAGGCTGCCCAGACGCGTGCCGACGATCATCGTCACCAGCGCCATCGAGAACAGGCCATGCGCGGCGATGATCGAGCCGTAGCCGAGCGACAGGCGCGGTGGCTGGTCACCGGGCCAGACCGAGGCGAGGAACGGGTTGACGACGGCGAATAGCTGGACGAGCGCGACCAGCGTCGAGATGCCGATGACGACGCCGGGAACGACGATCGCCGCGCCAAGCAGCCCATCGAAGACGGCGCGGGTTCTGACGCCGACACGCGCCAGGCCAAGGGCTGCCGCGGTGCCGAACACCGCCGCCAGCAGGGCGCTGGTGGTGGCAATGAACAGGCTGTTCTTCAGCGCCTCGACCAGGAACGGGTTGGACAGCGCCTTGCCGTACCATTGCACCGAGAAGCCGGTGAACTCGCTGGCATGGTGGCCGGCGTTGAAGGAGAACAGCACGACCAGCACGATAGGCAGATAGAGGAACGCGAAGACGGCAATGACGAAGGCGCGCATCAGATGAGGTCCACCCGGCGGGCGCCCGCAACCCGGTTCGAAATGCGGTTGGCGACAATCAGCACCACCACCGAGACCAGCACCAGCGTGATTGCGATGGCCGATCCGAACGGCCAGTTGCGCGACTGCAGGAACAGGTCGACCAGCGCGTTGCCGATGAAGAACACCTTGCCG
The DNA here is from genome assembly GCF_004792105.1 of Mesorhizobium sp. M8A.F.Ca.ET.161.01.1.1. Lineage (NCBI taxonomy): Bacteria > Pseudomonadati > Pseudomonadota > Alphaproteobacteria > Hyphomicrobiales > Phyllobacteriaceae > Mesorhizobium > Mesorhizobium sp. M8A.F.Ca.ET.161.01.1.1. Next base: position 56,723 of record NZ_SRTD01000021.1, on the reverse strand, counting down.
CCGCCGAGCAGCGTCGGGATCAGGTACTCGCCAAGCAGCAGGATCATGACCAGCGAAAAGCCGGTCATCACGCCCGGCAGCGACAGCTTCAGGGTCACACCAAGGAAGGTGGAGAGCGGGGTCGCGCCGAGATCGGCCGAAGCTTCCAGCAGCCTTCGGTCGAGCCGCTCGAGGCTGACATAGATCGGCAGGATCATCAGCGGCAGATAGCCGTAGACGATGCCGAGCAGGACGGCACCCGGCGTGTTGATCAGCCTGACATCCTCGATGCCTACGAAGGCGAGCAGCGCGGGGATGCCGCGTCCGCCCAGAATGTACATCCAGGCATAGGTGCGCATCAGCAGGCTCGTCCAGAACGGAATGACGACCAGCGCAAGCAGGATCAGCCGCCAGCGCTGCGGCGCCTGCAAGGCAAGATAATAGGCGACCGGATAGGCAACGAGCAGGCAGGCAAGCGCGCCCACCGGCGCCAGCACCATGGTGTTCCAGAACGCGGTCGCCCGCGCCGGAAGATTGGCGTATTGCGCCAGCGTGAAGGCCGCCTGGTATCCGCCCTCGGGGGCCCGCTCGCCGACGCTGAACACGGCTATGGCGATGAACGGCAGCACCAGGAACACCACCAGCCATACTGTCGCCGGCGCGAGCAGCAAGGCGGTCAGGAAATTATGCCGAAATCTGTTGCCGTGCATCGAAACCGTCCCGGTACCGGCGGACATGGGCCCGCCGGTCGTTTGTCTTTGTCCAGGCCAGTCTCAAGCCGATTTGAAGCGCGCCATCAGTTCGGCACGGCCCGGATCGGTCAGCGTTGCCGCCGCGCCGAATTCGAGCGGCGTCAGCAAGTCCGCCGCCGGATAGAGGATCGGATTGTCGAGCACTTCCTTGGGCAGCAGCTTGTTGACGCGCGCATCGGTGGAAGGAGCGCCGTTGGCGAGGTGCTCCTTCACCGCGACCTGCGGGTTCATCAGATAGTTGAGCAGCGCGTAGCCGGCGGGCTTGTTCGGCGCGTCCTTCGGGATGGCATAAAAATCGGTCCAGATCTCGCCGCCTTCCTTGCCAAGCACATAGGCGATCTCGGGAATGTCGCGATGCAGCTGCGCGCCGTCATTGGTCCAGCACATCGTCATCCACGCGTCGCCCGCGCGCATGCCCGGCTGGTAGTCGGACGAGACGGCGAACAGATGCGGCTTGACCTTGAGCAGCAGTTCCTCCGCCTTGGCGAGCTCGTCCTGCTTCAGCGAATTGAACGAATAGCCGTAATATTTCAGCGCGTTGCCGATGGTGGTGAGCTGGTAGTCATGCACCATGGTGCGGCCATCGCCCTCGGCCATGGCGGTGTCCCAGAACTCCTTCCAGCTCGTCATCGGCTTGGCGAGCTTCTTTGTGTTGACGGCAAAACCCGTCGTGCCCCAGTTCTTCGGCACGGCGTAAATAGTGCCATCGATGGTACCCTCGGAGGTGAAACGCGCATCTTCCTGGGTGCCATCGAAGTTCGGCAGCTTCGCCATCTCCAGCGGCTCGATGATGCCGAGCTTCTTGTAGGTCGAGATCGTATAATTGGTCGGCACGAACAGGCTCCAGCCCGAGGCGCCGGCCTGCAGCTTGGCCAGCATCTCCTCATTCGAGCCGAACACGTTGACCTCGACGGCGACGCCCGTGTCCTTCTTGAAGTTCTCGAAGGTCTGCGGGTCATGATAGTTCGGCCAGGTGGCGATCGACATGCGGTCGCCAAGGCTTTCGGCGGCGAAGGCCGGCGTCGGCATGATGCCGATCTCGCGCGCCATCACCGCCGTTGCGATGCCGAGGCCGGTGAGGCCAAGGAAGTCGCGGCGGCCGATCGAGCCGCGCTTCAAGCGCATCAGCTGGTCGACGAAATTCTCGGGGCTTATCGGCAGTCCGTCACGATATGATTTCGACATGTTTGTTTACCCTCTGGTTGGTCCCGTTGTTCTTGGTCTCCGGAAACGCGAGCGGCGTCCCGGTGGCAAAGCCGATGGCGACGGGTTCACCCGGCTTGAAGAGATTGCCTTGGCCGATCAAATGGTCGGCCTTGGCGAGTAATGTTCCGATGCCCTGGACCTCGATCGCGTATTCCGCCGTCGATCCCAGGAAAATCCGGTTGCGGACGACACCCTTGAGCGGGCCGCTTGCCGGAGCGCCGAGGCTGAGTGATTCAGGACGCAGGCTGACCGAGACGGTCTCGCCCTGTTGCAAGGCGGTGCGTTTGCGCGCCGCGATGATGGTGCCGTCCGCCAGCGCAACGTCCACCAGTTCGCCCGTATGCCCCGCGACCTTGCCGGCAAGCAGATTGGTCTTGCCGACGAAATCGGCCACGAACAGATCGGCCGGCTCGTCGTAGATCTCATTGGGCTGTCCAAGCTGGACGATGCGGCCGCCATTCATGACGCAGACGAAATCGCTCATCGACAGCGCTTCCTCCTGGTCGTGCGTCACCAGCACGAAGGTGATGCCGATCTCGCGCTGCAGGTTCTGCAGCTCGATCTGCATGTCGGTGCGCAGCTTCTTGTCGAGCGCCGCCAGTGGCTCGTCGAGCAACAGCACCGCCGGCTTGTTGACCAGCGCGCGCGCCAGCGCGACACGCTGCTGCTGGCCGCCGGACAGTTCGTGGATCTTGCGGCCGCCATAGCCGGCGAGCCGCACCATTTCGAGCGCTTCGCCGGCCCGCTGGCCGATCTCGCGCGACGACAGCCGTGGCCTTGCCTGGCGCAGGCCATAGGAAACATTGGCTTCGACGTCGAGATGCGGGAACAGCGCGTATTGCTGGAACACCATGTTGACCGGCCGCCGGTAGGGTGGCGTGCCGGCCATGTCCTGGCCGCGGATGAACACCTGGCCTTCGCTCGGCTGTTCGAAGCCGCCGATCATGCGCAGGCAGGTCGTCTTGCCGCAGCCAGACGGTCCAAGCAGCGCAACGAAGGCGGAGGGCGGCACGGCAAGGTCGATACCGCTGACCGCAGTCACCGCGCCATAGCGCTTGGCCACGCCGCGAAATTCGATGTCGGGCACTGCGGTCAAGGCTGCGGCTCCAGGACGATGCGATTTCAAGACGCTACCAGAGCCAATGGCAGCTAGTATATACCTCGCGGGTGGTATATCTGATCTATTTTCTCGTTTAAGGGGGTATTGATTGAGCACTTCCCGCAGCGACGAATACAGCCGGCTCGCCGCCCTTGTCGCGGCGACGCGGGAGACGAGCGGCGACCTGTTCGGCCACGCGATGGTCGATTGGCTGCGCCAGCATGTCGGCTTCGACCACTGCGTGATCTTCGGCTATCGTGGCGCCTCACGACCGCCATTGCTGTTCGAGACGTTCACACCGGCCGAAAGCCACGTCTTCGTCGCGCTCTACCAGGAGGGGCCTTACCTGCTCGACCCGTTCCATCACGCGGCGGTCGAGCGCAAGGAAGGGTTCTGGCGCATGCGGGAACTCGCGCCCGATCGTTTCTACGCCAGCGAATATTTTCGCTCCTACTACAGCCAGACCCGGTTGGCCGAGGAAGTCGGCTTCTTCGTGCCGCTGCCGGGCAAGGACGCGCTGGTGCTGTCGTTGATGCGGCTCAGTGCTTCCGGCCCGTTCGGCACCGCCGATGCCAGGCTGCTGCGCGACATGGCGCCCGCGGTGATCAGCTTCATCAGATCGCGCTGGCCTGCCCTCCCCGCCGACGAACCGGCCGTGACGAAGCAGGACGAGGAAATAGCCGCGGTCAACGAATTCGACCGCGCCCATATCTGGAAAAGCCTGTCACTGACGCCGCGCGAAAAGCACGTCGTCGACCTGGTGCTGCAGGGGCATTCGACGGAATCGATCGCCAGGGCCATGCGCATCGTGCCGGGAACCGTGAAGGTCCATCGCCGCAACATCTACCGCAAGCTCAAGATCAAGTCGCAGGCCGGCCTTTTCGCCCGCTTCGTCGAGATCATCGACGCGCGGATCCGATGATTCCGCTACCCGGATCAGGCTGTTGAGCCGGCTTCCCAAGAGCCGCTCTCAGCCATCCGCTTGAGCAAGGACGCCGGCTTGAAAACATCCTTGCCGGTCAGCTCCAGCCAATATTCGAGCCGCTCGATGATCTTGCCCGCGCCTACGAGACCGGCCCAGAACATCGGGCCGCCCTTGCCGATGGGAAAGCCGTAGCCATTGACCCAGACGACATCGATGTCGGAGGCGCGGGCTGCAATCCCTTCCTCCAGAATTTTCGCCCCCTCGTTGATCAGGGGATAGAGCGTGCGTTCGATGATCTCGTCGGCGGCTATCGTGCGTGGCGCGATGCCCTTCTCGGCGGCCTTGTCGCGGATCAGCGCCTCGACCTCGGGATCGGGTACCGGCGTGCGCGAACCGTTCTCGTAGAGATAGAAGCCACGGCCGGTCTTCTGGCCGAAACGGCCCTGCTCGCACAGCGTGTCGGCGATGACGGCCGTCAGCCCACGCGCCTTGCGGTTGCGCCAGCCGATGTCGAGGCCGGCCAGGTCGCCCATCTGGAACGGCCCCATCGGCCAGCCGAAATCGGTGAACGCCTTGTCGATCTGGCCGGGTGTCGCGCCCTCCAGCAGCAGCGCTTCCGATTCCGAGCCACGCGCGGCCAGCATGCGGTTGCCGACGAAGCCGTGGCAGACGCCGACGACGACGGCCACCTTGCCGATCCTGCGTGCCAGGTCGACCACGGTCGCCAGCGCATCCGACGCCGTCTTTTCGGCGCGCACGATCTCCAGCAGCTTCATGACGTTGGCCGGCGAGAAGAAATGCAGGCCGAGCACGTCCTGTGGTCGCGAGATCGAGGCGGCGATCTCGTCGATGTCGAGATAGGACGTGTTGGTGGCAAGGATGGCGCCTGGTTTCGCCACCGCGTCGAGCTTGCCGAAGATTTCCTTCTTGACCGCCATGTCCTCGAACGCCGCCTCGATGATCAGATCGCAATCGCCGAGATCGGCATGGTCGATCGAGCCTTTGAATTGACCGAGCCGCTGCTGCCTGGCGTCTTCGCTCAAGGACCCCCGCGAAACGGAGACGGCATAATTCTTCTCGATCGTCGCCAGCCCTCGCTGCAGCGCTTCCTGACTGGTTTCCAGCAAGGTGACGGGATAGCCGCCATTGGCGAAAGCCATGGCGATGCCGCCGCCCATCGTGCCGGCGCCGATGACGCCGACGCGGCTGATCCTGCGCTTGGGCGTATCCTTTCCGGGAAGCTTGGTCGCCTCGCGCTCGGCGAAGAACAGATGCCGTTGCGCGCGCGACTGGTCGCTGGCGACGAGTTTCACGAACAGCGCCCGCTCGGCCGCCAGCGCCTCGTCGAAGGGCAGCGTGACGGCATTGCGCACCGCCTGCGCACAGGCAACAGGCGCTTCGAGTCCCCGCGCTTTGCGGGCAAGATCCGCGGCCTCGGCATCGAAGGCGGCAAGGTCGGTTTCCCCCAGCCTCTCATCGCGTTCGCGCACCGGCGTGAACGGACCGCCCTTGCGGGCGATCTCGCGGGCGAAATTCACGGCATGCGTGGTCAGATCACCCTCGAAAACGGCATCGACCAGTCCGGCGCCATGCGCCTCTTGCGCGCCAATCGGGGTGCCGGAAACGATCATCCTCATCGCCTTTAAAGTGCCCACGAAACGAGGTAGCCGCACCGTGCCGCCGCCGCCGGGCAACAAGCCGAGCTTCACCTCGGGAAGGCCGAGCTTCGCGCCTTGATCGGCAACACGGAAATGGCAGCCGAGCGCCAGTTCCAGCCCGCCGCCGAGCGCGGTGCCGTGGATGGCGGCGACCGTCGGCTTGGCGATGGCTTCAAGCGTCGCCACGATGGCACGCAGGTCCGGCTGCTGCACCGGCTTGCCGAACTCGGTGATGTCGGCGCCGGCGACGAAGGTCCGACCGGCGCAGGCGATGACGATTGCCGAGACCGATGCGTCATCGCGCAGGGCGACCAGCGCCTGCAGCAGCGGCTCGCGGACGTGAAAACTCAGTGCGTTGACCGGCGGATTGTCGATGGTGACGATGGCGACCCCACCCTCGTTCGCGACACTGACAGAATTGGACAAGCGGAGGCCTCCCGAGACCGACTGAGATCGCGGACCGGTTTACTAGGCCGCGCCGCGAATGGGAACCGGATGTTGAACTGGTCCAATGGATGGCCCCACAGGCCGCGGTCGCGCCGTCGACGTTGCCGTCAGCGCACCGCCTTCTCGCCGCCCGCCGCCGTGATCACCCCTACGATGATCAGCCCGGTAAGCAGAAGCCGCACGCCGGCGCTGACGCCGAATGTGTTGAGCATGGTGAGCAGCAGCACCAGGAACAGCGCCGCGCCCCAGACGCCGGGCACATTGGCTTTGCCGCCGGCCACCGACGTGCCGCCGATGACGACGACCGCGATCGAAGCCAGCAAATATTCATTGCCGATATCGACATTGGCGCCGCGGAAATAGCCGGCGAGCAGCGCGCCGTCGATGCCGCCGAGCGCCCCCGACAGCGTGTAGGTGAGGAAGCGGATGCGGCCGACATTGACGCCGGCGAGCCAGGCGGCGCGGATGTTCTGGCCGATCGCCAGCACCGAGCGGCCATAGATCATGCGCTGCAAGGCGATGGCCGCGCCGATGGTGAACAGCACGGTGAGCATCGCCAGCACCGGAATGCCCAGCACCTGCCAGTTGGTGAAATCGGCGAAGCCCGGCGGCGGCTTGATCTGCAGCCCGCGCCCATAGCTGATGTCGACCGACTGGATGATGAAGCTCGCCGACAACGTGGCGATGATCGGCGGAATGCGCAGCGCCCAGATCAGCAGGTAGTTGATGGCGCCGATGGCGGCACCACAGGCGAGCGCCGCCAGCAATCCAACCACGATCATGGCATCGCTGCCGCCCATCACCTTCATGGCAACCGCGCTTGCCAGGCCGATATTGGCCGGCAGCGACAGGTCGACATTGCCGGGCCCGAGCGTGATGACGAACATCTGGCCGACGCCGACGATGACCGTGAACACGGCAAGCGAGAGCGCCGCCGTGACCATGCCGCCGGCGCCATAGCCGCCGGTGAAGGCGATCGTCGCCAGCCACACCAGCAGCGCACCGGCAAACGACCAGATCCAGGGTTTTGTGAGCAGCGTTTTCAGCGAAGCCATCGCTCACCTTTCCCTGCGGCTGATCAGCACCCGCGCCGCCAGCACGATGATCAGGATGGCGCCGTTGGCGGCCACCTGCCAGTCGGGCGGAATGTGCATGAAGGTGAGCAGCGGCGAGGCGGCCAGCGCCAGCGTCAGCGCGCCGATGACGGCGCCGATCGGCGAGACCCGGCCGCCGACGAACTCGCCGCCGCCGAGGATGACGCCGGCGATGGCCAGCAGCGTGTAGCCATTGCCGATATTGGCATCCGCCGAGGTGGTGATGCCGATCAGCGCCATGCCCGACAGCACGCCGAACAGGCCGGCCAGCGCAAACAGCACGATCTTGGTCTTGAGCAGCGACCAGCCGGCGCGCCGCAGTGCTGCCGGATTGCCGCCGGAGCCGCGCAGGATCACGCCGTAGGAGGTGCGCATCAGGCCGAAATGCACCACCGCCGCGATCAGCAGCGCGGCGATGATCGGGAACGGAATGAAGAGCGGCTTGAACGACATGATCGCCAGCAGCCAGTCCGGCGCCTTACCGCCGGGCTTTGGCAGGACGAGGATGGCCAGGCCCTGCCAGACGAAACTCATGCCCAGCGTCACCACGATGGAAGGCAGGTTGCGCAGATGGATCAGCGCGCCGAGCAGCGCATAGATGCCGATCGACCCGGCGAGGATGAGGACGCCGATGAGCGGCGCGTCCTTCAGCCATGTCGCCGTGACGCAGCCGACAAAACCGACAAAGGTGCCGATCGAGAGATCAAGCTCGTTGCCGGCTATCACGAACATCTGCGCGATCGTCGCCAGCGCGATCGGGATAGCCAGGTTCAGCATCAGGCTGAAGCCGAAATAGCTGATGGCGCGCGGGTTGAGCCAAGCGATCGCAAGCAACACCAACGCCAGCGACAGCGCCGGCAGCAGGCCGCGCAACAGCCGCGCCCGCGCCGCCGCGTTGCGCGCCGCCGATCCCTTGAAGCCATTGTCGATTGGCGTCGCCGTCATCTCAGGCCGCGTCGCCGAAGGAGGACTGGATGATCTTCTCTTCGGTCAGCTCGTCGCGCGTCAAATTGGCGACGATGCGGCCGTTCTTGAAGACATAGATTTGATCGCAATTGTCGAGCTCTTCGGTTTCGGTCGTGTACCAGAGGAAGGTGCGTCCGCGGCCAGCCTCCTCGCGCACGAGGTCGTAGACCTCCAGCTTGGTGCCGATGTCGACGCCGCGCATCGGATCGTCCATCAGCACGATTTCGGCATCGGAGCCCAGTGCGCGGGCAAACAGGGCCTTCTGCTGGTTGCCGCCCGACAGTGAAAAGATGTTGTTGTCCATGTCGGGCGTGCGGATGCCGATCTTCTTCTTCCAGGCATCGGCGAGTTCCGCCTCGCGTCGCGGCGAGATCAGCAAGCCGTTGCGCAGACGCGCCAGCGAGCGGATGCCGATATTCTGCGCAATCGACCATTGCGGGAAAATGCCGTCCGACTGGCGGTCGCCCGCCACCAGCGCCACCGGCGCCGTGACCTCGATGCCGGCTTTGGCGCGTGCGGTGGCACCAAAGATCCGCAGCAGCAAGTCGGTCTGTCCGTGACCGGCCAGCCCGGCAAGGCCGATGATCTCGCCGGCACGGGCGACAAGCTCCTTGCCGTCAGTCTGCCCGGCGGGCCGCGCCCGGACGCGCAGCGGGCTGGCGCCTGGCTTTGCGGCAGCGGCCTGCGCGGCGGTCTTCTGGCGCGCCTCAGCCCCGCCCATCACCGTCACCAGCCGGTCGCGGTCGAAGGCGCCAGCCGCGTCCGACGCCACCATCTTGCCGTCGCGCATCACCACGATCCGGTCGGCGTTGCGCAACACCTCGCCCAGCACGTGCGAGATCAGGATGCAGCTTTTCCCGCCGGCGACGAAGCGGCGCACGAAAGCCAGCAGCTGGCCTGCAGTGTGCGCGTCGAGCGAGGAGGTCGGCTCGTCGAGGATGACCAGGTCCAGCCGGTCCTGTGTCACCGTGAAGGCGCGCGCCACCTCGACCATCTGCCGCCGGCCGATCGAAAGATCGCCGACAATGTCCCAGGCCGAGATGCCATGGTCCGGGAATATCTCGTCGAGCTTGGCGGCGATCAGCTCGGCCGCCTTGCGCCGCCAGCCGAAGCCGGACAGCGAGGCATGGTTGATGCGGGTGTTTTCGGCGACGCTGAGATTGGGACACAGCGACAGCTCCTGGAACACGCAGCGTATGCCGAGCTGCTGCGCCCGCGAAACCGAGTAGTTCTCCTCGATGCCGCCATGCACGCCGATGGTGCCGCTGTCGGGCGTCAAGGTGCCGGCCACCATGTGCATCAGCGTCGATTTGCCGGCGCCATTATGGCCGACGAGGCCGACGCATTCGCCGGGTCCGACATGGAAATCCACCCCGCCCAGCGCTCTGACGGCGCCGAAATGCTTTTCGGCACCGTCAAGTCTGACGACGTCAAGAGTGGCGGCGCCGAACTGTTTTTCGGCGCCGCCCAGCCTGATGATGCCCGTGTTGCCTGCAGCCATGCTCAACGATATCCGTTCAGTGATGCGCTAGGCAACGCGGATGCGGCTTTCACTTGATGTTGGCTTTGATGGCCGCGATGGCATCTTCCTGGGTGTATTCGTGAGTGGCGACGCCACCCTCCTTGATCTTAGGCAGGGCCGCCTCGAAATCGTCCTGGGTGAAGGCGAGATACGGCACCAGCAAATCGTGCGGAATGTCCTTGCGGCCATCGAGCACCTGCTGCGCCACCCAGAAGGCGAGCGTCGACACGCCGGGCGCGATCGACGCCGACCAGGTCTTGTAGCCGTCCTTCTCCTTCTGTTCCTTCCACCACTTCAGCTCGTCCTGCCGGTTGCCCATGATGATGGTCGGGCGCGGCTTGTTGGCGGCGGCGAAGGCTTGCGCGGCGCCATAACCGTCGCCGCCCTGGTCGACGATGCCGACGATGTCGGGCAGCGACGGCAGGATGGTCGCGACCGCCTTCTGCGCCGTGGTCTGGTCCCAGTCGCCGGTCACCGAACCGACGATCTTGAATTCGGGATGGGCAGCGACCCCTTCCAGGATACCGGCATGGATGGCGTCGTCGATCGAGGTGCCGGCCAGCCCGCGGATTTCAAGCAGATTGCCGCCCTTGGGCTGGAACTTCGCCATCTGCTCGACTTCCTGCTTGCCCATGTCCTTGAAGTCGACGACGACGCGGTAGGCACATGGCTCGGTCACCGTGCCGTCGAAGGAAACGACGGTGATGCCGGCGTCGCAGGCCTGCTTGATGGCGCCGTTGAGCGCGTCCGGCGAAGCGGCGTTGATGACGATGGCGTCATAGCCCTGCAGGATCAGGTTCTGCACCTGGGCGGCCTGCGTCGGCACCTCCTTGTCGGCGGTGGTGAAGACATCGGCCGCGCCGACGATCTTGTCGTCGACCGCCTTCTTGGTGACGATGCCATAGCTGTCGAGCATGGCCTGGCGCCACGAATTGCCGGCGTAATTGTTGGAGAACGCGATCTTCTTGCCGCTGGTGTCGGCGAAAGCCGTACCGGCTGCGAGCACCGCCGCAAGCGTGCCGAGAACCAATAATTTCTTCATAGGATACTCCTCCCGAGAGTTGTTGATCAGTTGGCTGTCGATGAATTTTCGCGATTGCGATCCTGTTTTTTATCTATTGTCAGACAAAAGTGCAGAAGGCCGCCGAGCTGTCAACTGCAATCCGATGCGCGCCGGCGATCAACTTGCAGTGCGCTGATTGAAATGGTTTCGGTTGATGGCTAGGCATGCGGGCCAGGAGACCGAACAAGCATGGCAGTGACGCCGATTGTGCCGACGGGCGCACCGGGAATTCCCGCGCGCTGGACCTCTAGCGCCAAGAGCGGCGTCGGCGTGGCGCTTTCGCCGTCCAGTCGCGTCTGGTTCACCATCAGCCACGGCATCCTGAACGAAGTGTATTATCCGCGCGTCGACAGCGCCTGCACGCGCGACCTCGGCCTGATCGTCACCGGCAAGGATGGATATTTCTCCGAGGAGAAGCGCGATGCCGCGCACGGCATCGAGCCGTTCGGAGATGGCGTGCCCGCCTACAGGCTGGTCAACACGGCTGATGACGGCGCCTACCGGATCGAGAAGCGCATCGTGGCCGATCCGGCTCGTCCGACGTTGCTGCAGGAGATCACCTTCAGCCCGCTCAAGGGCTCCGCGGCCGACTACCGCGTCTACGCGCTTCTGGCGCCGCATCTGGTCAATGCCGGCATGGGCAACACCGCCTGGGTCGGCGAGCACCGGGGAAAGCCTGTCCTGTTTGCCTCGGGGCGCGGCACCTGCCTGGCGCTGGCCTCGTCGCTGCCCTGGCGGGACTGTTCGACCGGCTATGTCGGCTTCTCCGACGGCTGGCAGCAATTGAACCACACCGGCAAGCTTGATCCGGCTTGCCGGCGCGCCGAGGACGGCAATGTCGCGCTGACCGGCGAGATCGGCTTCACCGCCACGAAGACAAAAGCCGTGCTGGCGCTGGGTTTTGGCGCGACACCGGACGAGGCCGCCGAAAACGCCTTCGCCAGCCTGAAGCGTGGTTTTGAGCCGGCAGCGAGATCCTATGTCGAAAGATGGCACGAATGGCAGGCGGGGCTGCTGCCGCTGGACCGGACGCCCGGAGTGCCCGGGGTGAACAGCTACCGCGTCTCCACCGCGGTGCTGGCAACCCACCGGTCATTGGCCAAGCCGGGCGCGGCGGTGGCCAGCCTATCGATCCCGTGGGGATTCAACAAAGGCGATGATGATCTCGGCGGCTACCATCTGGTCTGGCCGCGCGACCTGGTCGAAACGGCGGGCGGCTTCCTCGCCGCCGGCGATGCCGCCTCGGCCCTTCGGATCCTGGAATACCTCCGCTCCATCCAGCAGCCTGACGGCCATTGGCCGCAGAATGCCTGGCTCGACGGATCGGCCTATTGGCCGGGCATCCAGATGGACGAATGCGCCTTTCCCTTGCTGCTGGCAGACGCCCTGCATCGCGCCGGCCATTTGCCGCAGGCGCGACTGAAGGCCTTCCTGCCCATGATCGAGCGCGGCGCTTCCTATGTCGTGCGCAACGGCCCTGTCACCGGCGAGGACCGCTGGGAAGAAGACGCCGGCTATAGCCCGTTCACCCTGGCCGTCGAGATCGCTGCACTGCTTGCCGGCGCGGACCTGCTCGACGCCTGCGGCCGGACGGCGGAGGCGGCCTATCTGCGCGAGACCGCGGACTGCTGGAACGATCAGGTCGAGCGCTGGACCTATGTCACCGGTACCGCCACCTGCAAGGTGGCCGGCGTCGCCGGCTACTACGTCCGCATCGCGCCGCCCGACAGCGCCGATGCCGGCTCGCCGAAGGACGGCTATGTGCCCATCAAGAACCGCCCGCCCGGCGACACGGAACGACCGGCCGAAGAAATCGTCAGCCCCGACGCCCTGGCGCTGGTGCGCTTTGGCCTGAGAGCCGCCGACGATCCGCGCATCGTCGATACAGCGAAGGTGATCGATGCGCAGTTGCGCTGCGAGCTGCCGCTAGGGCCGCTCTGGTACCGCTATAACAGTGACGGCTATGGCGAACACGAGGATGGCGCGCCCTTCGACGGCACCGGCCAGGGCCGGCCGTGGCCGTTGCTCGCCGGCGAACGGGCGCATTATGAGCTGGCGGCCGGCCGCAAGGACGAGGCGGCCAGCCTGCTCGATGCGCTGGAACGGTCGGCCGGACCCGGCGGCCTGCTGCCGGAACAGGTCTGGGATGGCGCCGATATTCCGGAGCGCGAGCTGCTGCATGGCAAACCATCGGGCAGCGCCATGCCGCTGGTCTGGGCGCACTCCGAGCATATCAAGCTGCTGCGTTCGCTGCGCGACGGCGCCGTCTTCGACATGCCGCCGCAAGGCGTGAAGCGCTACATCGAGAACAAGACCATATCGCCGTTCAGGCCATGGCGCTTCAACAACAAGATCCGCACGCTGCCGGCCGGCAAGGCGCTGCGTATTGAATTGATGGCAGCAGCCACTGTCCACTGGAGCACCGACGATTGGGCAACCGCGCATGACAGCCAGACGGTGGAAATCGCGTTCGGCATCCACCTTGTCGATCTGCCCACGGCCGGCCTCCCCGAGGGAAACACGCTCGTCTTCACTTTTTTCTGGCCCGGCACCGGCGATTGGGAGAATGTCGACTTCTCTGTCATATCTGGCGGGCAGGATAGCCAGTAGACCCTTCTCCAGGGATACCCGAGACTCTTCAGCAAACAGGGACGAAACCATGCAGATCGGAATGATGGGACTGGGCCGGATGGGCGCCAACATGGTGCGGCGTCTGATGCGCGACGACCACGAATGCGTCGTCTACGACATCAACCCGGCCAGCGTCGCGGCGCTGGTGAGCGACGGCGCGTCTGGAGCGGCCTCGATGGCGGAATTCGTCGGCAAGCTCACCAAGCCGCGCTGCGTGTGGCTGATGCTGCCGGCGGCGATCACCGGCAAGATCATCGACCAGGTCTCGGCGCTGATGGAGCCTGGCGACATCGTCATCGACGGCGGCAATTCCTATTATCACGACGCCGTCGACCAGGCCGCGAAACTCGCCACCAAGGGCATCCACCTTGTCGATGTCGGCACCAGCGGCGGTGTCTGGGGGCTGGAGCGTGGCTACTGCCTGATGATCGGCGGCCCCGACGTGGCGGTGCAGCATCTCGATTCGGTCTTTGCCACGCTGGCGCCTGGCGCCGATGCCGGCGCACCCACCCCGGACAAGACCGTCGGCACCGCACCCTTCGGTTACTTGCATTGCGGACCGAGTGGCGCCGGCCACTTCGTCAAGATGGTGCACAACGGCATCGAATATGGCGTCATGGCCGCCTATGCCGAAGGCATGAACATCCTGAAGTCGGCCAATGCGGGCAAGCGGCAACGAACGGCGGACGCCGAGACCAGCCCGTTGGAAAACCCGCAATACTACCAGTTCGACATCGATCTTCCGCAGGTGGCCGAGGTGTGGCGGCATGGCAGCGTCATCGGCTCCTGGCTGCTCGATCTCACCGCCGGCGCGTTGAAGAGCGATCCGGGCCTGGCGCAATTCGGCGGCCGGGTTTCGGATTCCGGCGAGGGCCGCTGGACGCTGAAGGCGGCGATCGACACCGGCGTGCCGGCGCCGGTCCTGTCCTCGGCCCTGTTCGACCGCTTCTCCTCGCAAGGCGAATCCGAATTCGCCGACAAGCTGTTGTCCGCCATGCGCTACGCCTTCGGCGGCCACATCGAAAAGCCGAAGGGCGGCAAGTGACGGCGACAGGGGAGACGCAGGCATGAGCCAGGAACGGTCCGACACGCTGGTGCTCTTCGGAGCGACCGGCGACCTCGCCCACAAGAAGATATTTCCAGCCCTCTACCAGATGGTCGCCAAGGGCACGCTCACCGAACCGGTGATCGGCGTCGCCTTCGACGCCTGGGATTTGAAGCAATTGCAGGACCGTGCCCGCGACGGCATCGTCAACGCGCTCGGCACGATCGACGAGAAGGTGTTCGCCAAGCTGGCGTCGCTGCTGCGCTATGTCAGCGGCGACTACCGCGATCCGGCCACTTTCGAGAAGCTGAAGACCGCACTCGGCAGCGCCCAGCGGCCGCTGCACTACATGGCGGTGCCGCCGACCATGTTCGAGACTGTCGTGCAAGGCCTGGAGCAATCCGGCACCGCGCACGGCGCCCGGCTGATGGTCGAAAAGCCCTTCGGCCACGATCTGCAGTCGGCCCGCTGGCTGAACCGTGTGCTGCATTTGGTGTTCGACGAACAGTCGATCTTCCGCATCGACCACTATCTCGGCAAGGAAGCGATCCAGAACCTGCTCTATTTCCGCTTCGCCAACGCTTTGCTCGAGCCGATCTGGAACCGCAATTACGTCGAGAGCGTCCAGATCACCATGGCCGAGGATTTCGGCGTCGAAGGGCGGGGGCGGTTCTACGACGATGTCGGCGCTATCCGCGACGTCATCGAGAACCATCTGCTCAACATCCTGCTGCTCTTGGCCATGGAGCCGCCGGTCGGCCGCTCGGCGGATGACTTGATCGACGAGAAGGTGCAGGTGCTGCGCGCCATCCGCACCCTGACCAAGAGCGATGTCGTGCGCGGCCAGTTCACCGGCTATCTCGCCGAGCCCGGCGTCGCGCCGAACTCGCCGGTCGAGACCTTCGCGGCGGTGCGTTTTTTCGTCGACACCTGGCGCTGGCAGGACGTGCCGTTCTTCATCCGCGCCGGCAAGAACATGCCCGTGCATGTCACCGAGGTGGTGGTGCGGCTGAAGCGGCCGCCGCTCGACGTCTTCGACCCGATCAAGCCCGCCGACCAGAATTATGTCCGTTTCCGCATCGACCCGCAGGTGATGATCGCCATCGGCGCCCAGCGCAAGGCGCCCGGCGACGACATGATCGGCGAGCAGGTGGAACTGACCGCGCTCGACGACTCGAAGGGCGACATGCCGCCCTATGAACGGCTGATCGGCGACGCCATGAACGGCAATGGCCAGCTCTTCACCCGTCAGGACGCGGCGGAACTGGCCTGGCGCATCGTCGGCCCGGTGCTCGGCGACACCACGCCGCCACATCTTTACGAGCCGAAGACATGGGGACCGGCGGACGCCATGGCCGGCTTCGGGCCGCCCAATGGCTGGATCGATCCGGTGGCATGAACGGAGGGGACAAGATGGCCAAGGCGGTGAAGCAGGCTGCGTCGGACACCGGGCAGGTTGTCCTTTCGGTCGACATTGGCGGCTCGCGCGTCAAGATCCTGACCAGCGACGGCGGCACCGAGCGCCGGACGGATTCCGGACCGGACCTGACGCCACGGCAAATGATCGACAAGGTGAAAAAGCTCGCCCAGGGCCTGTCCTATGACGTTATCTCCATGGGCTATCCAGGCCCGGTGCGCCACAACAAGCCGGTGCTTGACCCCATGAATCTCGGCAAGGGCTGGGCCGGCTTCGATTTCGCCGCGGAGTTCGGCAAGCCGGTCAAGGTGGTCAATGATGCGCTGATGCAGGCCATCGGCAGCTATGAGGGCGGGCGCATGCTGTTCCTCGGTCTCGGAACCGGCCTCGGCGCGGCGATGGTCTTCGACAATGTCGGTCAGCCGATGGAACTCGCCCATCTTCCCTACCGAAAAGGCCGGAGTTTCGAGGATTATGTCGGCGAACGCGGCCTGGAAAAACGCGGCAAGAAGAAGTGGCGCGGCTATGTCTTCGACGTCGTCAACCGGCTACGAGCCGCCCTGCAGCCAGACTATGTCGTCATCGGCGGCGGCAATGTCGACAAGCTCGACGAATTGCCCGCCCACTCGAGACGCGGTGACAACACACGCGCCTTCGAAGGCGGTTTTCGTCTATGGCGCGACAAGGCGCTGATCGTCTGATATTATTACAGTTTAGTATAGTCGTTCAAAATGACGTGTGATGCCGCGCCGATAGATTGCATTGCGCAGATTTGCCGACTAGGAGTTCGGCCCCACTACATCGCGTCGCGCGGGACGCACAAAGACGACTCACTTTAATTTTGCGCATCATCCTTTTTGAAAACGGCCCCATTTTCGAGGTCATGCGCCATGGATGGAGGAAATAGATTGACCGACGAAGACAGCCACGCCAGCAAGACCCTCGACCTTCTCGAACTGACCGCCCATATCGTATCGGCTTATGTCGAGAAGAATCGCCTGCCTGCGTCCGGCCTTCCCGAGCTGATCGCCAGCGTCAGCGCCTCGATCAGCGGGCTCGGTCAGCCGGTCGCTCCGGTGGCGGCACCGCTGGTCCCGGCCGTCAACCCGAAGAAGTCGGTGACGCCGGATTTCATCATCTGCCTCGAGGACGGCAAGAAATTCAAATCGCTGAAGCGTCACCTCGGCGTGCATTTCGGCCTGACGCCGGATGCCTACCGCGCCAAATGGGGCTTGCCGTCTGACTATCCGATGGTTGCTCCCAACTATGCGGCTTCGCGCTCCGAACTGGCGAAGTCGATCGGCCTCGGCCGCAAGGCCGTCGCCCCGGCGCCCGTCAAGGGCAAAGGCCGGAAGGCCAAGGTTTCGGCCTGAGCAATTCAGTCCTGAGCCAATATTTAGGACGACTGGAACGGAAGCCTGCCGGCGAAATCGCCTTGGCAGGCTTCATGTTTTTGTGGCTTGGATGAACCGGACAGGTGCTTTGAGGGGGAACTGCCATGAACTACAACAGGATGGTGATCGAGAAAGAAGCACCGGAGGAATACGGCTACGATCGTATCCGCTACAATCTTTCCGAAAGTTCGATCGCCGACCAGAAGCTCTCCGACATCGGCCTGTCGCTGCCCGACCTGACGCTTTTCTATGGCGAGCATCGTGGCGACAAGGACTTGCGCGCCCTGGTCGCGGCGCAGGATGCCGGCATCTCGCCCGATGATGTGCTGGTCACCGCCGGCGCCGCCGGCGCGCTGTTCATCATCTCGACATCGCTTCTGTCGGCCAGCGATCATCTCGTCGTCATCAGGCCCAACTACGCCACCAACATCGAAACGCCGCGGGCGATCGGCTGCGCCATCAGCTTCGTCGACCTCGCCTTCGACGAAGGCTTCGCCATTGATGTCGAGCGCGTCAGGGCGGCGATGCGGCCGAACACCAGGCTGATCAGCGTCACTTGCCCGCACAACCCGACCGGCACCATGATGAGCCGTGCCGAATTGGACGCACTGGTCGCGCTCGCCGAAGCCAGCGTCTGCCATCTGCTGGTCGATGAGACCTATCGCGACCTCTCCTATGGACGGCGCCTGCCCTCGGCGGCCTCGCTGAGCAACAAGGCGATCAGCGTCTCGTCACTGTCGAAAGCCTTCGGCATTCCCGGCATCCGCATCGGCTGGCTGGTCACCAGGGATGCTGCCCTCCAGGAAAAATTCCTCGCCGCCAAGGAGCAGATCGGCATCTGCGGCAGCGTCATCGACGAAGGCATCGCGCGCGGCATGCTGGCGCGCCGGGACGCGTTTCTGGGAAAGCTGCTGCCCGAAATGGCCGGGCGCCGCGATATCGTCCAGGCATGGATCGACCGCGAACCTTTAGTCGACTGGGTGCGCCCCGAGGGCGGAGTGGTCGGCTTCCCGCGCCTCAATGTCGAGCCCGGCTTCGACCTCGACCGGTTCTATGTCGGGCTGCTGGAAGACCACGGCACCTATGTCGGACCCGGCCATTGGTTCGAGATGGAAAAGCGCTTCTTCCGCGTCGGCTTCGGCTGGCCGACGGAGGCCGAGTTGAAAGGCGGATTGGACGCGATTTCGGCCGCGCTGCGGCAGTAACTTCCGCGTGGGCTGGACGGTGCGGACCGAAAGTCCCTTGATCCAGGTCTGAATTTGAAGCATATCCGCCCCGAACTTTTATCCAGTTCCATTGGTCGAACAGCGCCCATCCGGGAAGTGCCCCGCGAGCCGATGCCCACCGCAACGGGGCCTCTTTCCATGATACCAGAACAAACTTTGCCGGAGCAGCGTTACGCCGCGTTCCGGCACAAAGCCTTCCTCAGCTATTGGACGGCGCGCTTTCTCACCACCTTCGCGACCATGATCGTTTCCGTCGCCGTCGGCTGGCAGGTCTATGACCTGACGCGCGATCCGTTCGACCTCGGCATTGTCGGCATCGTCCAGTTCCTGCCATCGCTGCTTCTGGTGCTGGTGACAGGTGTCGTCGCCGACCGCTTCGGCCGCCGGCTGATCATGACCCTGGCGACATTGGTCGAAGGCGCCTGCGCGCTGGCTCTGCTGTTTCTGACCCTGCGCGGCCTTACGACCCCGCTGCCGATCTTCGCCGTACTGGTCATGTTCGGCATTGCCCGAGCCTTCTATGGGCCGGCTTCGTCCTCGCTGTTCGCCAATCTCGTGCCGCAGCGGGATTTCGCCAACGCCATCGCCTGGAACTCCTCCGCCTGGCAGACGGCGACGATTGTCGGCCCTGTCGCAGGCGGCTTGCTCTATGGCGTGTCGGCGGAGGTGGCCTATGCCACGGCGGCAGTCCTGATGCTCGCTGCCGCGTTGCTCATCTTCACCATCCCCAAGCCCGCGCAACAGACGGCCACGGACAAGCCGACAATGGAGACGCTGTTTGCCGGCTTCCGCTACATCTGGAGCGAGAAGATCGTGCTCGGCGCCATCTCGCTCGACCTCTTTGCCGTGCTTCTGTCCGGCGCATCGGCACTGCTGCCGGTCTATGCCCGCGATATTCTGCAACTCGGCCCCTGGGGCCTCGGCCTGCTGCGCTCGGCGCCGGGCATCGGTGCCATTTGCGTCGCCATCTGGCTTGCCGGCCATCCGATCCGCGATCACGCCGGCAAGATCATGCTGAGCTTCGTCGCGGCGTTCGGCGCCTGCACAGTGCTGTTCGGCCTGTCGACCCTTACCTGGCTGTCGATAGCGGCACTTGCCCTGCTCGGCGCCACCGACATGTTCAGCGTTTACATCAGGGAAACGCTGATCCAGCTGTGGACGCCCGACGCGGTGCGCGGCCGCGTCAACGCCGTCAACCAGGTCTTCGTCGGCGCCTCCAACGAGGTCGGCGAATTCCGCGCCGGCACCATGGCGGCACTGATCGGCACGGTTCCGGCGGTGGTGATCGGCGGCGTCGGCGCCGTCGCGGTTGCCGGCCTGTGGGCCTATCTGTTCCCGGCGCTGCGCAAGGTGAGGCACCTCAAGGGACGAAACTGAAGGCTTCATCGGTATCGGCGGGGCCGCGAATCTGTGCTAAGCCGCCGCCCAATCAACGAAAGGACGACACCTGTGAGCGAACCGACCGTGGCCGAGGCGACCGAAAATATCTATGCGTCGCTCCGGGCGGACAATGCCGACATCGACGCGCATATCGCGACGCTTAAGGCGGCGCTGACACGCGAGGGGATGAAACAGGCGATCTTCGATCCTGCCAAATTGGCGCAGAACAACCGCTCGGGCCGCAAGTTGATGCAGGCTTACTTTCGGCAGCGCGGCGTGAGCGTGAGGTTTTCGGAGTAGTTTCCACACTCCGAAAACCGATGGTCGGCCACATTGGCGGCCACTGGTCTGCCCTAACGCGCCGCCGGCCCGCCAAAAATCATCCGCAAGAACTCGTCGAGCCAGCGCTTCAGGTGCATGTCCCAGATCAGCCGGCCGCCGAGATGGTCGCGGCCGGGCTGGGCGCCGGGTAGCTCGAAACGATGGGCGCCGCGCACCACCCAGCGCTGCATCATCACCCTGGTGAGTTCGCCATGGAACTGGATGCCCCAGGCATTGTCGCGATAGCGGAAGGCCTGGTTGGGATAGGTCTCGTTCGTGGCCAGCAGCGTCGCGTCGCTCGGCAGCGAAAAGCCCTCGCGGTGGAACTGGTAGACCATTTCGGGCCAGTGCATCAGCTTCCTGCCGGCCTCGGTCCCCTTCAGCGGATACCAGCCGATCTCCACCAGCCCTTCGCCGTGGCCCTCGACCTTGCCGCCGAGATGATTGGCCAGCATTTGCGCGCCCAGGCAGATGCCGAGCAACGGCCGGTTTTCCCTGAGCGGGACTTCCAGCCAGTTGGTTTCGCGGCGGACGAACTCGTCCTCGTCATTGGCGCTCATTGGCCCGCCGAACACCACCGCGCCGGCATGGCCATCCAGCGTTTCCGGCAAGGCGTCACCGAGCGGCGGGCGGCGAATGTCGAGATCGAAGCCTTCTTCCAAGAGCATGTGGCCGACGCGTCCGGGGCTCGAATTCTCCTGATGCAGCACGATCAGGATCTTTGGCTTCGGGCTCGTTGCGCGCTGCATCGTTGGGCGAAATCCCGTCTATTCGTCGCTTGACGTCCCGCGCGCGCCTGGCGCATGCGCCGCGGCCTGGCGGCGCGCCTCGACCCGGTCGTGGCGCTCGACGCCGATCAGCTCGGCAACGCGCCACACCGTATTGTCCTCGAGCTCATGCAGCTCGCCATCGGCATAGACGATCTCCCACATCAGGCCGATGAAGGCCTTGCGCCCCTCCGCGTCGAGATGGCGCTTGAGCACGCTGGTGAAGGCATAGAGGTCGATCGCCTCGTTGTCGGCGCGCTCGCCGGCGGCGACGAGCGCTTCGAGTTCGGCACCACTGATCGAATAGCTCTGCGCCAGCAGCGCCTTGAAGCGCTCCCACTCGACATCCTGGCGCACGCCATCGGCATTCATCACATGGTAGAGCAGCGCCGAAGCCGCGACGCGCGGATCGTCCGCGCTGGTGTGGCTGGCCGAGCCGGCCGGTAAATCCCTGAGAAACGACAGAACGCGCTCGAACATCAATTCATTCCCAAACGGCCCGATGGCCAGGTCAAATCACCCGATGGCCAAAATCAAAACAGCCGGAACCGGCGTGGCGACTTTTCCGCCTCGTCGTCCGGATCGACGCCTGGATCGTCCGGCAGGCGCGCCAGTTCTTCCGCCGGCTCGACGGCCTCGGCATCGGCCGGCACCGCGGCAAAGGCGGCGGCCGTGACCGGGGTGACATGATCCTCGCGGCTTTCGGCGTCCTTGCCCGTTGCCTCGTTGCCCGGGGCGGCATGATCGATCACCTCGACCGGCTTTTCAGGCCTGCCCGTCGCCTCGATGGCTACCACCGGGGCATCCGGTTCAACATCGCGACTGTCGATCAGTTGGCCAAGGCGTTCCATCGGCGCGCGCCATTCGAAGGCGTCGAGCCGCCCGGTGACCGGCGAGACCGGCGCCCAGCGCTCGGAGACGATGCCGTCGGCGACCCAGGCCGGATCGCGCGGCGCCCGAACCGCCTTGGAGAGCAGCTGCCGTACTTTGCCCTGGTCGCCGGTCTCGGCCTCCTCAATGTCGGCCAGGAGCAGATAGGCGCCCTCGCGGCGGTCCATGCGGATCGCGGCTTCGGCCTCGCGGCGGGCGGTCGACAAATCCTGCGCGTCGAGCGCCGCACGCGCCACCGTCATCGACGATTCGGTGTGGTTCTTCTTCATCTCCTGCAGCTTCTTTGCCCGGTTGAGCCGATCAAGCACGGCGTCGCCAGGCCTAGCATGGGTGTAAAGCTCGGCAATTTCGGGATGCGGCTCGGCCTTCCATGCGGTCTCGAGGATCTTCGAGCCCTTGCGCACGTCGTTCTGTTTGAACAGCGCGGCGGCGGCGGCAACGGCGGCAGGCGCGAAGTCGGGGGCGAGTCTGTTGGCCTCGATCGCCGCTGTCCTGGCAGCCGCGGGATCGCTGTCGGCGAGCGATTGCGCCTTGGCGGTCAACAGCACGGCGCGGCGGCGGTTGGCGGCATCGCGCTCGATCTGCCGCGTCGACTTCTGCGCCTCGACCAGTTTCAGCGCACCGTCCCAATCGCCGCGCGCGGTCAGCTCCTCCAGCGTCGATTCGGCCGCCCATGCCAGTTGCGGCGCCACTGCGGCGGCGCGGCCGGCATAGTGCCGGGCGGCGTTGCGGTCGCCCAGGCGCTCGGCTTCCAGATAAAGCCCGCGCAGGCCAAGCAGCCGCATTTCCGGATCGTCGAGCATGCTCTCGAATTTTTGCCGCGCACCTTCATGGTCGCCTTCGAGCAGCGATGCCTGCGCTTCGAGCAGATGGATCAACGGCTCCTGGTCGGAGCGGATCAGCTTGGCGGCTTCCTTGGTCTTCTTGCGGGCCAGCGCCCCATCGCCGGCGCCGGCGGCGATCATGCCGGTCGACAGCGCCTGATAGCCACGGTCGCGGCGGCGCACGCGGAAATAGCGCGAAATTGTGTAGGGGCTGTTCCACAGCGACTTGATCAGCCACCAGACGATCATCACCGCCGCGACGACGGCGACGACGGCCACCGCCGCCACCATCAGGCTGACCTGGTACTGATAGCCGTTGAAGGTGACGACCATGTCGCCCGGCCGGTCGGCCAGCCAGGCAAAGCCCAGCCCGAGCGCGAAGACGACGATGAGGAAAGCGAGCAGGCGGATCATCGTGTTGCCCTCATGCCTTCATCGCGCCGGAGATCAGCGCGTCGACCTGGGTTTCGACCTCGATGCGCGCCTTCAGTTTGCCGGCAAAGTCGGCGCCCGCGGCCTTCGCGGCTTCCGGCAGCGTGTCATATTCGCTGAGCGCCTTGGCGTAGTCACCCTGAGTGACCGCAACCTCCATGCGCGCCACGGTTTCCGGCGCACCTTTACCTTCGACGGCCCCGATCGGCCGGATCTTGACCAGTGACTCGGCGCTCGACATCAAATTCTGCAGGAAGCCGGCATTCTGGTCGACCGGCGTGGCGGCGGCGACCATGGCATTGGCGGCGACGTCCATCTGCGAGGCGATCTCGGTGCGGGTCGGCACGCCCTTTTCGGCATAGGCACGCAAGGTCGCAAGCTGCGGCGCATCAGGCGAGATCGCGGCCAGCGTATCGAGTTCGGCCGAAAACGGCGCGCCACGGTCGAGCGCGGCCTTGAGCGCGGAAGCCGCGATGGCGATCGCGATCTTCGGCTGCGACGCCTGTGCGTCGACCTTCCCGGAAAGCTGCGACACCGATTGCTCGAGCGCGGCAAGCCGGCCTTCCTGCGCCTTCGCCGCCTCGCCCGTCGACTTCACCAGCGCATCGAGACCGGCCATTTTTTCGTTGAGTGGGCCGAGATCGACGGGCGCCGCGCTGCCGGCCTTGCCGAGAGCGGCGACGGCCGTTTCGATCTGCTTGACCTTGTCGCCAAGTGCGGCGAGCCCGGCATTGTCGCCGGCGCCGCCCTTTTCGACCGCCGATTTCAGCGCCGCGACATCGCTCTTGACCTGGTCGAGCGCCGACGACAGGCCGTCGACCTTGGCCGATGCACCATTGTTGTTGCCGGCTTCCCTCATGTCTGCGATTTCGCTCTTCAACGAGGCGATCTCGCCATTGACGCCGTCGAGCGAGGCACCGGGAGCGGAACCCGGCGCGCCGAGCAGGCCGGCAAATTGCAGGCCACCGGCGCCGACCAGCGCGATGACACCGCCGATGATGCCGGCGGCGATGCCGTTGAGGCCGCCCCGCTTCGGCTGCGCTGCCATCGGCTCGCTCCTTGAGTCGGTTTTTCCGGCAGCCGCATTGGCGTCGCCGGTCTTTGTGCTAGCGTCCTCGAAGCTGTAGTCGAACGCCCTGGCCTGGTTGGGAGGTGTATCCGAACCGGGGTAAGGCATTTCCGGCTCGGCGGCTTCGGCCTCGGCATGCGGCGGCGCCTCTGTGCCGGACCGCCCGGCGGCGGCGTCGCCATGCTCCCAGGGTTCGAGATCCGCCTGATCGGCATGCACCGGCTCTTCCGGGAGCGCTGGTCGCGAGGCGTTCGCGGATTCCTCGGCCCTCGCCTCGTCGGTCTGGACGGTAACCTTGGCGGCATCCTCGTCGACGATGCGTGAGACGGCGCCCGGATCGAGGTCGATGGTCACCGGCTCGCGGCGGCTTTTCGAGTGTCGCATCTTCGGCGTCTTGACCATGCATGGGCTCCGCAAATTCGCTTCGTCTCAACGCGCGGCGGCGCGTGATGGTTCTAAAAAGGGTCTAGCACATCACCAAGCGGTGAAAAGGGGCGGTGTGATGACGCGGGTCAGGGCCGTACCCGCAAAAGTGCCAGCAGCGCCTCCTCGTCGGGCCGTGCGGCGACACGGATTGCTTTGCCGGCGCTGTCGCCGAAGGCGGCGGCGATGCGCGCGGAAAGGACAAAAAAACGCGTCTTTTCAAAGGCTTTTTGCAGGGCGGGTCGTCTGGCCAGGACCTGCATCGCGGCAGCGGCGTTGGCCGAATAGAGCAGCACCACATCGACCGCTTGGCCTGATAGCAGCGGAAGGATCGCTTCGTCCGAATAGCTCACCGCAAGCGTGTCATAAGTCTCTACGGCATGGACCTGGACATACGCTGCTTCCAGCTTCTGTTCGAAGGCAGCAAACCGCACGCGCCCACAGAGATAGACGATCGTTTTGCCGGAAAAGGCGGTCGCCATGCCGTCGGCCAGCGCCTCGGCATCGCCAGGCCCCTCGCTGACCGACAGAAAACCGACTTTGCGCGCGGCCTCGGCGGTCCTCTTGCCGACAGCATGACAAGGCAGCCTGGAAAGCGCCGCTACCAGATCTCCAGAGGCATGGCGCACGGCATTGGCGCTGGTGATGGCGACGGCTGCGACATCGTCCGGAACCGCCTTGGCATCGACCGGCAGTGCCGTCGTCTCCGTCAATGGCAGGAGAAGAGGCTCAAAACCCATTTCTTTCAGCTTTCGCGCCGTGCGCGATGCACCGGGCTCCGGTCTGGTGACCAGGACGCGAAGCATTTTCAGAGCCAGCCGTCGAAGAACTTTTCGCCGGCCCTGGCGCGAACCGCCCGCGCGGCGTCAGCCCCTATTTCCGCCGCGTCCGTGGCCTCGCCTTCCAGCCGGACGTCATGCCACTCCGTGCCGTCGGGCGAGATGATCAGCCCGGCAAAGGACAGTTTCCCGCCCGACACCGTCGCATGGCCGGCGATCGGTGTGCGGCACGAGCCGTCGAGCGTGGCGAGAAACGCGCGTTCGCAGGCCAAGGCCTGGCCCGTCGGCACGTGATGGATCGCCGCAAGCATTGTCTCGATATCACGGTCGCCGACGCGCGTTTCGATGCCGATCGCGCCTTGTCCCGGCGCCGGCGGAAAATCCTCCAGCGGCATCAGGTCGGTAATCACGCCTTCGAGCCCGAGCCGCTTCAGCCCGGCATAGGCGAGAATGGTGCCCTCGGCGATGCCTTCATCCAGCTTGCGCAGCCTCGTCTGCACATTGCCGCGGAACATCACCACCTCGAAATCCGGCCGCATCCTACGGATCAGCGCCTGGCGACGGAGCGATGACGATCCGACCTTGGCGCCATGCGGCAGATCGGCGATCCGCCCGACCGCCTTGCCTATGAAAGCGTCGCGCGCGTCCTCGCGCGGCAGGAAAGTGGAAAGCTCTAATCCGCCCGGAAGCACCGTCGGCATGTCCTTCGACGAATGCACGGCGATGTCGATACGCCCGTCGAGCAGCGCTTCCTCGATTTCCTTGGTGAACAGGCCTTTGCCGCCGGCCTCCGACAGAGGCCGGTCCTGAATACGGTCGCCGCTGGTCGAGATGGGTACCACTTCAAACGCCTGCTCGGGAAGGTCATGCCCTTTCATCAGCCGCACACGCGTCTCATGCGCCTGGGCAAGCGCCAGCGGGCTGCCGCGCGTTCCGATTTTGCAGGTTCCGATTTTCAAAGTTTGCATGGCGCGCGGTCCGTGATAACCCCCGAGCGAAATCGAGGTCTTGCCGGCCTTTTCCTAATGGGGAATAGCCTCATAAACAATCTCTTGGGATAGCGACGAATTGATCCGCGTTCTGGGCATTGAGACGAGTTGCGACGAGACCGCCGCCAGCGTCGTGGCGCTGGAGGGCGATGCCGCGCCGAAAATCCTGTCCAATGTCGTGCTCTCCCAAATCGAGGAACATGCCGCCTTCGGCGGTGTCGTGCCCGAGATCGCCGCGCGCGCGCATGTCGAGGCGCTGGACGGCATCGTCGAGGCGGCGCTCGCCGATTCGGGCGTGGCGCTGGCCGATATCGACGCGATCGCCGCAACCGCCGGTCCAGGCCTCGTCGGCGGGCTGATCGTCGGCCTGATGACGGCCAAGGCGATCGCCGCCGCGGCGAACAAGCCGCTGATCGCCGTCAACCACCTCGAAGGCCACGCCTTGACGGCGCGGCTGACCGACGGGCTCGAATTCCCCTACCTGCTGCTGCTGGTCTCCGGCGGCCACACGCAGATCCTCGCCGTGCGCGGCGTCGGCGAGTATCAGCGCTGGGCCACCACCATCGACGACGCGCTCGGCGAAGCCTTCGACAAGACCGCCAAGATGCTCGGCCTGCCCTATCCCGGCGGTCCGAATGTCGAGAAGGCGGCGCTATCGGGCAACCCGTCGCGCTTTGCCTTCCCGCGGCCGATGAAGGGCTCGGCGCAGCCCGATTTTTCCTTTTCCGGCTTGAAGACCGCCGTGCGCCAGGCGGCAACCGCGATCGAGCCCCTGAGCGACCAGGATGTCGCCGACATCTGCGCGTCGTTCCAGGCGGCGGTCGCCGATGCATTGGCCGACCGCGTTTCTCGCGCCCTGGCACGCTTTCGCGAGACATTCCCTGGCACGAAAAGCCCGTCGCTGGTCGTCGCCGGCGGCGTCGCCGCCAACCGCGCCATCAAGGCGACGCTGGAACGGCTCTGCGCCGAGGCCGGCTTCACCTTCGTCGCGCCGCCGCTGAAATTGTGCACCGACAATGCCGCGATGATTGCCTGGGCCGGCATCGAGCGGCTGCGCGCAGGCATGGCGCAGGAGAACGGCTTCGATTTC
Organism: Mesorhizobium sp. M8A.F.Ca.ET.161.01.1.1; assembly: GCF_004792105.1. Classification (NCBI taxonomy): domain Bacteria; kingdom Pseudomonadati; phylum Pseudomonadota; class Alphaproteobacteria; order Hyphomicrobiales; family Phyllobacteriaceae; genus Mesorhizobium; species Mesorhizobium sp. M8A.F.Ca.ET.161.01.1.1. Next base: position 29,334 of record NZ_SRTD01000021.1, on the reverse strand, counting down.
GTGCCGCGCTCGCGCTGGCCCCTGGACAGCGTCTCGACGCCAATGGTCGGCTCCGGTCGGCGCGGAGCCAAGGCATGACAGATCGGGCCACGAAGAGCGCGGGCCGGGGCAAAAGTGGCTGGCGTGTCGCCGTGCTCGGCGGCGGCGCCTGGGGCACGGCGCTGGCGCTGGCCATGCTGCGCGCCGGCCATGCCGTGCGGCTGTTCGCGCGTGACCCTGAAACCGTGGCCTCGATCGGTCGAGGCGAGAACCCACGCTACCTGCCCGGCATCGCCATCGCGCCAGGCATCGAGGCAACGAGCGACATCGAGGCGGCGCTCACTGGCGCCGATTGCGTGCTGGCGGTGACGCCGGCGCAGGCGTTGCGCGCGACTCTGGCGGCCGCGAAGGATCATATGCCGGCCGGCATTCCGCTCGTGCTCTGCGCCAAGGGCATCGAGCGCGACACCGGCGCCTTGCTGTCGGCAATCGCCCTGGAAATCCTGCCGCGAAACCCGGTCGCCGCCTTGTCCGGGCCGAGCTTCGCCAGCGATGTCGCCCGCGGCCTGCCGACGGCGGTGGTGGTGGCCGCCGGCGACGAGGCGCTCGCCGCCGACCTTGCCGCCCGTTTCTCGGCGGAAAACCTGCGCTGCTATTCGAGCGACGACCTGATCGGCGTCGAGATCGGCGGCGCCTTGAAGAACGTCTTCGCCATCGCCGCCGGCGCCGTCACCGGGGCCGGGCTCGGCGCCAGCGCCCAGGCCGCCATGGTCACGCGCGGCTTCGTCGAGCTGCGCCGCATCGGTGCCGCCTTCGGCGCCAGGCCCGAGACCCTGATGGGGCTTTCCGGCCTCGGCGACCTGCTGCTCACCTGCTCGTCCACCCAATCGCGCAATTTCGCTTATGGGCTGGCGCTCGGGCAAGGCAAGGCGCTTTCCGGGCTGCCGCTGGCCGAGGGCGTGCCGACGGCGGCCATCGCCGCCCGCATCGCCGCCGAGCGCAACATCGATGCGCCGATCATCGCCGCCGTGGCCGCCATCCTGGACGGCACCATCACCATCGGCGAGGCCGTGACGGCCTTGATGACCCGGCCGCTGAAGACCGAGACCAACGATTGACGACCATCAGGAGAAAGACATGCTGTTTGCACTGATTTGCAAGGACAAGCCCGGAAGCCTGCAGGTGCGCGTTGATACGCGGCCCGCGCATGTCGCCTTTCTCGAGGCGCTGAATGGCGAGAAGAAGCTGGCCTTCGCCGGCCCGTTCCTCGATGCTGATGGCAAGCCGAACGGCACGCTCGCCGTGATCGAAGCGCCCGATATGGCCAGAGCGCAGGCGCTGTCGGCCGCCGACCCCTATGCCAAGGCAGGGCTGTTCGAGAGCGTCGAAATCCGCCCGTGGAACTGGGTCTTCAACAAGCCGGCGGCCGGCTAACCGGCAGGAGAACGAAAATGAACTACTGGCTGTTCAAATCCGAACCCTCGGTTTTCTCCTTCGAGGCGTTGAAGGCCAAGGGCAAGGCCGGCACCCAATGGGACGGCGTGCGCAACTACGCCGCCCGCAACAACATGAAGGCCATGCAGATCGGCGATCTCGGCTTCTTCTACCATTCCAACGAGGGGCTGAACGTGGTCGGCATCGCCGAGGTCTGCGCGCTGGCCCATCCCGACACCACATCGGATGATCCGCGCTGGGAGTGTGTCGACATCCGCGCCGTCAGGGACGTGCCGAACCCGCCGACGCTGGAAGACGTCAAGGCCAATCCAAAACTGGCCGAGATGGCGCTGGTGCGGCTCGGACGGCTTTCCGTGCAGCCGGTGACGCCGGCCGAATGGAAGGAAGTCTGCCGCATGGGCGGCCTGACGCCTGCGCCGTGACGGCGCTCACTCCCGACAGCGCCAGGCAGTTCATTCTCGACAACACGGCGCTGATGGCGCCGCCGCATGTACCGGAGATTCTTCTCCACCTCGCCGACGAAGCGCACGATCTTTGGCAGCGGACCGAGGACGAACTGGTCGAGATCGGCCTGCCGCCGCCCTTCTGGGCTTTTGCCTGGGCCGGCGGCCAGGGCCTCGCCCGCTATGTCATCGACCATCCCGCCATGGTGCGAGGCAAGCGCGTGCTCGACTTCGCCTCGGGTTCCGGCCTCGTCGCCATCGCCGCCGCGAAGGCCGGTGCGGCGGCCGTGACCGCCGCCGACATCGACCCGTTCTGCGCCACCGCGGTTCGTCTCAACAGCGAGGCCAATGGTGTGCCGATCGAATTCCTCGGCGCGGACTGTATCGGCACCGATGCGGGCTGGGACGTGGTCCTGGCTGGCGACGTCTTCTATGACAAACCCTTCGCCGACCGGCTGATGCCGTGGTTTTCGGCGCTCAAACGGCGTGGCGCCGACATACTGGTCGGCGATCCCGGCCGGTCCTACCTGCCGCGATCGGGGCTGGCGCCGCTTGGCGTCTATCAGGTGCCGGTGACACGGGCGCTCGAGGATGCCGAGGTCAAACGTACGACCGTGTGGCGACTGCTTGACGCCATCGCCGAACAGGCGTTTCCATAAACCGCATCTGGAGGGGGAAGCTCATGGATTTTTCAGCAGTGAACTGGATGGCGGTGGTCGCCGCCGCCGTCGTCGCATGGCTGTTCGGCGCCGCCTGGTACATGGCGTTGAGCAAGCCCTGGCTGAAGGCCGCCAAGCTCGATCCGGCGACGATGAAGAAATCGCCGCTGCCCTTCGTCATCTCCTTCATCGCGGAACTGATTATGGCGCTGGTCATGGCCCTGGTCGTCGGCGCGATGACGGGTGGTGAGCCGACCTGGCTGGCGGGGCTGATCTTCGGCTTCGTGCTTTGGCTGGGTTTCGTCGCCACGACGCTGTCGGTCAACCATCGCTACGAGAATTTCGGCTGGGACCTGACCCTCATCGATGGTGGCCATTGGCTCGGCGTGCTGCTGATCATCGGTGTGGTGATCGGCTGGTTCGGCGCCGTCGCGGCCTGAATGGAGCGCTAGTTTTGATGGCGGACGAAACCGGCTTTCCGCGCGACCTGGTGTTCAGCCGGATCTGTCATGTCAAGAATGGCTATGACGACCGGCGCCGGCATATCGTGCGCGAGTTCGAGCGGCGCGGCGTGCCGGTCACCTTCTACACCGACTGGGACCAGCCTGACATCACGCCCGATATCCGGGCCGAACTGGTCGCTCCAGACTTTACACACCCGGCGGCTGTCTCGCTGGCGCTGAAGCATGTCGGCATCTGGCGTGATTTCCTCGAAACCGACCAGCCCTATTGCCTGGTGTTCGAGGATGACGTCTTCCTCGCTCGCGACTTTGTCGCCAAGTTCCGGCAGGGGCTCGCCGAACTCGGCGATCCCAACCGCAAGGCCGTCATCTATCTCGGCAATGGAAGCAACTACTACACGCCGAGCTGGAAATTGCGCAAAGGCCAGAAGCTTTACCCGGCGCTCCATGCCCGCTGCGCCGATTCCTACCTGATCACCCGGCCGGTCGCCGAAGCCCGTTGCAACTGGATTGCGCAAAACAAGATATACACGGCCATCGACCACCAGATCGAACAGATGGACGAGAAGCTCGGTGTTGAAATGCTGTGGTTCGAGCGGCCGATCGTCGAGCAGGGCAGCGAGAACGGCGCTTTCCAAACGTCCGTCGCCGGCAAGAGACAGCCGCTTCTCTACAAGAAGCTGAAATGGAACGTGAAAAAGTACCGGCGCATGATCTTCGGCCACAACGCCCGGTCCTAAGGAAGGCCGAACCTCGCGAAGCCGCCTACAGCTTGTCCGCGCTGCGCGTCCTCGCCACCTCCTCCAGAATCCATTCGCGGAAGGCGACGATACGGGGATCCTCGGCTGTCGCCTGCGGATAGACAAGGAAATAGGCGAATTCCGGCGCAACCCTGATGCTGAGCTCGAAGGGCCGCACCAGCCGGCCCTCGGACAAGTCGTTTGCCACCATGGCGAAATCGGCGAGCGCGACGGCATTGCCGTCGAGCGCTGCCTGGACGGCATCCGTGGACGTGCCGAAGACGACGGTGCGGCTGTCGTCGAAATCGTTGATGCCGGCCGCCGCCATCCACATGCGCCAGTTCGGCCATGTCACGCCCTGGCGGGCCCATTCGATATGGGCAAGCGTGTGGTTGAACAGGTCGCGCGGCTCGCGCAGGGGCGGCCCGGATGCCAGGAGGCCCGGACTGCACACGGGAATGATGATGTTGTCGAACAGGCGATGCGCGCAGAGCCCCGGATATTTGCCGGCGCCGAAGCGGATGCCGACATCGACGTCGTCGAGATCGAAATCGCGCAAGCCATAGGCGATGTCGAACCTGAGTTCGATGCCCGGCCGCAGTTTGCGGAAATTCTCGACGCGCCGCATCAGCCATTTCGCCGCGAACTGGGCATCCAGCGTCACTTTCAGGAATTCGGTGCCGCGCGCCATCTTGCGCGCCCGCATCACCGCCCGGCCAAGCAGGTCGAGCGTGTCGGTCGCCGCCTCGTACAGCACCGCGCCCGCTTCCGTCAGTCGGATGGTGCGGCTGGTGCGGGTGAACAGCACGATGCCGAGCTGATCCTCGATTTCCTTGATCTGATGGCTGACGGCGGCGGGCGTCAGGCCGAGCTCGTCGGCGGCGCGGGTGAAATTGAGGTGCCGGGCCGCCGCCTCCAGCGTTCTTAGCGCCCGCGTTCCCGGCAACAGGGCCGCCATCAGCGCCCGGCCCGATCGAAGCGATCCATGAAGCCTCAATTCTCAAATAAAACTTGATGATGAGAAAAGAACTACTCGTTTCTCGTTTGTTTTTCAATCCGGCATGATTGCAGCATCAAAACACCATCAAACCGGATTTGATGTCCGGAGTATAGGAATCCCATCATGTCTCACATCGTTCTTCACCCTGCATACATCGCCCGGCCAAGCTGGCTGTCGGCTGCCCGTGATTGGCTGCGGCAGGCCAGGGTCGCGATCAATCTTGCCCACCAGGACGTCGAGGACCTGTCCGACCGCCAGTTGCGCGATATCGGCGCCGCCCGCAAGGACATCGCGAAGGCCATGGACCGTGAGACCGGCCGGCTGGGCCTTCTCGACATCGGCTGGCAGCGGAATAGGAAGAGGTAGGGAGTAGGGAGTAGGGAGTAGGGAGTAGGGAGTAGGGCAGATGATGGGGCCTGGGCGTGCCTGCTCCTACTGAAGACTTTCCCTATTCCCTATTCCCTATTCCCTATTCCCTATTCCTTACCTCACCACCCTCACCACCGTCCGGTCCGACAGCAGCGGCAAAAGCCGCGCCATCGTGCGCGCGGTCACCGCAACGCAACCTTCCGTCGGCGTAAAGCCGGGGCGCGCCAGGTGGAAGAAGATGGCGCTGCCGCGCCCGCGGCGGCGCGGCGCGATATTCCAGTCGAGCACCAGGCAGGCGTCATAGAGCCGGTCGTCGCGCCGCATGCGTTCGTGGCTGGCGCCATAGGGAATCCTGACCGGCCTGTTATAGTTGCGGTCGTCTGGTACCTCGCACCAGCCGAGATCCGGCCCGATCGGCGCCATAGCCAGCCGCGTCTTGCGGCCGGCGGCAAACTGATCCCCCCGAAAATAGCCCGCCAGGATGCGCATCGAAGCGAGCGGCGTGGCGCCGTCGCCTTCCCGCTTGCCGGACGAGATGCCGCCGCGCCCGAGCGCGCACGCAAACACCGTTTTGCCGGCCTGCAGCAGGCCTTGGCTTGGGTGGCCTGGCCTCGCCCGCACGGTCAGTACGGGCAGCCCTTTTGCCAAAATTGCGCCGGCTGCATTGCGATCGCGTTTTTTCTTGTATGATCGTGCCACGGAACAAATCACTGTGATCGGCTATTGTGCCGGCCAGCTTCCGCATAAATACGCAGCGGTCAACTGAATTCACTTTTCAAAACAACGGATTGATCCATGACCTCACGTACCATCCTGATCGTCGACGACGATGACGACCTGCGCGGCACATTGGTCGAGCAACTGTCCCTCTACGAGGAATTCGACGTGCTGCAGGAATCCACTGCGGCAAAAGGCGTCACCGCTGCGCGCGGCGGGCTCATCGATCTGCTCATCATGGATGTCGGCTTGCCCGACATGGATGGCAGGGAAGCGGTGAAGATCCTGCGCAAGGGCGGCTACAAGGCGCCCATCATCATGCTGACCGGCCACGACACCGATTCGGACACGATTCTGGGCCTCGAGGCCGGCGCCAACGACTATGTGACCAAGCCGTTCCGCTTCGCGGTGCTGCTTGCCCGTATCCGGGCGCAGTTGCGCCAGCACGAGCAGAGCGAGGACGCGACCTTCTCGGTCGGCCCCTACACCTTCAAGCCCAGCCAGAAACTGCTCATTGACCCGCGCGGCGGCAAGGTGCGGCTGACGGAAAAGGAGGCCTCGATCATCAAATATCTCTATCGCGCCGACCAGAAGGTGGTAACGCGTGACGTGCTGCTGGAGGAAGTGTGGGGATACAATTCCGGCGTCACCACGCACACGCTGGAAACCCATGTCTACCGTCTGCGCCAGAAGATCGAGCGTGATCCTTCCAATGCCGAAATTCTTGTGACAGAAAGCGGCGGCTACAAGCTGGTTCCTTAAACATTTCACTATCCAATGAGCGGTCTGGACGGGGCCGTTTTCGGGTACGATCCTGTTGGAGGGGGATTCAGGAAGCGTACCGCAGAGGAGGGGATTGGACTGACCGTTCGGGGACACAGCTAGATGGCGCTGGATGACGACATCCGCATCCTGTCCGCCGTGAGGCTTTTCGAGGGCTTCACGCAGGAACAGCTGCGCCTGCTCGCCTTCGGTGCCGAGACCACTTTGGTGCAGGCGGACCACAAGCTTTATCGCGAGGACGACGTGGCCGACTCGGCCTATGTCGTGGTCAGCGGGCTCATCGTGCTCTATCGCGAGCAAGACGGCGAGCGCATCCCGATTGGAAAAGTCGGCCCCGGCACGATGCTCAGCGAACTGGCGCTGATCGCCGACACCAACCGGCTGACCAGCGCCTCGGCCGAAATCGACTCGGAAGTGATAAGGCTGAGCCGCAAGATGTTCCGGCGCATCCTCGAGGAGTATCCGGAATTGGCGGTGAAACTGCACCAGCGCATCTCCGAGGAATTCCACGACATGATCCGCCGCATCGAGGAACTGGCCCCGCGCTTTTCGGGTTGAGGCACAACCAGCGGAACCACACTACATTCGTCGCGAAACCTACGTGGCACTAATCCAGATCAAACCTGGCGATGACCGGCACATGGTCCGAAGGCCGGTCCCAGCCACGTGCCTGCCGGAGGATCTCATAGCCGGCAAAATCAGGCACCAGGTTTGGCGACGACCAGACATGGTCGAGCCGTCGGCCGCGATTGGACGCCTCCCAATCCTGCGCACGATAGCTCCACCAGGTGTAGAGCTTCTGTTCCGATGGCACGTTGAGCCGCATCAGGTCGACCCAGCCGCCGGCCAGCCGCATCGCCTCGAAGTTTTGGGTCTCGACCGGCGTGTGGCTGACCACGTTGAGCAATTGCTTGTGCGACCAGACATCATGCTCCAGCGGCGCGATATTGAGGTCTCCGACCAGCACCGAGGCCGACACCTCGTCATGCTCGGCCCGGATGGCATTCATCTCGGCGACGAAATCGAGCTTGTGCCTGAACTTCCTGTTGATCTCGGGATCCGGTTCGTCGCCGCCCGCGGGAACGTAGAAATTGTGCAGCAGGATTGTCTTGCCGCCGGCCCGCACCGTCACCGACAGATGCCGGCTGTCCTCGATGTCGCAGAAGCGGCGCCTTTCGACGACCTCGATCGGCCGCCGCGCCACCGTCGCCACGCCGTGATAGCCCTTCTGGCCATGGAAGGCGATGTAGGGATAGCCGACCTTGCGAAAGGCTTTTTCGGGAAAGAGCTCGTCCGGGACCTTGGTTTCCTGCAGGCAAAGCACATCGGGCGCATACTCATCGAGCAGGCGTTCGATGATCGGCATGCGCAGGCGCACGGAGTTGATGTTCCAGGTCGCGATCGAAAAGGGCATGCGGAGGAGTCCGGCGAGAGATCGCCGAACTACTGCCAGCCGCACGCCGGAAAGACAAGCGAGGCGACGAAACCTACCTGGTTTTCGTGTTCAGCTCGCGATTGGCCGTATAGTCGATGGCGAAGGTGTCCGGCGCGAAACTGACGCCTTCCTTGGTGTTGAAGATCATCACCGTCGTGTCCTTGCCCTGCGCGTCGGTAATCGTCCACTGCCGCAGGTCGTAGGTTTTCGGGTCGAACATCATGGTGATTCGCGCATTGCCGAAAACCGACTTGTCGGAGAGCTGGATGGTGGTGAGGTCGTCCTCTTCCTTGACGCTCTTGACGCGGTCGCCGGAGAGGTCGATGCGGTCGTCGAGCAGCAGCTTCAGCGGCGTCTTTGATAGCGGATAAAGGTCCGACGTGTTCAGTTTCTTGTTGAGGATAGCAACTGATCTGCCGTCGGAAATCACCCGGAAATTCGAAGCTCCGTCATAATTGAAGCGGATCTTGCCCGGCCGTTCCAGGAAGAATTTGCCGCCGGTCTGCTCGCCTTTGGGGCCGAACTGGACGAATTCGCCGCTCATCGATTTGACCGCTGAGAAATGGTCGGCGATCTTTTGCGCCGCCGGAGGCGCGGCCGCCTGCGCCGAGGCCAGCAGCTCGAATCCGGGCACCACGTTGAGGGCGGCGGCACCGGCGAACACAAGACCGAGGCCAAGCAACTGGCGGCGTGTCGGGGCAAGATCGCTGAGCGCTGAAAGATCGTTTTTCATATCGGTCACTCTCGTTTGATTCCTGATTTGGTCGCTGTCGTGAACCCCCAGTTGGGCTGAAGTTTGGCGAGGCGATCGCTGCTCAATCGCTTGAACGCGCCAGCAGGTTCAAAGTTGCCGCGAACTCCCACCAGCTAGAATTTGTCGTCTTCGGTCGGCACCAGGATTTCGCGTTTTCCGGCATGGTTGGCCGGGCCGACAATGCCTTCCTTTTCCATCTTCTCGATGATCGAGGCGGCCCTGTTATAGCCGATGCCCAGACGCCGCTGGATGTAGCTGGTCGAGGCCTTGCCGTCGCGCAGCACCACCGAGACCGCTTGATCGTAGGGATCGTCGGAATCCTCGAAATTGCCACCGCTTCCGCCACCGGAACCGCCCTTTCCGGACGGCTCGTCGTCGTCCTCGCCGTCATCCTCGGTGATGGCGTCGAGATATTCCGGCACGCCCTGCAGCTTCAGGTGCCCGACGATCTTCTCGACCTCGTCATCGGAGACGAACGGCCCGTGCACGCGCTGGATGCGGCCGCCGCCGGCCATGTAGAGCATGTCGCCCATGCCAAGCAGCTGCTCGGCGCCCTGCTCGCCCAAAATGGTGCGACTGTCGATCTTCGACGTCACCTGGAAGGAGATGCGGGTCGGGAAATTGGCCTTGATGGTGCCGGTGATGACATCGACCGAGGGACGTTGCGTCGCCATGATGACATGGATGCCGGCGGCGCGCGCCATCTGCGCCAGGCGCTGGACGGCGCCTTCGATGTCCTTGCCGGCGACCATCATCAGGTCGGCCATTTCGTCGATGATGACAACGATATAGGGCATCGGCTCGAGATCGAGATTCTCGGTCTCGTAGATCGCCTCGCCGGTCTGGCGGTCGAAGCCGGTCTGTACGGTGCGCGAGATCTTTTCGCCCTTCTTCTCGGCCTGTTGGACGCGGGCGTTGAAACCGTCAATGTTGCGCACGCCGACCTTGGACATCTTGCGGTAGCGGTCCTCCATCTCGCGCACGGTCCATTTCAGCGCCACCACGGCCTTCTTCGGATCGGTCACGACCGGCGTCAAAAGATGCGGAATGCCGTCATAGACGGAGAGTTCGAGCATCTTCGGATCGATCATGATCAGCCGGCATTCCTGCGGCGTGAGCCGGTAGAGCAGCGACAGGATCATCGTGTTGATGGCGACCGACTTGCCCGAACCGGTGGTGCCGGCGACCAGCACGTGCGGCATCTTGGCGATGTCGACGATGACGGCCTCGCCGTTGATGGTCTTGCCCAGCGCCAACGCCAGCTTGGCCTTGGTCGTCTCGAAATCGCGGCTGGCCATGATCTCCCTGAGATAAACCGTCTCGCGCTTGGCGTTTGGCAGCTCGATGCCGATGGCGTTGCGGCCGGGTACGACGGCGACGCGGCAGGCGATCGCGCTCATCGAGCGGGCGATGTCGTCGGAGAGGCCGATGACGCGCGACGACTTGATGCCCGGCGCGGGTTCGAGCTCATAAAGGGTGACGACCGGACCCGGGCGAACGGCGATGATCTCGCCCTTGACGCCGAAATCCTCCAGCACGCCTTCGAGCAGGCGCGCGTTCTGTTCCAGCGCGTCCTTGGAAAGACTTGGGTCGCGCGCGACGTTCTTGGGTTCGGACAGGAAATGCAGCGACGGCATTTCGAACGTGTCCGAACCGATCAGCGAGGTCTGCGCCTCGCGCTGGACGCGGGCGCCAGGCACGGGTCGCGCCGCCGGCGCCTCGACCCGGGTGGCGGCATCGGAACGGAATTGCTGGACCTTGGCAGTGGGGGCACGCCGCTGGGCGACGGGCTCGTCGTCGAAATCCATGTCCTCGTCGTCGCGGCCGAAGACATCGTCGTCGGCCGGATCAACGGAGACGCCGCGGTCGTTCACCATGGCGGCGAAGAATTCCGGTTCGACACGGGCGCGACCGTCCTGGCTCATGCGGGATTCGGCGAACTCGGCCGACTCGACCCGTTCGGCGGCACGTCGCCAAGCACTGGCGCGTGGCTCCATCTCCGGCTCGAACTCATCGCGCTCCTGCCTGCGGCGCACCGCGCGGCGATGCATCCACGCGCGCAACGACAGCCACCAATGGGTGATGGCGCCGAGCGCCAATATGCCCTCGTCACCCTCGTCCTCGTCATTGTCGAAGAGAAGCTCGTCCTCGCGCGGGTCCGCCGCGGCCGGTTCTTCCATCACGGCGAAGCCGTTCTTGCGCCCGATCAGCGCCGCGCCATAGGCGAACAGCCAGAGCGCCGGTGCAGCCAGCAATATGGCGAGCACGCTGGCGACCAGTCCGGTCGGATAGCCGCCGATGAGGACGCCGGGAATCTTGAGCACCATGTCGCCGAAGACGCCGCCGAGGCCGGTAGGCAGCGGCCAGGTCTTGGGCGGAACCACGCAGCCCGCGATCGCGGCGGCGAGCAGCGCAAAACCGAACCAGAACAGCCCGCGCTTGGGCAGCCGGTCGACGCCGCGCGCCGAAAACAGCAGATAGCCCCAGACGACGGCCGGAACCAGCGCGGCAACCGCGGCAAGGCCGAAGAACTGCATCGCAAGGTCGGAGAAGACCGCGCCGGCATAGCCCATGGCGTTGGTGACGGTGTTGGCGGTGGCGTGCGAGAAGCTCGGGTCGGCGACGTTCCAGGTCGCGAGGCTTGCGACGGCGAAGGCGGTGAACGCGAACAGGCCGGCGCCGACCAGCCGGCCGACCTGGCGCCGCGCGAATGCCTGGATGCCGCCCCCGGTATCGGTCAGCGCAAGCGGTGCTGAAGCCCCTGAACGCATGCTCTTCCCCGTCTTGATTGCCTGGCCCGAGCGCATGACGCACTCCGGCAGATTCGGATGCCAGACTAGGCGTGGGAAGGTTAAGGGCGCATTAACTATAAGGCTGCGGCGATCGTCCTTTCGACATCGACACCTCCAGCGCTCGCGTCACATGAAAATGGCGGGCGCTTCGGCCCGCCATCCATTGGTCGGGTCGGCCGTGCGTTTACTTGTTGGCGCCGCCGAGCATCTTCACATTGGCGCAGAACTCGGCGTGCGGCTTGCTCATCGCCGCGTCCTGGCATTCCTTCATCATGGCGTCCTGCTTCTCCTTCGGCATGGCCATGAAAGCTGCCTTGAATTCCTCCATCGGCTTCATGGTTTTCATGCTGGAATCGGTGAAGAACGGCGCCATGTTGTCCGGCTCGTCCAGTGCGCCGGCAAATGCAAAGCCGCTGACCATGGAAAGCGCGAGTGCCCCGAGGCAGATATCCTTGAGGTTCATGAGCAAATTCCTTCCCTATGTTTCGAAACACGAGCGTCAGAACGACGGGCGCCTCCACAGTTCGGAGACAGGGCGGTCGATGTTTCCTCGAAAATCTCCTTCACGCGAACGTGATTGCGCGAAGTTGATCTCCACCAGAAAGAAGAATTGCCAAAAAAGAGGCCCGGAGCGATCCGGGCCTCAAGGCGTGAGTCCCTTTCGAGGACGTCACGACGGGATGCTTTTCAAAGCAATTCCAGGAAAAGTGCTTTTGCGGTTTTCCGTCCGGAATTGCGTAAAAACAAAGAACTCGAGCAATTCCAGGAAAAGTGCTTTCGCGGTTTTCCGTCCGGAATTGCGTAAAAACAAAGAACTCCAGCAATTCCAGGAAAAGTGCCTTTGCGATTTTCCGGAAGTGCCTGGAGGTACGGGGCCGGCGGGAGGAGGGTTCCGCCGGCCCCGTGGCAAGGATGCCTTACGGCACCACTTCGCCATGCTGGGAAATGTCGAGGCCTTCGACCTCTTCCTGGGTCGTGGGACGCAGGCCGACCAGCGCCTTGACGACGTAGAGGATGACGAAGGTGGCAACCGCCGTCCAAATAATGGTGACGGCGACACCGTAGATCTGCTTGCCGAGCGAAGCGCCCGACGAGAGGCTGTTGATCGCCGGGTCGGCGAGCACGCCGGTCAGCAAGGCGCCGATCACGCCGCCGACGCCATGCACGCCGAAGGCATCGAGCGAGTCGTCATAGCCGAACATGTGCTTCACCTTGACCGCCGAGAGGTAGCAGACGACGCCGGCGACGATGCCGACGATGAAGGCGCCGGTCGGATTGACGAAACCGGAAGCCGGCGTCACCGCGACGAGGCCGGCCACGGCGCCCGAGATGATGCCGAGCACGGAAGGCTTCTTGGCGATGATCCATTCGGCGAACATCCAGGCCAGAGCCGCGGCGGCTGTGGCGACCTGGGTGTTGAGCATGGCGGCACCGGCAAGGCCGTCGGCCGCCAGTTCCGAACCGGCGTTGAAGCCGAACCAGCCGACCCACAGCAGCGATGCGCCGATGACCGAATAGACAAGGTTGTGCGGTGCCATGTTGGTGGTGCCATAGCCTTCGCGCTTGCCGAGCACCAGCGCGCAGACGAGGCCCGCCACACCGGCATTGATGTGGACGACCGTGCCGCCGGCGAAGTCGAGAACGCCAGCCGTACCGAGGAAACCGCCACCCCAGACCCAATGCGCGATCGGCACGTAGACGACCAGCAGCCACAGCGCCATGAAGATCAGCAGTGCCGAGAACTTGAAGCGTTCGGCGAAGGCGCCGGCAATCAGCGCCGGCGTGATGATGGCGAAGGTCATCTGGAACATCGAGAAGACGAATTCAGGGATGTTGGCCACACCCGGCAGCCACAGGCTCGCGGTGGTGATGCCGTGGTGGAAGAATTTCGAGGTGCCGCCGAGATAGGCATTCATGCCGCCGCCGTCGGAGAAGGCCAGCGAATAGCCGAACATGAACCACAGCACCGTCACCAGGCAGGTGATGGCGAAGCTCTGCATGATGGTGGCAAGCACGTTCTTCTTGCGCACCATGCCGCCGTAGAACAGCGCCAGGCCCGGGATGGTCATCATCAGCACCAGCGCCGTCGAGGTCAGCATCCAGGCGGTGTTGCCGGTATCGAGCACCGGGGTCGGAGCGGCAGCCGGCGCGGCAGCCGCCGCAGCGGGTGCGGCTTCCTGCGCGAAGGCGGCGACGCTGCCCAACGCTGCGAGAGCGAGCGAGCCCAGCAGGGCCGCCCGTCCCGTCGTCTTCAAGGTGGAAGGAATATTCATTGAACTCTCCATTGGAATACGTGTTCGCCGCTCAGAGTGCGTCGGTGTCTGTTTCGCCGGTGCGGATGCGCACCGCCTGGTCGATGCCGAAAACGAAGATCTTGCCGTCGCCGATCTGACCGGTCTTGGCTGCGGCGGTGATGGCTTCGACGGCCTTGTCGACCATGTCGGCCGCGACCGCGACTTCGATCTTGATCTTCGGCAGGAAGGAGACCGCGTATTCCGCCCCGCGATAGATTTCCGTATGTCCCTTCTGACGCCCGTAGCCTTTGACTTCGGTGACGGTCAGGCCCTGGATGCCGACGGCGGTGAGCGCCTCGCGCACCTCGTCCAGCTTGAACGGCTTGATGATTGCCATCACGATTTTCATAAGGTTTCACCCTTTGCTGTTGCGGTCCCCCGCGTTTGCACACCTTCACCGATCCCGAGGAGCCGGAGAGTGCCCCCAAGGATTCAAGCTCCGTGCCAAGTGCCGAAGCAGGGTATTAACCTGTTGTAAACAAAGGGAATGGAGTGGCCGGAACCGGCAGGTGCTGGCGCCTGCGGTGCATCATATGCTCAAAAATTATGCAATTTTTCGAAATTGCCTATTTTGCCGGCTTTGGGAGTGACCCCGAAAAGGCGAGGCTGGGTTTCGGAAAAGATCATGCTCAAACAAAGACCCGCAAAGTGCTCAACGCTTGAGCCGGATCAGGCCTTCCTGTGCCATCGAGGCAATCAGCGTGCCGTCACGGGCATAGAGCGTGCCGCGGCTGAAACCGCGCGATCCCGAGCTCGAGGGACTGTCCTGTGCATAGAGCAGCCAGCCATCGAGCGAATGCGGCCGGTGGAACCACATCGAATGGTCGAGGCTGGCGGCCTGGATGTCGGGATCGAACAGGCCGCGCCCATGCGCGAAGGTCGAGGTGTCGAGCAACGTCATGTCGGAAAGATAGGCGAGCAGCACCGACTGCAGCGCGCGGTCGTCGGGGACGGGACCGGCAAGGCGGATCCAGACATTCTGCCGGGGCGGCAGCTTGTCGCGGCTTTCATAGTGCTGGAGATTGACGGGTCTCAGTTCCAGCGGCCGCTCGCGCGCCCAGAAACGGCGCACCGCTTCCGGCACCCGGTCGGCAGTTTCGAGCAGCTGGCGCTGCGTCTTCAGCCCTTCCGGCGGCGGCACGTCGTCGGGCAGCGCGAACTGATGCTCGAGCCCTTTCTCGTCGACCTGGAACGAAGCCTCCAGCGAAAAGATCGCCTGTCCGTGCTGGATCGCCAGCACGCGCCGCGTGGTGAAGGAACCGCCGTCGCGGATGCGGTCGACCTCGTAGATGATCGGCACCTTGATGTCGCCCGGGCGCATGAAATAGCCGTGCAGCGAATGCACGAAACGGTCCTGCTCCACCGTGCGCTGCGCCGCCACCAGCGCCTGGGCGATGGTCTGGCCGCCGAACACGCGCTGCCACTCCACCTGGGGGCTGCGACCACGATACAGATTGTGTTCCAGCCTCTCGAGGTCGAGAATGCGCAGAAGCTCGTCGATCGCCGCCGTCATGTTTTGTGACCTCGCCGCAAAATTGCTATGGCGGTTTCCGACAGGAAGAACGAGCCGTCAAGGGCGCGAGCCCCCGGGCGGCGCGCAAAGGGTCGCCGAGAGAAGGAGCCAGGACAATGGAAGGCAAGGCCGACGCCAAGACCAGATCCGGGCTCGATGTTCTCGTCGCCGGTGCCGGCTATGTCGGCCTGGCCGCCGCCGTCTCGCTGAAGCAGGCACGGCCGGGCCTCGCCGTGGCGCTGGTCGATGCGGCGCCCGCCGGATCCTGGCAAAGGGATGGCCGCGCCTCGGCCATCGCCGCGGCCGCGTGCCGCATGCTCGACCAGCTCGGCGTCTGGGCCGAAATCGCGCCGAGGGCGCAAGCGATCACCGAGATGATCATCACCGACTCACGCAGCGCCGATCCGGTGCGCCCGGTTTTCCTGACCTTCGGCGGCGAGGTGGCGCCGGGCGAACCCTTCGCGCACATGGTCGCCAACCGGGCGTTGAACGGCGCCTTGCGGGCCAAAGCCGAAAAGCTCGGCATCGACATCATCGAAGGCGTGGCGGTGCAAGGTTTTGAGACCAATGGCGCCGGCATCACGGTGCACCTGGCCGACGGCGCCACGTTGACGGCGCGGCTGCTGGTTGCCGCCGACGGTGTCAATTCGAAACTGCGCGACATGGCCGGCATCAAGACGGTCAAGTGGGAATACGGCCAGTCCGGCATCGTCTGCACCGTCGCTCACGAGCGGCCGCACAATGGTCGCGCCGAAGAGCATTTCCTGCCCGCCGGCCCCTTCGCCACTCTGCCGCTGAAACCCGACGAGGACGGCACCAACCGTTCGTCGATCGTCTGGGTCGAACGGGCGGAAGACGCCAAGACGCTCGTGGAAGGCGACGATCTCGTCTTCGAGCATGAACTCGAACAGCGCTTCGGCCTCAAGTTGGGAGAAATCCGCGTCGCCGACAAGCCGCGCGCCTGGCCGCTCGGCCTCACCATCGCGCGCGCCTTCGTCGCGCCGCGCATCGCACTTGCCGGCGACGCCGCGCACGGCATCCATCCGATTGCCGGCCAGGGCCTCAATCTCGGCTTCAAGGATGTAGCCGCACTTGCCGAGGTGATCGTCGAGGCCGACCGGCTCGGCCAGGACATCGGCGCGCTCGACGTGCTGGAACGCTACCAGCAATGGCGCCGTTTCGACACGGTGCAGATGGGCGTCACGACGGATGTGCTGAACCGGCTGTTTTCCAACGACATCACCCCGCTGCGCACCGTCCGCGACATCGGCCTCGGCCTCGTCGAACGCATGCCACGGCTGAAGGAGTTCTTCATCCGCCAGGCATCGGGCCTTTCCGCCGGCACGCCAAGGCTGCTGAAGGGCGAGGCGATCTGAACCTGCCCAGCTTCGTCATCAATCACCAAGGTCTGCGAACTGCCGATGGACCCAAGGGTCCTAGTTCACTTCAAAACCGAGCTTCTGGCGCAGTCGCAGCATGCGCTGGTCCGGTATCTTCAGGCTCCGCTCTCCGCCCTGAGCAACCCGGTTCAGCATCTGCAGCAGATCGTCCCGTTCGCTCGGGTCGAGGCGCTCGCGCAAGAAGGGTGCTAGCTTGTCGATGACAATGGTGGTGTCGTCTATTTGCGAGGCAGCCCACTTGGCATAGACAACCGCCTCGTCGGTCTTCTTCTGGCCGGCCGCGATCTGCGAAATCACCTCGCGAATGACGGCCTCGCGCTGCGGCAGAACCGGGCCATCCTCCGAAACCATCGCGGTGATCAGCGTCGCGGCGGCCACAACCGGATCGTCGATCGCCGTCAGCGGCGAGAGCGCGGCCTGCTTGCGCAGTTTCTTGCGCCTGATGTTGCCTTGCACGCGCCCGACGACGTCGGCGACCTCGCGCGCGGCGTCGTTCATCGCCTTCATCCGGTACCACCAGAACGCCGCCGCGCCGAGCACGCCAAGGACAGCAATCAGGAAAGGCATGTCCAAATCCCCCGAAAATCCCGGCGACGATAGGAGAACCGTCGCGTTGCTTCAACACGCAAGAGTTGCCTCTAACGAAGAAAAAACAATTCGTGGCTGGTGAAGCTTAGGCGGGTAAACAAGCCGGTTCGCGCCATCGAAGCCGGGGGCCGCCTATGACCCCGGTATGTCGTAGACGGCCCGAACCTCGATCGTGCCGATTTCGGCCAGCGGAATGCCGGCGGCAATGTCCAGCGCCTCGTCGAGATTTTCGGCCTCGACCATGACGAAGCCAAGCAACTGCTCCTTGGTTTCGGCGAAGGGCCCATCGATGATCAACCGCTTGCCCGTGCGACGGCGCACGGTCTTGGCTGTCGTCACCGACTGCAGTGCCTGCGCGACGATCAGCTTGCCTTGTTGATCCAATGACCTGTCATAGGCCAGCGAGTCGGCGTCGAGTTTGGCCGACCTTTCGGCGGTAAGTGCATAAAGGTCTTTTTCCTCGCCATAGACCAGGCAGACATATTTCATTTCAAGTTCCCTTCCTGTGACAAACCATAGGATGCGGCGACAACCATGTCAGCCTTGCTGGCGACCGCGGCCGCATGATCGAGAAGGCATGCCGCGACCACAATGATGGCAACAGCGGCCAGCAACCTGCCGAAGCCGGACGCCGGCGGGTCCAGCCAGAAGTCTTCCTCTCGCTCAGGCCTGCGGCCCGGCCTCTTCCACAGCGCGAAAAACAGATTGTCCATGTGAGCCTCCATCCGGCCACAACCTCGGTGGCCGCCCGCAGGACGGTCGGCCCGGATGGAAGCCGACATTTTTGCATGGATATTTTTCCCGGAAGAAGAAGGAGCCGTCATCGTGCCGTGGTGCAAACAGCGCAGTGGTCTTCGCGCACGCCCGCGCTATAGTTGGCCTGACACTGGCTCACCCAGGACAAGTTCACGACAACCCAGGAGGACTCCATGGACCGCACCGCAAACGCCGTCTGGAAAGGCAATCTGAAAGAAGGCAAGGGCACGCTCGACACGCAGAGCGGAACCCTGAAGGGTACGCCCTATTCGTTCAAGGCGCGCTTCGAGGACGAAAGCGGCAAGTCCGGCACCAATCCGGAAGAGTTGATCGCCGCCGCCCATGCCGGCTGCTACGCCATGCAGCTTTCGCACTTCCTGGCCGAGAATGGCACGCCGGCCGCCGAGCTCGACGCCAAGGCGGTGGTGACGCTGGTCCCCGGCACTGGCATTACCGGCAGCGCGATCACGCTGGTCGGCAAGGTGCCCGGCATCGATGCGGCGAAGTTCAAGGAACTGGCCGAGAAGGCCAAGGCCGAATGCCCGGTCTCGAAGGCGCTCGGCGCGATCAAGGTTTCGCTCGACGCCAGGCTTGGCTGAGATTGCGGCATCCCGTGTGAAATCCGGCGCGCATGGTCGCGCCGGGCACGTTAATCAGAGAAGAGGGCTAAGCGCCCAGCGCATCGAGCCGCGCGCGCAGTGCCGCGACTTCCTGCTCCAGCGCCTCCAACCGCGCTTCCAGGTCGGAGGCAGGCATCGCCGTCACACTCCGTTGCGCCGATAGCGCTGCGACGTCCACCGGGCCGGCGAGCAGATGCACATAGCGGTCCTCGCGCTGGCCCGGCCCGCGCGGAATTTCCTGCACCAACGGCGGCCGGCGGCCGATCAGCATGTCGAGTTCTCCGCGCAGATCCTCGATCGACGAAAACCGTGCCATGCGCTCGGCTCGCGCCAGCAGTTCATGCGCCGTCTGCGGTCCGCGCAGCAAGAGCAGGCCAAGCAAGGCGGTCTGCGGCGTGGTCAGCGAAAAGCGCTGCGCCATCTGGTGCTCGTAGCGCTCGACGCGCGAGCCGAACATCTGCCGCACCAGCCCTTTCTGCTCAAGCAGCTTCAGCGCCCGGTGCACCTCTGTCTGTTCCAGCGCCATGACAGGCTCGCGCGCCGTCTTCTGGTTGGCCGCGGCAAGTGCCGCATTGAGCGTCAGCGGATAGACGTCCGGCGTCAGCTCCTTCTTCTCGATCAGGCAGCCAAGCACGCGCGCTTCGACGGGAGAGAGGATGGGAAGGTCAGTCATTGGGCTGCTATCCTTTCTGACGCTCGCGGGACAGCGCCCCTCTCTGTCCTGCCGGACATCTCCCCCCATGGGGGATCGGCAGCTTCGCCGACGGCGCCCGATCTTTCAACCTTGAGATTGGCCAAAGCCAGGATGACGGCCAATCTCCCCATCCGTGGGGGAGATGTCCGGCAGGACAAAGGGGGGCGCGAAGGATCGCTGCGTTGGAGATTGCCGCAAGCGAAGGCCTAAACCCGTCTCTCCACCATCATCTTCTTGATCTCGGCGATCGCCTTGGCGGGGTTCAGCCCCTTCGGGCAGGTCTGCGCGCAGTTCATGATGGTGTGGCAGCGGTAGAGCCGGAACGGGTCTTCGAGATTGTCGAGCCGTTCGCCCTTGGCCTCGTCGCGGCTGTCGATCAGCCAGCGATAGGCCTGCAGCAGCGTCGCCGGGCCGAGATAGCGGTCGCCGTTCCACCAGTAGCTCGGGCAGGACGTCGAGCAGCAGGCACACAGGATGCACTCGTAAAGCCCGTCGAGCTTCTCGCGGTCCTTATGGCTCTGCAGCCATTCCTTGGCTGGCGTCGGCGACACCGTCTTCAGCCACGGCTCGATCGAGGCGTGCTGGGCATAGAAATTGGTGAGGTCCGGCACCAGGTCCTTGACCACCTGCATATGCGGCAGCGGGTAGACCTTGACGGCGCCGGAAATGTCGTCACAGCCCTTGGTGCAGGCGAGCGTGTTCGAGCCGTCGATGTTCATGGCGCAGGAGCCGCAAATGCCTTCGCGGCAGGAGCGGCGCAAGGCCAGCGTCGGGTCGATCTTGTTCTTGATGTAGAGCAGCGCGTCGAGCACCATCGGCCCGCAATCGTCCATGTCGACGAAATAGGTGTCCATGCGCGGGTTCTCGTCATCATCCGGCGACCAGCGGTAGATGCGGTATTCGCGCAGGTTGGTCGCGCCTTCCGGCTTCGGCCAGGTCTTGCCCTGCTGGACCTTGGAATTCTTGGGAAGCGTGAGTTCGACCATTACCTCAGGTCCTTTCGGATGACGAGCTTCAGCCCGGACCAGATTTCATTCACGGCGGCGACCTTGACGTCGACAAGGTCGAGCTTGAGCGCTTCAGCGCGGACAACGCCCTCGGTGACGTCGGTGACCACCTTCGAGGCTTTCTTTGGCCAGGACACCCAGACCATGCCATCGCGCTTGATCGCCGCTTCGACGGTGCCGAGGCGATCCTCGATCTCGGCGCGCTGTCTGGTGAAGGCGTGGACGGCATCGTATTTCAGGGTTGCGCCCGAAATGTCGGACCATTCGGCCAGCCGGTCGACCTCGGCGAAATCAACGGCCCCTGTGAGGCTCTCGAGCTCCCTCGGCAGCGCGATGAAGGCGGCAATCATGCCGTCCTTCAGGCCGAGCTTGGCCGGAAGGGGCGTACCGGAATATCCCGCCGCCGTAGCCATTGTCAGTACACGCGCGCCTTCGGCGCGATCTTGGCGAGACTGATGCCGCCGTCCTTTTCGGCCACCAGCGGCTCGGTGTGCACCGGCCGGTAGGTCAGCGTGACATTGCCGTCCTCGCTCAGATGGGCAAGCGTGTGCTTGCGCCAGTTGGCATCGTCACGGGCGGAAAAATCTTCCCGCGCATGCGCGCCGCGGCTCTCCTTGCGCGCTTCGGCGCCATAGACGGTGGTGATGGCGTTGGCCATCAGGTTTTCCAGCTCCAGCGTCTCGACCAGGTCCGAATTCCAGATCATCGAGCGGTCGGTGACCTTGATGTCCTTGAGCTCGCCCCAGATCTCGGAAACGCGCTTGCAGCCTTTTTCGAGCGATTCCTGCGTGCGGAACACCGCAGCGTCCTCCTGCATGGCGCGTTGCATCTTCTCGCGCAGCACCGCCGTCGGCGTTGAGCCGTTGGCATGACGCAGCCTGTCGAAGCGGTCCATGATCTTCTCGACCGAGGCCGCGTTGGGCGAAGGGATGGGCGAATTGCGGTCGATCACCTCGCCGGCGCGGATGGCCGCGGCACGGCCGAAGACGACCAGATCGATCAGCGAATTCGAGCCCAGCCGGTTGGCGCCGTGCACGGATGCGCAGGCGGCCTCGCCGACCGCCATCAGGCCGGGCGAGACCCGGTCTGGATTTTCGGCGGTCGGGTTGAGCACCTCGCCCCAGTAATTGGTCGGCACGCCGCCCATATTGTAATGCACCGTCGGCAGCACCGGGATCGGCTCCTTGGTCAGGTCGACGCCGGCGAAGATCTTGGCCGATTCCGAGATGCCCGGCAGCCGCTCATGCAGCACGGCCGGGTCGAGATGGTCGAGGTGCAGGAAGATGTGATCTTTCTTCGGCCCGACGCCGCGGCCTTCGCGGATCTCCATCGTCATGCAGCGTGAGACCACGTCGCGCGAGGCAAGGTCCTTGGCCGACGGCGCATAGCGCTCCATGAAGCGCTCACCCTCGGAATTGACGAGATAGCCGCCCTCGCCGCGCGCGCCTTCGGTGATCAGGCAGCCGGCGCCGTAGATGCCGGTCGGATGGAACTGCACGAACTCCATGTCCTGCAGCGCAAGCCCCGCGCGCGCCGCCATGCCGCCGCCGTCGCCGGTGCAGGTATGCGCCGAAGTGGCGGAGAAATAGGCGCGGCCATAGCCGCCGGTCGCCAGCACCACCATCTTGGCGGAGAAACGGTGGATGGTGCCGTCGTCGAGGTTCCAGGCCACCACGCCGGTGCAGGTGCCGTCCGGCTCCGTGATCAGGTCGAGCGCGAAATATTCGATGAAGAACTGCGCGTTGTTCTTCAGCGACTGGCCGTAGAGCGTGTGCAGCATGGCATGACCGGTACGGTCGGCGGCCGCGCAGGTGCGCTGCACCGGCGGCCCTTCGCCGAAATTCATCATCATGCCGCCGAAGGGCCGCTGGTAGATCTTGCCCTCTTCCGTGCGCGAGAACGGCACGCCGTAGTGCTCGAGCTCGTAGACTGCCGCAGGCGCCTCGCGCACCATGTATTCCTGCGCGTCGATGTCGCCCAGCCAGTCCGACCCCTTGACGGTGTCGAAGAGGTGCCACTGCCAGTTGTCCGGACCCATATTGGCGAGCGAGGCGGCGATGCCGCCTTGCGCGGCGACCGTATGCGAGCGCGTCGGGAACACTTTGGTGATGCAGGCCGTGCGCAGGCCCTGTTCGGCCATGCCGAGCGTGGCGCGCAGGCCAGCGCCTCCGGCGCCGACGATGACCACGTCGAACTTGTGGTCGACAAAGGTGTAGCCTGCCGTGTTGGCTGATTTCGTGTCCTGGGCCAAGACTTCAGCCTCCGAATGCCAGTTTGAGCAGGGCGAAGAGCGAAGCGACGCCGACCGCTATCGAAAAGAAGGTGTTGAGTGCGATCAGCGCGAGCTTCATGCCCTCGCCATGCAGATAGTCCTCGATGATCACCTGCATGCCGAGCCGCATATGATAGAGCCCAGAGATGAGCATCAGCGCCAGCACCAGGGCCACGAAGGGATTGGCGAGCGTCGCGCGCACTTCCGCGTAGCCATGGCCGTTGAGCGCGATGAGGAAGCCGACGAAGAACAGCGTCAGCGGGATGTTGGCGATCGCCGTGAGGCGCTGGCGCCAGAAATGCCCGGTGCCTTCGCGGGCCGAGCCCAGGCCGCGAACCTTGCCGAGCGGCGTACGCATGTCGGTCTTTCCGGTGCTCATGGTCAGGCTCCCCGCGCCATATAGCCGGCGATCCAGATCAGGAGTGTGAGCAGGACCGAGCCGGCAAGCGTCGCCCAGGCGATCTTCGAGGCCGTGGGTTTTTCCAGGCCGGCGCCGGTGTCCCAGACCAGATGGCGGACACCACCCAGCATGTGATGCATCAGCGCCCAGGTGTAGCCGAACAGGATGAGCCGGCCGAGCCAGGTGCCGAAAGCCCAGTTCACCCAGTCGAACGTGGCTTGCGAACTCGCCGCCGCCATCAGCCAGACGGCGACCAGCAGCGTGCCGAAATAGAGCGCGCCACCCGTGATGCGATGGATGATCGACATCGTCATGGTGATCGGCGGCCGGTAGACCGTCAGGTGCGGCGAAAGCGGCCTTTCGCGTCTGGCTTGGGTGGCTGGTGATTTGCTCATGGCTGCCCCAGTTCGGCGTCTCCCGCCTCAGGTGGAAATGCGGCATTGCCGCTTCCGGTTGCGACTTCGGACAGCCGGTTTCTAATGCTCTTTTTGCACCGCGTCAAAGCCAGAAAACCGTTTCGAAAACGTAATTTAGTCTGACTAAAAGGCCGGATGCGGCTTCAATCGATTAGCGGCCGGACACCCGAAGCCGGCTCGATATCGCTGCAGTGCAGCATGTCTGGCCCGGGGCGCTGCCGTGTCGGGATTTGCGTCAGCGGGTGCAGGTCTGCGGCGTCGACCCTCTCTTCATCACCAGCGCCTCGCGTCCGTCGATCACGATTGCGTCATGCGTCACCGCCTGGTAGCGGCTGCTCTGGTTGGCCGGCGACGCCGCGAACTCCTCGGTGGCGCCTTCCTGCCCCACCACACGCAGCGACGTGCCGAGATTCTGGATGGTGATCATGCCGCCATTGCCGCATCTATAGGTGGCCGCGCCGGTGGTGAAGCGTGGCGCCGTGAGGTCCGTGGTGATCTTGGTCGCCGGCGGCGCGGGCTGTTGCTGGGCGGGGGCGGCAGGCGCCACCACGGGTGTCACCGTGCTCGCTGCCTTGGGCGCGCCGTCTTGCGGCACACAGGCACCGGCCGCGAGAAGCAGCGCAATAACGAACGACTCCCGAACCGTTCGGCCAAATATCATGTGCTGCCCCTCTCATGCCCGGGCACGCTAGCCACGCGGCGCGCCAAGATCAAGTTCACCCGGGATTCCAGCGGGCCACGCCGGCCGGCTGTGGATATCGGCGGCAACTCGAACGCGACGCCTATAAATTAACCATGTTCATTAAGAAACGGCCACGGAACCGCTCCTCCCCTTAACAAAGGTTAAGAAAGGGTTAATTTCCGATTCGGACCAGATCGGGGCGCGATCTCTCTCGCGCCGACAAAGGGAGAGCGACATGCGTTCCAAATCAGTGCGGGCCAAATCAGTGCGGACAAGCCTCGCGGCCGTCACGCTGACGGCACTTGCGGTTGCGGTGGCCGCGCCGGCCGAGGCCGGCTTGCGCCACCATGACCGCGTCTACGCCGATTCGTTCGGCAATCTCGTCATCGACAGCGCCGCCGGCTACAAGCGCATCATCGTCGGCGAAGGCAAGCTGGCCAAGCAGCTGTCCGACTACACCAGCGCCGGCCAGCCCAAGGTGATCTACCAGAACGAATCCGACGACATATCGGGCGACGGCGACTGCTATCGCCCGCCGGTGTTCGTCAAGGGCCGCTCCTATATGTACGGCCTTTCCGATGGCGAGATGCCGCAGCTCAGCCCCTGCCGCTGAAACGGGCCTGGCCGATTTTTACCACGGCCAGCCCATCGGCCGGCCCGGTGGAGACACGCACGCAGTCGCGCCCGGCATTCTTTGCCAGATAGAGCGCTTCATCCGCACGCCGCATCAGGTCGGAGAAACCCTCGCCGATGTGAAGCTCGGCAATGCCGAAGCTCGACGTGCAGCGGCTGTCGGCCGGCAGCCCGCTGATGGGCAACGCGCCGAATGCGTGGCGGGTGCCTTCCGCGAACAGCCGGGCGGTTGCAAGATTGGCGCCTGACAGGATAACGGCAAACTCCTCGCCACCGATGCGGCCAACCACGTGATGGCTCTCGGCCGCTTCTCGCAGCAGGCCGGCGAAGGTCTCGATCACCCGATCGCCGGAGGCATGGCCGAAACTGTCGTTGATGGTCTTGAAATGATCGAGATCGGCAATGACCATCGCCACCGGCATGCCCAAACGCGTGGCGTCGTGCACGGCCAGCTCCGCTCGGCGCGTGAAGCCGCCACGGTTGAGCAGGCCCGACAGCGTGTCCATCTCTGACTTCGATGTCACTTCGGCGAGTATGTCGCGGACCAGGATGGCCAGAATGAGAAGCGCCAGCGCCAGCCCGAAGACCGTGCCGAGCGACTGCGACACCAGCGCGTAGCTGCTTTGCAGATAGGCCTGCGGATTGGCGCCCCAGCCGCCCAGCGCATGCGCGATGAAAGGCTTTGAGGCAAACTGCAGGCCGCTGGCGGCAAGCACCGCCATCAGGATCAGATCGAGCCGGCCACGGCTTTGCCGCGACGACCAGACGATGCCAAGGCCGACGAACTGCATGACTGCGTAGGGAAGCTGGTAGGCCATCATGCGAGTGAGCGACTGGCGCGGCAGATCCTGCACGAAATAGACCGCGAAGGTGGCGGCGGCCAGGAAGAACAGCATCGGCGTCCATGGCGGCGCCACGCCATATTTTCGCGCAAGCCCGCCATTGAAGGCAATGGTGGCGCCAAGGAAGACGGCGAAGGCGGCAGCCACCGGAAGCCGCGCGTCGCTGAAGGCGGGAATGCTGAATTCGATGGCAAAGTAGGCCATGCCCAGGACATAGCCTGACGCCAGCCAGCGCGCCGGGGCGCGGCCGGCATCATGGAACGAGACCGCCATGAAGGATGCCGCCAGCAGGCCGGCAACCGACAGGTTGATCAACAGGATGAAGTTGGCGCCGTTCATAGATCCTCAAACCCCCGCCGACAGCTAAACATCGACGGGCGAAAAAGACGTTAACGCGAAGCGCGGAGGTGGTGGTCAGCAGGCCTTGACCGGCTCCGGCACGAACACCGTCTCCGGTCGCTCGTAGGAAAGGCGCACGCTGTCGCGACCGTTTTTCTTGGCCTTGTAAAGCGCCTCGTCGGCCCGGCGCATCAAGGGTTCCAGCGTCTCGTCGCCGCTGCGGGCCGCCACGCCGAAGCTGGCGGTGACCTTGGTGCCGGCGGGAAGCCCGTCGACGCCGCCGGCCGAATAGACCGTGCGCACCGCTTCGGCGAACAGCCGCGCGGCGGCGAGATCGGTCAGCGGCAGGAGCACGGCGAACTCCTCCCCGCCGATACGGCCCGCGGCACCTCGTGCTCCCGTGGCCGAGCGCAGTTTGGCGGCGAAGTCCGCGATCACCCGGTCGCCGGCGGCGTGCCCGTGCACGTCGTTGAGGGCCTTGAAATGGTCGAGGTCGGCCAGCACCAGCGCCACCGGGAATTTGGCCACGGCGCAACGCTGCAGCAGCATGGCCGCGCGCTCCCCGAAACCTCGGCGGTTGAGCAGCCCCGAAAGCGGATCGGTATGGGTTTCCGTCTTGAGTGCCTTCATCACGTCGAGCGCGGCGGCGGTGAAGAGGCAAAGCGCAATCAGCAGCGACAGCAGCGCGTGCGACAACAGCGCCGTCGTCCAATAGGACGAGCCGTAGAAGCCGTCATAACTGGCGAAGGGCCCGTGCGCGATGACCACCACCAGGGTGCGCACGAAGAAGTTGACGCTGGACAGCAGCGACAACACGAACAGGATCATTTCTGTCGGGCCATTGTTGCGCACCGGGCGCAGTTCGGCGGCGACGAGCAGGCTGACGCCACCGAAACCGAAATTCATCGCCAGGATGCGCCAGGTGAGATCCGGCGTGACGAACAGGAACCACGCGAAGGCCGCAAGGCCGCCGCCCGCCAGAACGGCGATTCCCACTGCGGGCACCTTCCTGCCATAGCGGGCGATGATGGCGCCGGACAGGCAGCAGGCGGCGATGGAGAAGCAGATGTTCGACACCAGCTTGGTCAGCACCACGCCAATGGGCAAGGTGAAATACTGGAACAGGAATCCCGGCGCCGAGACGCAGTAGCTGAGCGCCAGCACCGCCAGGTAGGGACGATGGCGCTGATAGAACCACAGGACGAGGAACGCCGCGCCGAGCGCCAGCGCGATCGTCGGATTGAGCAGCGCTATCAATAGGCCAGTGTCCAAAGGACCGTGACTTCCCTTCGTTTGACGTCGGGGAAGACCATAGGGGGCAAGCCCAAACAAGCGGTTAAGCGAAGGCGCATATGCGGCCGCGTGAATGAAGAAAGGCCCCGGACAGCGACGCGGTCCGGGGCCTGGAATGCGCTCGGGATCGGACGGCCTACTTCCAGTCGCGGATGTCGACGAAGTGGCCGGCGATCGCCGCCGCCGCCGCCATCGCCGGCGACACCAGATGGGTGCGGCCCTTGAAGCCCTGCCGGCCCTCGAAATTGCGGTTCGAGGTCGAGGCGCAGCGTTCATGCGGCTTCAGCCGGTCGTCGTTCATGGCAAGGCACATCGAGCAGCCCGGCTCGCGCCAGTCGAACCCGGCGGCGCGGAAGATCTTGTCGAGACCCTCGGCTTCCGCCTGCTCCTTGACCAGGCCGGAGCCCGGCACGATCATGGCATCGACATGCGGGCTGACCGTCTTGCCTTCGACCACCTTGGCGACGGCGCGCAGATCCTCGATGCGGCCATTGGTGCAGGAGCCGATGAAGACGCGGTCGAGCGTGATGTCGGTGATTTTCGTCCCCGGCGTCAGGCCCATATAGTCGAGCGCGCGCAGCTTGGAGGTGCGCTTGTTCTCGTCTGGAATGTCTTCCGGGTTGGGCACGATGCCTTGCACGGAGACGACGTCCTCGGGCGAGGAACCCCAGGAGACGATCGGCGGCAGCTTGGCCGCGTCGAGCACGATCACCTTGTCGAAATGCGCGCCTTCGTCGGTCCGCAGCGTCTTCCAGTATTCGAGCGCCGCGTCCCAGGCAGCGCCCTTGGGCGCGCGCGGCTTGTCCTTGACATAGGCGAAGGTGGTCTCGTCCGCCGCGATCAGGCCGGCGCGCGCACCGCCCTCGATCGACATGTTGCAGATCGTCATGCGGCCTTCCATCGACAGCGCACGGATCGCCTCGCCGGCATATTCGATGACATAGCCGGTGCCGCCGGCGGTGCCGATCTCGCCGATGATGGCGAGGATGATGTCCTTGGCGGTGACGCCTTCGGGCAGCACGCCATCGACGCGCACCAGCATGTTCTTGGCCTTGCGCTGGATCAGCGTCTGCGTCGCCAGCACATGCTCGACCTCGGACGTGCCGATGCCATGCGCCAGCGCGCCGAAAGCACCATGGGTGGAGGTGTGGCTGTCGCCGCAGACGATGGTCATGCCGGGCAGCGTAAAGCCCTGCTCGGGGCCGATGATGTGGACGATGCCCTGGCGGATATCGTTCTCCGAATAATACTCGACGCCGAAATCCCTGGCGTTCTTGGCCAGCGCCTCGACCTGGATGCGGCTTTCCTCGTTCTTGATGCCGAACTTGCGCTCGGGCGAAGTCGAGACATTGTGATCGACCACGGCCAGCGTCTTTTCCGGATGGCGAACTTTTCGGCCGCTCATGCGCAGCCCTTCGAAGGCCTGCGGGCTGGTCACTTCATGGACGAGGTGGCGGTCGATATAGAGCAGGCAGGTGCCGTCGTCCTGGCGGTCGACGACATGGTCGTCGAAAATCTTGTCGTAGAGGGTGCGCGGTGCGCTCATGTGCGTAAATCCGTCGATATGAGAATGGGAAAGAGCTGATGCCGCAAACCCGCGGCCGGCCGTCAGGATCAGCGAAGTCGGCTGGTCAGGGCGCCGGACACGCGCGCGGAAAAGCGCGACGGCAGGCGTTTTCTGTCCTGCAGCACGAATCCCTTGTAAGCCGGATCGCCAAAAAGCTCTTCCATGGCCGGGTAGATAGCAATGTTTTGGCTTTTCGGCAATTGCGGCGTGGGTCAGCGCTTCTTCCTTCTCCCCTTGTGGGAGAAGGTGTCGCCGCAGGCGACGGATGAGGGGTGTTCCAGCGGAGTGAGACGCTGGCGTTCCCCTGGAACACCCCTTGTGTGTTTGGAATCGTGCATTGTTGAGGTGCCACGGACCAGGTGCTTGCCTGATCCGTGGCGGCGGTCGAGAGCCCGTCACCCCTCAGGTGGCTTAAACCGTGGATGAGCTGG
>NZ_SRTD01000218.1:0-348 GCF_004792105.1 Mesorhizobium sp. M8A.F.Ca.ET.161.01.1.1 | reverse complement strand
TGAGATCGAGCGGGAACGCCTTGCCAACGGCATCCCCCTGGCGAACGGCACGGCGAAGAACCTCAAAGAAGCCGCCATGCGGCTGGGGCTCGCTGTGCCGGCTTTCCTCAATTGATGTCGTGAAGGCCCATGACGGCCGGAGCGACGGGAGGATCAGGTGAAGACACAGGCTGAAGCGGACGTCGTCGTGATCGGGCTCGGCCCGGTCGGTATCACGCTCTGCAATCTCCTTGCCGCTGCCGGCATCAGCGTAGAAGGAATCGACGCCGCCGAGCACGTTTACGCGCTGCCTCGCGCGATCGGCATGGACCACGAGGTGATGCGCATCTTCCAGAACATCGGCGCTGC
>NZ_SRTD01000217.1:0-348 GCF_004792105.1 Mesorhizobium sp. M8A.F.Ca.ET.161.01.1.1 | reverse complement strand
CGAAGGACTGGTTCGGCACCGCCGCCAAGACGCGGCTCGAGGCGCTGATCGCCAAGGATCCGAAGCGGGCGTTGGCGATGTTTGGGGTGGGGGGACCGGCAGTCGGGAGGGACGGCGATGCTCCGCAAGCTGAAGGCAGTCCCTTGGCGGACGGCCCAATGATCGCCGGTGGGAAGCAAGGCCGCGTCGGCATTCAAACACCGGATGAACGCATAGCGCAGGCGTACAGGGACGACCTGCCGCAGCAGGAGCAGGAAGCGCTGGCTCTAAAGGCAAAGGTGGCGAAGTTCACCCAGGACATCAACCTGCGCGTCGCGATCAGTCGCGCCGAGGCGGAGGCGCCAGATG
>NZ_SRTD01000216.1:0-348 GCF_004792105.1 Mesorhizobium sp. M8A.F.Ca.ET.161.01.1.1 | reverse complement strand
GCGCTGACCGGGTGGCATGGCCTCGATATGCCGGCACTGCTGCACGTTGAGCGCACGTTTCAGCTGCGGGTAGGCGGCCCACACCAGCGCATTGAACAGGTCGTGCCAGTTGTCGGCGCGGGTGGCGATGCGCCCCCGCGCGATGCGGGTTTCGTAGTGCAGCCCATCGGCCAGCAGCGCGGCATCCTGTTCGACCAAGCGCTTGCCCGGCACGGCCAGGCGTGCATCCAGCGCCGCGACGGATGGCCATGCAGTGACGTCCAGCAGGTCACGGAAGCCCTGCAAGCCGGCGAACAGCGGATGCTCGAAACGCCGCGCAGCCACCGCCGCACGTGGCGGCGGGACGAA
>NZ_SRTD01000215.1:0-349 GCF_004792105.1 Mesorhizobium sp. M8A.F.Ca.ET.161.01.1.1 | reverse complement strand
GCCCGAACCGCGACTGAACGGCCCTGGCAAGCGACCCCGTCAAGCAGACGGGGTCGCTTCGGTATGTCGAGCGGCAGATCTTGGCCGATAACCCCGCAGCTTCTTGGCGCGCAACAATGCAAGGAAGAAACCTACGGCCTCACCCTCGTTGTCGAAGGAATGCTGGACGGTGCGGCCGCTAGTTCCGATCCGTCCCCATCGGCGGACAACGCAGGTTTGGCCGAACAGCGTCGCTTCGATCGACCACGCGTAGAACCGGGCCATGTTAAGGTCCGGGTCACGCCGTTCGATGTGGAGCCGATAGTGCAGCGCGTTCATGGCGAACAGAATCGCGCAGTCCAAATCCGGC
>NZ_SRTD01000214.1:0-349 GCF_004792105.1 Mesorhizobium sp. M8A.F.Ca.ET.161.01.1.1 | reverse complement strand
GAGGGGGTGTACACCGCAATCCTGCGCGTTTCGCGATCATTTCGCCGAATTGAAGGAGCTAGGCGTAAGCCGTCTGTTTGGCCTCTCGACCCAGACCACGGAATATCAGCGCGAGGCTGCGGAACTGCTTCACCTTCCGTTCCCACTTCTTTCGGATTATTCGCTCCGTCTGGCATCGGCCCTTGGCTTGCCGATGTTTCAAGCAAGCGGTCTGACCCTGTTACGCAGGCTAACGATGATCATCCAAGCGGGTGTCATCAGGCATGTCTTTTATCCCGTGCATCCACCCGAAGAGAACGCAGACGCAGTTATCAGTTGGTTGAAAACCAATGGTGTTGTCTGAGCGGGC
>NZ_SRTD01000213.1:0-349 GCF_004792105.1 Mesorhizobium sp. M8A.F.Ca.ET.161.01.1.1 | reverse complement strand
CTGTCCCAGACCGAGTTGCCGGGTTATACGGATTGCGTTCGCGAAAGGCCGTATCGGATATTGCCCGGCACATGGTGAAGTTTTGTTCGCTTTTTGTTCTTCCAATTTTCCTCGGCGATGATAATATTGCGGCCTTGAGCAAAGGCCGTGGAGCATCGTCGTGAGTTTCGAGTTGACGGATAATGGAGGGTCAGGGCAGCTTTTCCTCGAAGGCTTCGATCTGGAGAAGCAGCGACGGGTCAATCCGCGATTTGGCAACAAGGTCTTAATCGTGCTGAAGCCGCCCGTGGCCTTGGCGGAGAGAATTTTCACCGATGCATCGTGCCATGCCGCCGGGCGGACGAAGCGG
>NZ_SRTD01000212.1:0-350 GCF_004792105.1 Mesorhizobium sp. M8A.F.Ca.ET.161.01.1.1 | reverse complement strand
CGAAACCGGTGGCGTCGACGCCAGCCGCATGCCGCAGTGGTGGCAGTGACGGGGGCGGCGGGCAGCGCAGTGCACGCGTTGTCCGCGATCCGGCACTGGGTGTTCGACATGGACGGCACGCTGACGGTGGCCGTGCATGATTTCGCCGCGATCCGCCGTGCGCTGCACATCGCGGCCGAGGAAGACATCCTCGACCATATCGCGGCGCTGCCGGACGCGCCGGCGCAGGCCAAGCGCGCGTGGTTGCTGGATCATGAGCGCGCGCTGGCCGAGGACGCGCTGCCCGCGCCGGGTGCGGTGACGCTGCTGCGCGCGCTGGCGGCCGCCGGGTGCCGGCTGGGCATCCTGAC
>NZ_SRTD01000211.1:0-350 GCF_004792105.1 Mesorhizobium sp. M8A.F.Ca.ET.161.01.1.1 | reverse complement strand
CAAGGAGTTCAACGCGCTCAATAACGGCATCAAGATCGAATACCGGCAATTGCAGTTCGATGACGTGGTGAGCGAATCCATGCGCGCCTATTCGACCGGCAATGCGCCCGACATCATCGCCATCGACAACCCCAACCACGCCATGTTCGCCGCACGCGGAGCCTTCCTCGATGTGACCGACATGATAGCCAAGTCCGATGTCATCAAGACGGAGAATTATTTCCCCGGCCCGCTGAAATCGGTGATGTGGGATGGAAAATATTTCGGCGTCCCGAAGGCGACCAACACGATCGCTCTTTATTACAACAAGGATCTGTTCAAGGCCGCCGGGCTGGATGCGGCAAAGCCGC
>NZ_SRTD01000210.1:0-350 GCF_004792105.1 Mesorhizobium sp. M8A.F.Ca.ET.161.01.1.1 | reverse complement strand
GTTGGACATTGCCGGAAGTGGCATGGCCTATCGCGCGGGCGACACCCTGCACGTGGTGCCGGAGAACGACCCAACCCTGCTGCACGCAGTGGCCCGCTGGTACGGCGATACCACGGCCGTGGCCGCCCTGCGCGACTGCGAGCTGCGCCTGCTGAGCAAGAGCGTCCTGCGCGAGCTGGCCCGGCTCGGTGGCAGCGAAACGCTGAAGGGCCTGCTGAAGGTCAGCCAGAAGCGCGAGCTGGACGCCTACCTGCACGGCCTGGACCTGCTGGACGTGCTGCAGGACCACGCCACCCCGGACAGCGTGCCGCTGCCCCGGCTGCGTGAACTGCTGTCACCGCGGCTGCCGC
>NZ_SRTD01000209.1:0-351 GCF_004792105.1 Mesorhizobium sp. M8A.F.Ca.ET.161.01.1.1 | reverse complement strand
CACGCCTCCCAGCCTTGGCCGATGCCGCATACGCTGATGATCGGCTGTTATGCCGAGGCGTTGGCTTTTGAGATCGCACGCGATGAGGTCGAGCTTGAGGATTGCCGCTGGTTCACGAGGGAAGAGGTGGCAAAGATGCTGGAGGCCCCGGCGGGCGAAGGTCTTTCTGCGCCGCCCATGGGAGCCATCGCGCATCGCCTGATGCGCGACTGGGTGGAATGGCCGAAGTAGGAGATCGCGGCAGGCTCAGCTCTGGTTGAGCTTTCCGCGCATCGCATGGCCCTTGTAGACGCCGAGAATACGGACTTTTTCAGAGAAGAAGCGCAGCTCGTCCAGGGCATGCCGCACGGG
>NZ_SRTD01000020.1:0-104323 GCF_004792105.1 Mesorhizobium sp. M8A.F.Ca.ET.161.01.1.1 | reverse complement strand
TGAAACACATTCTTGGCCAGATCGATTCCAAATCTGATAGCTTGCATGACGGACGGTCTCCTCCGCTGGTGTTTCAACACGACCAGCTTGGCACATTCGATGCCGCAAGGGGCCGTCCACCCATCATTCTAGGGCGGAGCAAGGAGCGGAGCGAAGCGCGCAGACCCTAGAATCCATGCCGCGACCGCGGCGCGCCGCAACAGTGCAGAATTCCGTTCCACGGCATCCTTCGGCAAGGTCACGGCATGGATCCTCGGGTCAAGCCCGAGGATGACGAAGCGATAGGAGGCTTCGCTAATCGCAGAGGTCTTGTGGGAGCCTACTAACCCTACTGCTCTTCCACCGTCGTCATGCCCTCGAATTCCGGAAGCCAGTGCAGCGCCGACCGGTGCCATTTCTGGTGTCTCGGGACCAGGTCCTGACGCTGCCGCGAGGTCCCGACCCTGATCCCATAGACCTTCGGACCGTCGCCGACCGATGTCGCATAAAGGTGCGAGCCGCAATCGGCACAAAAAGCCTGGGCGCGCTTGGCGCCGCTCGCCACGGTCTTGATATAGATTTTCGGCGCGCCCCTGGTGATCCGGTAGTGATCCTGCGGCGCGGGAACGGTGACGCGAAAGGCCGTACCGGTCAGCTGTTGGCAATCGGTACAGTGGCAGATCGAGGTCTTTTCCGGGTCGACCTCCGCCTCGTAGGTGATAGCACCACAATGACAGCTGCCGTCGATCTTCATCGTCATTCCTCCAAAATCGCTCGGCTGATCTTAGCGACGCGGGGATGCGAGGCAACGGCGCGGCGCTGGTCCAGAGGCCAGGGCATGATCAGGAAGAGGGTTTCGGGGTCATGCTCAACTTTCTCCTGACGCGGATTCGATCACCTTGCGCCGCTTTTCCCAGGTGCCTGACGTCTGCGGCTTGACGAACAGGCGCGCGATCTCAGGCATTTCCTTCTTCAGCCGCGCCTCGATGCGCTCGACACAGGCCTCGATCTCCGGCGCCGCCAGATGGTCCTCGAATTCGACGCTCAGGGCGGCAACGATCTCTTCCGGTCCCATATGCACCGTCAGCACACCGTTCGCCCGCTGCACCGCCGGATCCTGCTGGACGATCGCCAGTACCTTCCTCTGCACCTCGGGTGAGGCCGGCTCGCCGATGAGCAGGCCCTTGCTTTCACGCGCCAGGAAGATTGCCGTCGCGCCGAGGATGAGCGCGATGCCGATCGAGCCGGCGCCGTCGAGTTCGGGCATCTCGAAAATCTCCGCCGCCAGGATGCCGGCAAAGGCGACGGTCAGGCCGAGCAGCGCGGCACTGTCTTCGAACAGCACCGTATAGACGCTTGGGTCCTTGCTCGATTGCACGGCCTGCAGCCAGCCTTGCCTTCCCTTCTGCTTGCGGAATTCCTTCAGTGCCACCAGCCAGGAGCTGCCTTCGAACAGGAAGGACAGGCCCAGAACGATATAGTTCACCTTGACGTTGGAGACCGGCTCCGGCGCCAAGATGTGGACGACGCCCTCGTAGAACGACACGCCGGCGCCCAGCGCGAAGACCAACAGGGCGACGATGAAGCTCCAGAAATAGAGTTCGCGGCCATGGCCGAGCGGATGCGTACTGTCCGCAGGGCGCGCGGCGCGGTGCATGCCGTAAAGCAGCAGGCCGCCATTGCCGGTGTCGACCAGCGAGTGCACGCCTTCCGACAGCATGGCCGAACTGCCGGTGAAAAAGGCGGCGGCGAACTTGGTCAGCGCTATGGCGAGATTGCCGGCAAGCGCCGCATAGATGACCGTTCTGGAGCCGCCGTGCCCTGCCATCTTCCTCGCCGCCTCCGATACTCGCGAGCTTGTGCCGGGGAGCTTAGCCACCCGCGCGCTGAAGCTCCATATCCATCCTGAACGCATAACCCGTCGATCCGTTCAGGCCTCGGCGTTGCCCGCCCGAGGCCATTGGGGGCCGGAAAAGCGGTTGATACGGGCACTGGCAGTGGTGGCGGGACGGAAACAGCCCCTTGCCTAGAGACGCTTGTCTTGTTTCACTCCGTTTCCCGCAACTGGAGGAACGAATCATGGCTAAAGGTGCGATGAAGGCAGGCAAGGAAGCCCGCAAACCGAAGAAAGACGCCAAGAAGCCTGTAGCCGCTCCGGCCCTGAAGGCGCCGCCGGTCAAGGCAATGAGGCTCAAGGAAAAGTAAGTCCCGGCAACCCGGCGCGGCGGGATTTCACCGGCGGCATTCGACAATGCCGCCGGCACGTGTTGATCGGGCATTCGGACAGCCCTATATCGACGGCGCGGGGACGACCTCGCACTTTCCGAAAATTCGGCCGGGACGACCCGCCATTGTCGAGTGAGCAGCCAAGGCCGGAAGCCTGGATGCTCCGATGGAGCGTTGCGATGTCCTGGACTTTTCTGTTTTTCGCCGGCCTGTTCGAAATCGGCTGGGCAATCGGCCTCAAATACACCGACGGGTTCACCAGGCTGGTTCCAACCGTGCTCACGGTCGCGTCGATGATCGTCAGCCTCACCTTGCTCGGCCTGGCGCTGAAGGCGCTGCCTGTCGGCACCGCCTATGCGGTATGGACCGGTGTCGGCACCGTCGGCACGGCGCTGCTCGGCATCTGGCTGCTGGGCGAGCCCGCCACGGCGATCAGGCTCGGCTGCATCGCGTTGATCGTCTGCGGCATCATGGGGCTGAAATTCGCGGCCTGAACGGCCTTGTCCGCCGGCGGGCGACATCGACCGAGCCGATATCCCCGGATGTCCAAGCCGACATCCTGGATGCAGGGGCTTCCGGTCGGCGACATGGACAAGCGAAAAAGGGCCGCGCCTTGGCGCGTCCCTTGTTGGTCATCCGTCGAGGCGAGTGCGCTCTTAGCGACCCGTAAAGCCGGGAGGAGTCCTGCCGGTGCGCTGCTTGCGTGCTGCGTAGCGCGCGTCGCGCTTTGCCTTGCGCTCGGCTTCATCGGCAAGCAAGCGAGCAATACGCTCGTTCTCTTCAGCCTCCCGAAGCTTTGCTTCCGCCTCCGCTGCCTCTTCGGCGGCAATGCGCGCCGCTTCAGCTGCTGCCTCACGCTCGGCCTTCTCGATCGCCTCGCGCGCCAGCTTTTCCTGCTTCAGCTTGGCCTTTTCGGCCTCGCGGATCTCACGTGCCGCAAGAATTGCCTTGCGTTCGGCCTGTCGTGCCAGCACCGCGGGATCGTCTGCTGCCGGCTTTGACTTGAAGCGCTCCAGAAGCGCCTTCTTTGCCTCGGTCGCGGCATTGCGCCGCTCGAAAATGTCTTTTTCCCTGTAGATAGCCAAGTCCACTTCCTTGAAGTCTATTCGCGAGGCTTACATACGCGTGAAAACCGGGAGTTCAAGCGCCAAAACGGTATGGCAGCCATGAAATTCCGGGATGTTGCACCGGGGAGACGCATTTCCCGCCGAAATCGACATGCACTGTTCACCAGCCACCCTCTGGCGGCGCGACGGACGCGTCGCTACCTCTAGGGCGACAATCAACACACTGGGATGACATTCAAATGGAACTCGGCCTCTACACTTTTGCCGATGTGAGCCCTGTGCCGGGTCCCGGCGCCATCGGCCCGCATGAGCGGCTGCGCAACCTGATCGAGGAGGTCGAACTGGCCGACCAGGTTGGCCTCGACGTCTTTGGCCTCGGCGAACACCATCGGCCCGACTATGCCGCCTCGGCGCCGGTCGTGGCTTTGGCCGCGGCGGCGGAGCGTTCGAAGCGCATCAGACTGACCAGCGCTGTCACCGTGCTCTCCTCCGACGATCCGGTACGCGTCTTCCAGCAATTCGCCACGCTCGACCTTCTGTCAGGCGGCCGCGGCGAGATCATGGCCGGGCGCGGATCGTTCATCGAATCCTTCCCGCTGTTCGGCTACAACCTCGAAGACTATGACGAGCTGTTCGCCGAAAAGCTCGACCTTTTGCTTGCCATCCGCGATCAGGTGAAGGTGACCTGGTCGGGCAGTCTGCGCGCGCCGATCAACGATCGCGGCGTCTATCCCAGACCCTTCCAGGACAGGCTGCCGGTCTGGATCGCGATTGGCGGAACGCCGCAATCGGCAGCCCGCGCGGGCGCGCTCGGCCTGCCGCTGGCGCTTGCCATCATCGGCGGCGAACCGGCGCGCTTCGCGCCGCTGTTCGACCTCTACCGTGATGCAGCCAAGCGCGCCGGCAGCGATCCGGCAGGCTTGGCCACCAGCATCAACGTGCATGGCTTCATCGCCGACACGACCGAGCAGGCGGCGGACGATTTCTACGGCCCGCAAGCCGAGGTGATGAACCGCATCGGCCGTGAGCGCGGCTGGGGTCCGACATCGCGCGCGCATTTCGACCAGTCGCGTGGTCCCGATGGTGCGCTGTTCGTCGGCAATCCGGAGCAGGTGGCGGAAAAGATCGTCGCCCAGCACAGGATTTTCGGCAACGACCGCTTCCTGCTGCAAATGGCGATCGGCACCATGCCGCACGCCAAGATCATGAAGGCGATCGAGCTTTATGGCACCAAGGTGGCGCCGATCGTGCGCAAGGAAACGGCGAAATCCGTGCCGGCCGTGGCGGCGCCTGAGGGCTTGGATTTCTCCGGCGCCGACTCGATTGTCTGAAGGGTAAATCTTTGCATCGTATTGTCCTTTTTTCAGGGTAGGTGTATCGCGCGGGCGATTTCTCGCCGCGCTGGCCCTGCGACCGTTGCGAAGGCTTGCTCCCGTACCAGGCCCGCCACCTGCGCGGGCTCAATTACACCGCATGTAATATGGCGCACTCGCAGCCGAGTCTCCGGTTGCGCAATTGGCGGCACGATCCCTTGACGGCGGCCCGTGCGGCAGTGCCGGCTAACGGAACCTTGAAGCCGTGCCGGCGTTTTCGTCTGCGGATTGCATCAGTTGTGGTGCGCCACCGAGGGGGCCACGATGAAAGCCGAACCCGCCGCTTTGGGCGCAGGCGTTGCCGAGGCCGAGGAGTCACGTTTGGTAACGCGCGCCGACACACGCCTGATGCGCTCGCTGCTCATCGGCATCTTCCTGTTCATGAGCATCTATGCGCTCTATTTCGCGCGCGCCTTCTTCATGCCGGTCATCCTGGCCTTTCTGCTGACGCTGACACTGACGCCGATCGTGCGGCTGCTGCGCAAGCGCGGCATTCCCGAAGTGGTCTCGGCGACGCTTCTGGTGCTTGTGTCCCTCTTCGTCTTCGCGAGCGCCGGCTATGTGCTCAGCGGCCCCGTCATCGATCTCATCAACAACACGTCGTCCATCGGCCAGCAACTGACCGAACGGCTGGCGCAGTTGCGGCGGCCGGTCGAGAGGATCATGGAGATCGCGCACCAGATCGAAGGGCTGACCGAGACCTCGCAGGAACCGGGTGTGCAGAAGGTCGCGGTGGCGCAGTCCGGCTTCCTGTCGTCGGCGGCGAGCAACATCCTGTCGGCCGGAACAAGCCTGACCATCATCTTCGTTTTGTCGCTGTTCCTGCTCGCCTCGGGCACGATGTTCTACGAGAAGATCATCCAGTCCTTCGCCAGCCTCACCGAAAAGAAGCGGGCGCTGCGCGTCGTCTACGACGTCGAGCGGGAAATCTCGCACTATCTGCTCACCGTCACAATCATCAACACCGGCCTCGGCACGGTCATCGGCCTCGGCCTGTGGGCGCTTGGCATGCCCAATCCGCTGGTCTGGGGCGCCGCGGCCGCTCTGCTCAATTTCCTGCCTTATGTCGGGGCCATGATCACGCTCGTCCTGGTCACGGTCATCGCGCTGATCAGCTTCGACACGATCGCCTACGCGTTGTTGGCGCCTGCCTTCCTGGTGTTGTGCGACATCGTCGAAGGCCAGTTCGTGACGCCGATGGTGGTCGGGCGGCGGCTCGAGATCAACGCCGTGGCGATCTTCATCGCCATCGCATTCTGGTCATGGCTGTGGGGCTTCGTCGGCGCGCTGATGGCTGTGCCGCTGCTGGTCGTCGTCAAGGTGTTCTGCGACCATTTCGAGAGCCTTAGCCATGTCGGCAATTTTCTCGCCGCCCAACATACGGCGGTCGTGGAGGAGGACGCCGACGAACAGGACGGCACGACCGCCGCATAACAGGCGCACCGTTTGCGGCGGCGGGATCGAATGCCTATATCCGCCCGATCAGTGCCCGGTGCCCTTCCCGATGAACGACGCTCCCTTCGACCTCGACGCCTATTTCGCC
Source organism: Mesorhizobium sp. M8A.F.Ca.ET.161.01.1.1 (assembly GCF_004792105.1). Classification (NCBI taxonomy): domain Bacteria; kingdom Pseudomonadati; phylum Pseudomonadota; class Alphaproteobacteria; order Hyphomicrobiales; family Phyllobacteriaceae; genus Mesorhizobium; species Mesorhizobium sp. M8A.F.Ca.ET.161.01.1.1. The sequence goes on along the minus strand of NZ_SRTD01000020.1, from coordinate 98,135 downwards.
CGGATCGGCCATGCCGGTTCCAGTGATGCTTCGCTCGACACGCTGAAGACGCTTCATTTCCTGCATCCGCAGGCGATCCCCTTCGAGAACATGGATCCGTTTCTGGGGCGCCCGGTCCGATTGGACGCCGCATCGCTGCAGGACAAGATGGTCCTCGACGGGCGTGGCGGCTATTGCTTCGAGCACAATCTCATTTTCATGCACGCGCTGAAGGCGCTTGGCTTCGAGGTCGGCGGCCTCGCCGCCCGTGTGCTCTGGGGTCAGAGCGAGGACGCGATCACGGCGCGTAGCCACATGCTTTTGCGCGCCGAGCTCGATGGCCGGACCTATATAGCCGATGTCGGCTTCGGCGGCCTGACGCTGACCGCCCCGCTGCTGCTCGAGCCGGACCTCGAACAAACGACCCCGCACGAAACGTTCCGCATCGTTGAAACCGGCGATCACTTCCGCCTGCAGGCCGCCATCGGCGGCGGCTGGCGCTCACTGTATCGCTTCGATCTGCAGCCGCACTATGAGGTCGATTATTCCGTCACCAGTTATTTCATGTCGACCAACCCGGCATCGCATTTCCTGACCTCGGTTCTGGCGGCGCGCGCCGCGCCCGACCGGCGCTACGCGCTGCGCGGCGATCGCCTGTCGATCCATCACATTGATGGCCGCACCGAACAGAAGCAGATCGCCACAGCCACTGAACTCGCCGACACGCTGGAAGGCCAGCTCGGCATCACCATTCCCGACCGCACGGCCCTCGAGGCTCGGGTGCGCGAGAAGAAGATCGTGGAGACCAGTACATGACCGAACTTTCCGTCCTCGACCTGTCGCCGATCGTCGAAGGCAGCGATGCCTCGCAATCGCTCGCCAATTCGCTCGACCTCGCCCGCCACGCCGAGCGGCTCGGCTACAAGCGCTACTGGCTGGCCGAGCACCACAACATGCCAGGCATTGCCAGTGCGGCCACATCGGTTGTCATCGCCCATGTTGCCGGCGGCACCAAAACCATTCGCGTCGGCGCCGGCGGCATCATGCTGCCCAACCATGCCCCGCTGGTGATCGCCGAGCAGTTCGGCACGCTGGCGGCCTTGTTTCCAGGCCGCATCGACCTTGGCCTCGGCCGCGCTCCCGGCACCGACATGAACACGGCGCGGGCGCTACGCCGCAATCTCGAGGCCGGCGTCGACAATTTCCCGCAGGATGTCGTCGAGCTGATGGGTTATTTCCTGCCGGCCGAGGAAGGCCAGCGCCTGCGCGCCGTGCCTGGCGAAGGCCAGACGGTGCCGATCTGGATTCTCGGGTCGAGCCTCTACGGCGCGCAGCTCGCCGCCATGCTCGGCCTGCCCTATGCCTTCGCTTCGCATTTCGCCCCGGCGGAACTCGACCACGCGCTGGACATCTACCGCTCGCGCTTCCAGCCGTCTGAGCAGCTCGACAAGCCACATGTCATGCTCGGCCTCAATGTCTTTGCAGCGCCCACCGACGCCGAGGCACGTCTGCTGTTCACCTCGCTGCAGCAGGCCTTCGTCAATCTGCGCACCGGCAGGCCCGGAAGATTGCCGCCGCCGGTCGAGAGCTATGACCGGAATCTCGACCCGATGGCCAAGACCATGCTCGGCCAGGCGCTGTCCTGCGCCGTCGTCGGCTCGCCGGAAACGGTCCGCCAAGGCATCGATGCGTTCGTACGCCGCACCGGCGCCGATGAGCTGATGGTCACCGCGCAGATATTCGATCACGCCGCCCGCGTGCGTTCCTTCGAAATCCTGGCCGAGGCACACAAATCGCTGTCGCAAGCGGCCTGACGTCTTGTACTTCGCCGGGTGCTTTTGCCGGTCACAATGCTCTGCTAAGTGCAAGGCATCCATCGGCAGCAAGTGAGCTTTCCCGTGACACATGATCTCGAAGCACGCATGCGGTTCGCCATCGATCTGGCGCGGCGCGCCGGCGAACTCGGCCTGAGGTATTTCCGCGATCTCGACAGCCTGACCATCGAGAGCAAGGGCCATCAGGACCTGGTCTCGCAAGCCGACCGCGAGGTCGAGCTGTTCATCCGCGCGGCGATCGCCGCCGACTATCCGCGGGACGGCATCATCGGCGAGGAGCATGCCTCGGTCGCCGGCTCTACCGGCCATGTCTGGGTGATCGACCCCATCGACGGCACCGCCAATTTCGTGCGCGGCATTCCGGCTTGGTGCGTGGTGATCGCTTGCGCCCGGGATGGGGAGACGATCGTCGGCGTCATCCACGAGCCATCGACCGGCGAGACCTTCCACGGAAGGCTGGGCGGCGGCGCCTTCGTCAACGGCAGGCCGATGAGGACGAGCGCGGCGACCAGCCTTGAAGAAGGTTCGGTGGGCACCGGCTTCTCAAACCGGGCCGAGGCCGAAAACATCGCCGTGCTGATCAAGAAGATCCTCGCCGAAGGCGGCGTCTTCTTCCGCAACGCGTCAGGCGCCCTGATGCTCGCCTATGTCGCCTCGGGCCGGCTGCTCGGCTATGTCGAAGAACACATGAACGCCTGGGACTGCGTGGCCGGCATGCTGTTGATCGAGGAGGCTGGCGGCACCGTTCTGAAGGCGGACCCGAAGACGGTGCTGCAGAGCGGCACGCAGGTCATCACGGGCGGCAAGGGCGTGTTTTCGAAGCTGCAGGCGCTGTGTTCCGGTGTCTTTACGCCCTGATCAGGCTCCAAATCTCGGGAAGCAGGATGGCGTCCGAAAACCGCTTCACATTTTTCGGCATCATGCTTTAGGCACTGACGCTCTGAACCGCCCCCAGCGGCCGGCATGAATTGCGGATCATCAGGCGGCCCTTGAGCACGAGCTTGCGCGGCGGCGTGTCCCGGTTGCCGGCGAGGCGGTCGAGCAGCAGATTGGCCGCTTGCTCGCCGATGGCCTGCACCGGCTGCGCCACCGTGGTCAGCTGCGGCTGGAACACGTCGGACCAGGGAAAATCGTCGAAGCAAGCGACCGAAATGTCCTCCGGACAGGACAAGCCGATGTCGCGGATCGCCTTCATGGTTCCGATCACCATCGGGTTGTTGGCCGAGAAGATCGCGCTTGGCCGGTCATGCAGCGACAGCAGCTGCATGGTTGCGTTGTAGCCGTCGATCTCGTGGAAATTGCCGGAGCGAACCAGTTCCTCGGCCACCGGCAAGCCGGCGGCCTGGAGCGCCTCGCAATATCCGGTCATGCGGTCATGCATGGGTGAAATATCCGAGGTGCCGGTGATGTACCCGATGCGGCGGTGGCCGAGGTCGATCAGATAGCTGATGGCGTCGAACACCGCGCGCTGGTTGTCGAGAACCACGGCGTCGGTGTCGACCCCCTCGCACAGGCGATCCATCAGCACCACCGGCACGTTGGCATCGGCGACGATCCGCTCGAGGATCGCGCCGTCACCGACGCGCGCCACGATCAGCCCGTCGACCATGCGGTCGAGCAGCAGCCTGATCTGGTCGTCCTGGGTGTTCAAATCCTCGTCCGTACAGCACAGCATGACGGCATAGCCGGCGCGATCGAAGGCCTGCTGGATGACCGAGACGACGGCGGTGAAGAACGGGTTGGTGATGTGGGGAACGGTCAAGCCGATGGTGCGCGTCGTACCCATCTTCAGGCTGCGGGCGATGGCGTTGCGCTTGTAGCCGATATCGCGGATCGCCTGCTCGATGCGAGCGCTGAGCTCCGGACTCACGGTTGCGGTGCCGTTGATCAGCGCCGACACGGTGGCGACCGAGACACGCGCCGCTTCGGCCACGTGCAACATGGTGGGCGCGGTGGATTTGCGTTGTTTTTTTGGCCCTGACGCTGTCATTTTCGAAACGTTTCGTCACCCCTTGCCAGCAATACCTACGGAATCCCGTCATTTTAGGCAAGAATTGAAATGCATCAAAGTTTCGTCACCCTATATCGGCTTGACAGGATCGAAACGTTTAGATTAGCGTTCGAGAAGCTGACGAAGACGGAAGGGAGGCCGCCATTGTCATGGAACAGAGCAATTCCCTTTCCTCGGCGCGCAATGCGACATCGGATCGCTCGGACACCGTTCTGAGCGCCGAGCATATTTCGAAGAGCTTTGGCGGCATCGCCGCGCTCGTCGATGTCGGCTTCGAATTGCGGCGCGGCGAAGTGCATGCCTTGATGGGTGAGAACGGCGCCGGCAAGTCGACGCTGATGAAGATCCTCTCCGGCGTCTATACCGGCTACGAAGGCACGGTCAGCATCGACGGAAGGCCGGTCAGCTTCGCCGGCGTGCGCGACGCCGAGGACGCGGGCATCGCCATCATCCACCAGGAGCTCAACCTGGTGCCGGAGCTCAGCGTCGCCGACAACATCTTTCTCGGGCGCGAGAAGCTGATCGCGGGTCTGATCGTCGACCGCAAGGCGAGCAGCCGCGCGGCAAGCGCCCTCCTGCAGCGGCTCGGCATCGAACTCGATCCGGACGCACGCGTCGGCGCGCTGCGTGTCGGCGAACAGCAGCTGGTCGAGATCGCCAAGGCGCTGTCGATGTCGGCGCGTATGCTGATCATGGACGAGCCGACCTCGGCACTGTCGCCGGCCGAATGCCAACGGCTGTTTCGCATCATCGGCCAGCTTGCCGACAGCGGTGTCGCCATCGTCTACATCTCGCACCGCATCGACGAGGTCATGCATCTGGCCGGCCGCGTCACCGTGTTCCGCGACGGGCGCCATGTGCTGACGCGGCCGATGGCCGAGCTTGACGAAAATGCCATCATTTCGGCGATGGTCGGACGGGACCTGCTCGCATCCTCCCAGGACGAGCGGGATCCCGGCGGCAGGATCGTGCTTTCGGTCAGCGATCTGTCGCTGTCGAAGCCAGACCGCCAGGGCTGGCGGCAGGTGATCGGCGGCGTCAGCTTCGATCTGGCCGCCGGAGAAATCCTCGGCATTGGCGGGTTGCTGGGCTCCGGCCGCACCGAGATCATGGAAGCGATCTTCGGCTCGAGCGATGGCCGTGCGGGCGGCGAGATCCGGCTCGACGGCCAGCCGGTGGATATCCGCTCACCGCGCGATGCGCGGCGGCTGGGCATCGCACTGGTCACCGAGGACCGCAAGACGCAAGGCTTGCATCTACAGGCCTCGATATCGGACAATGTGGCGCTGCCGCTGGTCGGAGCGCTGGCCCGCTTCGGCATCCGTTCGCTGGCCGGCGAACAGGGGCTGGCGCGGCAGGCTGTCAAGGCGCTCGGCATCCGCTGCCGGGATATCGACCAGCCCGCCGGCACGCTGTCGGGCGGCAACCAGCAGAAGGTCGTCATCGGCAAGTGGCTGGCGACCAGGCCGAGGGTGCTGTTGCTCGACGAGCCGACGCGCGGCATTGATGTCGGCGCCAAGCGCGAGATCTACGACCTCATCTTCCGGCTGGCGGGCGATGGCCTGGCCATCGCCGTCATCAGTTCCGAGCTGCCGGAATTGCTGCATCTTTCCGACCGCATCCTGGTGATGGCCGACGGCCGCCAGACAGGCATCCTTTCCCGCGAAGCGGCGAGCGAGGAGGCCATCATGCGCCTCGCGGCACCGCGCCGGACCCTATCGAGACCCGCCGCATGACCGCACTGAAACTCCTGTCCCGCACCAAGCTCTACTGGGGCCTGATCGCCATCTTCCTGATCGGCGTGCTGGGCTCGCCAGTGAGTTCCAAGGGCAACAACATCTTTCTGTCCTACGGCAATCTCCTCGACGTGCTGCGCCAGGTGTCGACCACCGGGCTGATCGCCACCGGCATGACGGCGGTGATCATCACCGGCGGCATCGACCTTTCCGTCGGCTCGCTGATGGCCATCTGCTCGGTGGTGTGCGCCATGCTGCTGACGGTTCCGGGCGTGACGCCGGGCGTCGTGCTGGGCGTGCCGACGGTTGCCCTGGTTGCGCTGTGTCTCGGCTTCGTGGTCACGCGCTTCATCTTCCTCAACGTGGAAAAGTCCCGCGCCGGCGTTGATGCCGTGGCCCGCGACGTGAGGCTGGACACCGTTCGCGGCCTGGTCACGCCGGCAATCGTCGGCATCGTCCTGTGCTGCCTTTCGCTCTCGTACCTGCTGCCGCAGATCGAGCCCAAATTCGGCGTTCTCGGCGTGCTTCTGGTGGCGCCTTGCGTTGGTCTGCTGTTCGGCGCCATCAACGGTTTCATCATCGTCGGCGGACGGCTGCAGCCTTTCATCGTCACGCTGGCGATGATGGTGACGGCGCTCGGCATCGCCCGGCTCACCGCCGGCCAGAACAATGCCGTGTTGCCGGTCTATACCGGTTCCAACGCCACCGCCGATTTCGAGCTGCTGCGCTCGCTGGTGTTCGGCGTCATCCCGATGCCCGGCCTGTTCTTCCTCGGCGCCATCGTCATCTACGGCGCGGTGCTGCGCTTCACGCCGTTCGGCCGCTATGTCTATGCCATCGGCGGCAATGAGGAGGCGGCCAGGCTTTCCGGCATCGCCGCCGGCCGCGTCAAGATCGCCACTTATGCCATATCAGGACTGCTCGCCGGCATCGCCGCCGTGCTCTACGTAGCGCAGTACCGGCAAGGCAAGCCGGACGCCGGCGCCGGGCTGGAGCTCGACGCCATCGCCGCCGTGGTCATCGGCGGCACCAGCCTGATGGGCGGGCGCGGCAGCCTGATAGGCACCTTCTGCGGCGTGCTGATCTTCGGGCTGCTGTCCAACATATTGCAGCTCCACAACATCAATTCGAACCTTCAGCTGGTGCTGAAGGGGATGATCATCATCGGCACCGTGCTCGTGCAGGAGCGCAATGCCGGCGATCTCATGGCCTATCTGCGCCTGCCCGGAGCGGCGCACAGGGAAACGGCCGCCGCGAAACGGCCGTCGCAAGAGACACCGTCTCTCAATCTCGGAGGAAACAAGAAATGAAACGACGTGACATGCTGAAGCTTGCCGCATTCGGTGCGGCCCTGCTGACCACCACGGCAATGCTCTCCACCGGACATGCCTTCGCCCAGGACAAGAAGTGGAAGATCGGCTTCTCGCAGGTGACCACCATCGAGCCCTGGCGCGCCCAATTCAACAAGGACATCATTGCCGAGGCCGCCAAGCATCCCGATGTCGAGCTGATCATCACCGACGGCGAGGACAAGACCGAGAAGCAGGTCGCCGACGTCGAGAACCTGATCCGCCAGGAAGTCGACGCGCTCCTGGTGTCGCCGAAGGAATCGGCCGGCCTGACCGGCGTCGTGCAGCAGGCGATCGACGCCAAGATTCCGGTCTTCGTGCTCGACCGCAACGTCGACACCAAGGACTTCACCCAGTTCGTCGGCGGCGACAACAAGCTGATCGGCCGCGCGGCCGGCGAATATGCCGTCGAACTGCTCGGCGGCAAGGGCAAGGCGGCAGGCAATGTCGTCGAGATCTGGGGCGGCATGGGCACCCAGCCGGCGCATGACCGCCATGACGGTTTCCATGAATTCACCGACAAGGAACCGGGCATCAAATATCTGCTCGACCAGCAGTCGGGCGACTGGAAACAGGACCAAGCCTATAATTTGATGGCCAATGCGCTGAAGACCAACGAGAAGATCGATCTCGTCTACGGCCATAACGACCCGATGGCCTACGGCGCCTATCTCGCCGCCAAGGATGTCGGCCGCGAGAAGGACATCAAGTTCATCGGCATAGACGGCCTGCCCAACGAAGGCGTGCAGATGGTGAACAAGGGCGAGCTGACGGCGACCTTCACCTATGTCACCCCAGGTGCGGAAGGCCTGCGCCAGGCGATCAAGTTCCTGAACGGCGAGAAGGTCGAGAAGACCATCACCTTGCCGACGCAGAAGATCACCAAGGAAAACGCCGCCCAGGTGCTGAAGGACAACGGCCTGTGAGATAGTGGAGCTTGAGGGGCCTCGGTTGGCGCAGCCCCTCATCCGCCTGCCGGCACCTTCTCCCCGTATAGTGACGGGGAGAAGGGAGCTGTGGTGAAGCCGGCGCCCTTCTGCAACGCCGGCGACTAGCGAAGCCGTCGATGACAGCGCCTTTCTCCCCGTCCCTATACGGGGAGAAATGTCCGGCAGGACAATGGGGGGCAGCGCAGACCAACCAATTCTACTCAACTCAATCGTTCGGTGACCAGCTTCTGCAGGCTGGTAAGATCCGCACCTTACGCCAGCTTGGCCAGCAGCTTCATGAAAGTGGCGGCCTCCTTGGCCGTGAGCGGCGCCAGGGTCTCCAGCGTGATCTCGCGGGCCAGCGGGATCAGGCGCTCGATCGCGTCGCGGCCCTCCGGCGTCAGGTTTACCAGCAGCCGCCTTTTGTCGACCTCATGCCTGGAAAGCTCGACCAGGCCACGCGCCTTCAGCCGGTCGATGACGCCTTTCACCGTCGCCGCGTCCATGGCGATCAGCGTGCCGAGCTGGTTCTGCGAAGTTTCGCCAACGTCGCGCAACTTGGCGAGTGCGGCGAATTGCGGCGGCGTCAGATCGGCGATACGGGCAGCGAAGATCGAAACATGGCGCTGGTGCGCCTTGCGCAGAATGAAGCCGACCTGCTCCTGCAGGAGGTAGTCGTGATCGTCGGCCTCTTCGGCCTCGACCAGCTTGAGCAGGTTGTCCTCGCCGCTCACCGCAGCCCGTCCCAGGCTTTTATGTCATCCGCAGCGAGGCCACCCATCCGATTATGGACGCGCGGGCCGCAGGTCATGGCGAGGCAGAACAGGATCTCGTCGGGACGCGGGCCGTCACTGATGCCGACTTCCATGGCGTCGAAATGGCTGCGCACATAGGCGGCGTTGATGTGGCCGAGCGGCACGTCGAGCTTTGAGCCGAAGGCGCCGACCTTCTTGGCCGACGGCACGATCGCCTTGGCATCGCCCAGCCGCTCGCGCATCGCATAGCCGCCCGGCACATGCCACAGCGCGCCATGTTCCAGCTCGCCCGCGCTGCCGACGATGGCGCCCTTGCCGTAGCCGTCGATCTGTTTGACGTCGCCGCCGAGGGCGGCGATCAGCCGGTCGGCGAGCAGCAGGCCGAGCGGCTTCAGATCATCCATGGCGCTCTGCAGATCCTCGACATAGCGCCCGGCGAACGGGTTCCTGACCACGGCCATGGCAGCGGCACGCCGGCGCGGCACCGCGGCGGCCGGTCCGCCATCGTGGAAGATTTCTTCGCTCAGCACCGCGATCTTGCGGATCGGAAATTCAGGCATGGGCAACTTCCTCCGGTTCATGCTTGTTGGGCGCGACGAGTGCAACGGAGCCGCTGATGCGGGCTTCCCCGCCAAGAAACAGCGCCGATGCGGCGATCAGGCCGCGCCGGCGAAAATCTTCGGCGACGGCAAGGCCATTGTCCAGGGCGCGTGCCACCTCATCAGGTGCAAGCGTGCCGACGGCTTGCGTCACCAGCCGCGCGCCAAGATCGCTGTCGGGCGACAGGTCGCGTGCGGGAACGCGCCTGATGGCGAGATTGCCGGGCAGGTCCACCGCGTTGGCTATCAGCGTTGCCGCCGCATCGGCCTCGGCGCCAGTCCGCGCCAGCACGGTGACGGCGTCGGCAATGCCAAGCGAGAAGGAGCGGCCACGCCAGCCGCTGGTTGCAACGCCACGCACGCCATCCTGCGCGCGGATCGTGATCCGGTCGGCCATGCCGTTGCCGGTGCCGGCGACCGCCAATCCCATCGAGCGGCCTCTGCCGATGTGGAGGGCGCTGTCGCCGCCATTGTTGACATAGGCGCGATCGAGCTTGCGTCCGGCAAGCAGCGCGGCAAGCATTTCGTCGGCTACCGACCCGGCAACGGCGGCCATCGGTGTGATGAAGCATTCCGCCATGGGCATGACGGCTGCTTCCATGCGGCGCGCCGTCGGGCCGGCGAAGGCTCGCGGCGCCAAGAAAAATGCCGGGAGCCGCAATTCGGGAAGCTCCTCGACCAGCTCGATCAGGATCGTTTGGAAGCGCGCGACGGCCTGGACGTAGGCGGCTCGACACTCATCAGCCTCGCCAAAGGCCTCGACGATCAGGTCGATCGGCCCATGGTTGAGATGCAGCCGCTTGCCGTCCTGCAGCCAGTGCGCTTGCGGATCTTCCATCACCCCGCCCCGTTCGGACCCACGCGGCGCAATTGCGCCAGCGGCGGCCATGGATTTTGGGTTGCGGCGCCTGTGCCGCGTCGGGGATTGAGATACTCGCCGCCCTTGGCGACGATGTCCGCAACGCTGCGGATTTCGGCCTCGTAGCCGCCGAGCCTGACATAGTCGTCGCGACGCAGCGTGAACTCGATCGGCGCCACCAGCGCCGGCGTCGGCACATAGCCGAAGGCGCCTTCCGGAACCCTGGTGACATCGACCATCAGCGTGATGCCGCCGCCCGGCCAGACATAGACCGGGGCGCCGCCAACGGTGACATAGGTAGTCAGGCCTTGCACCGAACGGGTGAGATTGACCGGGTTTTCGGTGACGCCGGCGCGCAGCGACCCGCCGGCGCCGCCGATGAACAGCACGGTGCACAAGGCCGGCTCGCAATTGTCCTCGATCAGGTTGACCGATTTCCTAAGCCGTTCCGGAAACGGTTTTTCGACCGGCTTCAGGTCGTCATCGAGCTCGTAATAGGCGAACTGCTCGCCGGTGGTCGAAACCATCAGCAGCGACAGGCCCGGGCGCGCGCCCTTCTTGGCGTTCCATTCGCCGAGTATCGACAGCGGATCTGAAATGCTGGTGCCGCCCCAGCCGAGGCCTGGCTCGGACACTTTGAAATAGCGGCCCGGTGTCGAGCGGCGGCCAACGATCTTGATGCCCGTATCCTGCCAGCCCAGCACCTTGCCGGCCTGGTGTTCGGAGACGACACCGGTGATGTGATCGTCGACCACCACGACCTCGTCGACCAGCCCGCGCCATTGCGTGGCGAACATGCCGATCGTCGCCGAGCCGCAGCCGACACGCATGCGGTGTTCCTGCTTGCCGTCGATGACGGGCGGTTTGCCGGCTTCGACGATGACCGTGGCGCCGCCGTCTATGCTGAGTTCCACCGGTTTGCGGTTGCACAAATTGAGCAGGGCGTCACAGGTGGCGCGGCCTTCCGCCTTGGAACCGCCGGTCAGATGATGCACGCCGCCCAGCGACAGCATCTGCGAACCGTACTCGCCCGTCGTGACATGGCCGATGGCCTCGCCCTCGGCCCGCACGACAGCCGTTTCGGGTCCGATATGACGGTCGGTGTCGATCTTCACCTTGACGCCGCAGTAGGAGAAGATGCCTTCCGTCACCACCGTGACGAGATCGACGCCCTCGACCTCCTGGCTGACGATGAAGGGAGCAGGCTTGTAGTCGGGATAGGTGGTGCCGGCGCCGATTGCCGTGACGAAGCGGCGGCCGGTGTTGATGAGTTCGCCGTCCCACTGCTCGCCCTCGGCGACAAAGGGCACCATGGCAGCGCCGGTCTCGGCCGCATGGTCGAGGATGGTCAGCGGGTCCATGCGCACGATCCGGCCCGCGACATTGCCATAGCGGTCGCAAGCGCCGGTGCGGCCGTCGGCGATGTAGCACATGACGGGACAGGCATCGCAGCGGATCTTCTCCGCCACCAGCTTCTCGCCGGGATCATGGGTTTCGAAGCGTTCGGCAAGCTCGCTCATGCCCGTGCCTCCTTCTCGCGGATGGCCGCCAGGATGCGGCTTGGCGTTGCCGGCACCTTGGTGACCAGCACGCCGGTGGCGTGGCGGATGGCGTTGAGGATCGCCGGCGCCGTCGGGATCAGCACGTGCTCGCCCAGGCCCTTGGCGCCGAACGGCCCTTCGGGATCGGGCACCTCGATAAGGATGGTCTCGATCGGCGGCACGTCGCCAATGGTCGGGATGAGATAGTCGTGCAGGTTTTCGGTGCGCCCGGGAATATATTCTTCCATCAACGCCATGCCGATGCCTTGGGCGATGCCGCCTTCGATCTGGCCCTCGACCAGCAACGGATTGATCGCCTTGCCGACGTCATGCGCCGCCGTGATCTTGATCAGCCTGACAGTGCCGAGTTTGAGGTCGACCTCAAGTTCGGCAATCTGCGCGCCATAGCCATAGACCGCATAGGGTTTGCCCTGGCCCTTGGCATCGAGGGGCAGCGTCGGCGGATCGTATGTCTCTTCGGCGCGGAAGACGAAGCCGTCGGCATTCGCATCGAGCGCGGCAAGGTCGATGCGGCGTGTCGCCTCGCCTTCGCGGATGACGATCACCGCGCCATCCAATTTAAGGGAAGCCTTATCCGAGACATTGGCAAAGCGCAGGATTTTTTCGCGAAGGGCCCGCCCAGCCTTTTCAGCCGCCTTGCCGGTCACGAAAGTCTGTCGCGAGGCCGAAGTCTTGCCGGCGTCTGGGCTGATTGCCGTATCGGCGCTCTTCAGCTGGAATTTCTCCAGCGGCAGGCCGAGCGCGTCGGCGCAGATCTGCGTAATGACGGTGTTGGACCCCTGGCCGATATCGACGGCGCCCTGGTGCAGGATGACGTCGCCCGATGGCGCGATGCCGACCCTAATGGTCGACGGATTGGGAAGCGAGGTGTTGCCGCAACCATACCAGCAGCACGCGACGCCGACACCGCGCTTTCTATCTATGCTGGTGCTGTTGAAAGTATCCGCGTCGACCGTCGCCCGCGCCCAGTGCAGCCGCAGCGCTTCGAGGCATTCGGCGATGCCGACGCCAGACACCAGAAGCTGCCCGGTAACCGTTTCGGAGCCGTTCCGAAGGCAGTTCTTCAGGCGAAAGTCTAGCCGATCCATGCCGAGCTTGCCCGCAAGCTCGTCATAGAGCGTCTCCTGCATGATCGTCGCCTGCGGCACGCCGAAGCCACGGAAGGCGCCGGCAATCGGACCATGGGTGTGGATGGCGCGGCCCTCGGCACGATAGTTGGGCGTGAGATAAGGGCCGGAGGCATGCACCGGCACGCGGTTGGCGACCGTCGGACCCCAGCTGGCATAGGCGCCGGTGTTGAAATCGCCGGTAAAGACCATGCCGGTGACGTAGCCGTCGGAGGCGGCACCGATGGTGGCCTTCATCTGCGCCGGATGGCGCTTGGTGGTCGACATCATCGATTCGTTGCGGGTGTAGGCAAGGGCCGCGGGCCGTCCCGTCTTGATGGCGACGAGGCCGATCAGAGGCTGCAAGGAAACGTCGAGCTTGGAGCCAAAGCCGCCACCGGTCGCGGTCGGCACGATGCGCACCTTGTTGACGGCAAGGCCGAGCACTTTCGCGGTGTCGTCACGGTCCATGTAAGGCGCCTGGGTGCAGGCGACGACGACAAGCGTGTCGCCGTCGACATATGCATAGCCGGCTTCCGGTTCGATATAGGCGTGCTCGACATAGGAGGTGTCGATCGCGCCGCTCGCGGTGACGGCCGCATTGGCAAGTGCCGCCTCGGGATCGCCGCGTTCGACAAAGCCCTTGGTCAGCAGGTTGTCCGGCCGGTTGCCGTGGATCAGCGCAGCACCCTCGGCCTGCGCGTCACGAGGCTGGAGAACATGCGGCAGTTCGGTCCAGCGGATAGGGAAATCCGACAGATCGAGATCGAGGATCGCCTCTCGCTCGCCGGCGACCAGGGCGACCGCCTCGCCGCGAAGCCGGGCAAAGCCTTCGGCCAGCGCCGGCTGGTCGGCGAATGGGCCGATAACGCCGAAACAGTTTTTTCCCGGGATGTCGGCGGCCGTGAAAACGCCCACGATGCCTGGATGCGCCTTGGCCCAGCCGTCGAGGTCGCCGAAATCGAACTTTGCATGATAGTGCGGCGAGCGGACCACCAGCACCGCAAGCGCATCGGCCGGGAAGGAATCGCCGCCGAATTTCTCGGCGCCGGTCACCTTTGGCACGCCGTCGAGCCTGATCGGCGACGCGCCAATGGCGTGGCCCGAGGCCGGCATCCTCCGATCGAGATCGCGATCCAGTCCATAAAGTTGGCGCTGCCCCTCACCCTTACCCTCTCCCCGCAAGGGGCGGGGAGAGGGGGGCGCCAACGCTGGAGCGCTTCCCTTCTCCCCGTCACTATACGGGGAGCCAGCAGGCGGATGAGTGGCGGCGCTGGCAGTTGACCGTTCACTGCCGAACCATCCCGCCTCCATCACCGCCGCGATGATCTTCCGGTAGCCGGTGCAGCGGCAGAGGATGCCGCCCAGCGCATCCTGCACCTCGGTCTCGGTCGGCCTGGGTTTCGTGTCCAGCAACGCGGTTGCGGCGACCAGCAGCGCCGGCGTGCAGATGCCGCATTGCGCGGCGCCATGCGCCAGGAACGAGGCTTGCAACGCCGACAGCCGGCCATTGGCCAGTCCTTCGACCGTCGTCACCGCGGTGCCAGCGGCCGAGGCCGCCGGCATCAGGCAGGCGCAGACGGGATCGCCGTCGACCAGCACCGTGCAGGCGCCGCAGTCGCCGGCATCGCAGCCGACCTTTGTGCCGGTCAGCCGCAATTCATCGCGCAATACCGAAGACAGCCTGCGCAGCGGCGGCACGTTGACCGAGACAGCGGCGCCATTGACGGCGAAGGCGATATCGGCGCGGTCCATGCTCATGCGGCCACCTTGTCGCCTGCTGGCGTCTCCGTGGCCGCGAGCACGGCGCGGGCAACGATCTCGCGCACCGCGTCAAGCCGGTATTCGGCGCTGCCGCGCACGTCGGCGATCGGCGACAGCTCAACCATCGGCGCCGACCGAACCGCGGCGACAAGCCCGGCGCCCACGGCAAGGCCGCGCAGTGCCGTCTCGACACCGACCAGCCGCCTGGCGACGGCGGAACACGAGCCGACGGCCACGGCCGCATCCGCGACAGTGCCGTTCTCGACAACCAGACGCGCCGCCACCATGGCGATGGAGATGACGAGATAACGCCGGGCGCCGAGCTTGACGAAGGCCGATGTGCCGGAGGGTTTCGGCACGCGGATGGCAGTCACCATCTCGCCAGGCTGCAAGGCGGTACGGCGGTTGCCGAGGATGAACTGCGACAAGGGCAGATAGCGTGTCGCCGCCACCGAGCGCAGTTCTACCTCGGCGTCGAGCACGAGCAGGCCCGGCACACCATCGGCGGCAGGTGAAGCGTTGCAGAGATTGCCGGCGACCGAGGCGACGTTCTGGATCTGCGCCGAGCCGACCTCCCGCGCCGCCTGTTTCAAGGCGTCAAAGGCTGGCGGCAAGGGGTGGCGGATGACATCGGTCCATGTCGTGCGCGCGCCGACGATCCAGTGGCTGGCGGTTTCGGCGATGCCGCGCAGCGTTGTCAGGCCGTTGACATCGAGGACATTGTCGCGAAACGGCTTGCTTCCCTGTACCGGATAGAAATCCGTGCCGCCGGCAAGAATGCGCCAGGTGCCGCCGCCAAGCAGCGCGAGCGCCTCGTCGACCGTGGTGGGTTTCGCGTAACGGATCACGCTTTCCTTCCCAGTAAGATGGGCCTTCCCAACACAAAATGGGCTTTCCCAACAAGATGGGCCTTCCCAGAGATCGGCCCTCCCAAGACGTTTCGCCTGGGAATATCCTGCCGGCTTTCGATCCAGCAAATTCATTCGTATGCAAATGATATCAAGACGGCGGAATTTGTCAAAGCCAGAGTTTACGCCGGTGCCCATGTGGCGGGCATCGCCACGTATTTGTTATTCCGCTGGAGGTTGACGCGGCCCGCCATCTGGTCAAGTTTCTCCCTCCGGTCGCGCCAGCGGCTTCTTCTTTCGCCGGGCGCCTCATTCGGAGCCCGACCGCAGCCTGACAGGAAGGAAACTCCATGGCCGACGAAGCGCTCGTTGTCATCGACCTGCAGAACGACTTTTGCCCGGGCGGCGCGCTGGCCGTTGCCGGCGGCGACGAGATCGTGCCGCTGGTCAACGACATGATCCGGCGAACCGACCATGTCGTGCTGACGCAGGACTGGCACCCCGCCGGCCATTCCAGCTTTGCCTCCAGCCATCCGGGTTCGCAGCCCTATTCGACGATCGAAATGCCATACGGTGCGCAGACCTTGTGGCCGGACCATTGCATCCAGGGCAGTCTCGGTTCGGATTTCCACTCGGGGCTGGCCTGGACCAAGGCCGAACTCGTCATCCGCAAGGGATTTCGTCCCGCCATCGACAGTTACTCCGCCTTCTTCGAGAACGATCACGCGACGCCCACCGGACTCGCCGGTTATCTCCGGGAACGCGGCATCGACACGCTGATCCTGGTCGGCCTGGCGACCGATTTCTGCGTCGCCTTCTCGGCGCTGGATGCGGTCAAACAGGGGTTTAGAACCACGGTCAGGCTCGATGCCTGCCGTGGCATCGATCTCAACGGATCGCTCGAGACAATGCTGGCGAGAATGCGCGACGCCGGCGTGACGCTCGAAGATCATACGTCGGACTGACCGCACCGTGGCGGGCAGAGGGGGATGCATGCCGATGGCGATCGGGGCGGCCGGCGCGATCATCGTCGCGTTGCTGTTTCCGGCATCGGCCTTGGCGGCAGAAGAGCATGGCCTGCCGGGCGCCGCCATGTCGCTCTGGTGGGCGCTGCCTTTTGCCGGACTGCTCCTGTCGATCGCCACCGGTCCGCTGCTGTTCCACCATGTCTGGGAACACCACTACGGCAAGATCGCTGCCTTGTGGGCGGCGCTGGTGATCGTGCCGCTCGCGGTCGCCTTCGGCACCCCGGCGGCAACCGAGGCGGTGCTGCACGCGCTGCTCACCGAATACATGTCGTTCATTGTCCTGCTGTTTGCGCTCTACACGATTTCAGGCGGCATCCTGCTTGCCGGCAACATCCACGGGACACCGCTGGTCAATGCCGGACTGCTGGTCGTCGGGGCGGCGCTTGCCTCGGTGATCGGCACGACGGGCGCCTCGATGATCCTGGTCCGGCCGATCCTGCGCGCCAACGACAACAGGCCTTTCAATGCCCATGTCGTCATCTTCTTCATTTTCCTGGTGTCCAACATTGGCGGCTCGCTGACGCCGCTCGGCGACCCGCCGCTGTTCGTCGGCTTCCTGCGCGGCGTCGATTTCTTCTGGACGACCGCCAATCTCTGGCGCGAGACGCTGTTCGTCGTTGTGGTCGTGCTCGCCGTCTTCCTGGCGATCGACCTCATCCTGCACCGGCGCGAGGCCGGGGCACCGAAGATCAAGGATCCGACACCGGACACGAAAGTGCGCCTGCGCGGCCTGGCCAACCTTCCGCTGCTGGCCGGCGTGATCGGCGCCATCCTGCTGTCGGCGGCCTGGAAGCCGGGTGTGAGCTTTTCCGTGTTCGGCGTTAGTCTCGAACTGCAGAACCTGGTACGCGACGCCATCATCCTCGCGCTGGCCCTGCTATCGCTCCCCCTCTCCTACAAGAGCCACCGCCGAGCAAACGGCTTCAACTGGGGACCGATCGCGGAAGTGGCCAAGTTGTTTGCCGGCATCTTCATCTGCATCGTTCCGGTCGTCGCCATTTTGAGAGCCGGCCATGACGGCGCGCTGGCGCCGCTGGTCGCGCTCGTCACCTCGGCGCAAGGCACGCCCAACGACCTCGCCTATTTCTGGCTGACCGGGGCGCTGTCGTCCTTCCTAGACAATGCGCCGACCTATCTGGTGTTTTTCGAGCTGGCCGGCGGCGACCCCCAACACCTGATGACGGAGTTCGCCTCGACGCTTGCCGCGATCTCGGCGGGCGCCGTGTTCATGGGCGCCAACACCTATATCGGCAACGCGCCCAACTTCATGGTCTATGCCATTGCCAGGCATCGTGGCGTCAAGATGCCGGGCTTCTTCGGCTATATGCTGTGGTCCGGGCTGGTGCTGATTCCGACCTTCTTGATCGCCGGCTTTCTGTTTCTCGGTTGATCAGCCGACACCGACATAGCGCCTGACCGCCGACGGGTCGGCGCGCAGGGCGTCGACATCGACCGTCTCGCGGTTGCGGCCGTTCTCGATGAACGAGACTCGGTCGGCGATCGACAACACAGCGTCGACCCGCTGCTCGACCAGGATGGTGGAGACGCCCAGCTCGCGCAGCTTCGATACAGTCTCGCGGATCTTGGCGATCATGGACGGCATCAACCCTTCGGTCGGCTCATCGAGCAAAAGCACCTGCGGCTCGAGACAGAGCGCACGCGCCATGGCCAGCATCTGCTGCTCGCCGCCGGACAAGGTGCCGGAGCGCTGCTTCAGCCGCTGGCGCAGCAGCGGGAAAAGGTCGAGGACGTTCTCGCGCGTCGCCTTGCCCTTGCCGCGCGCCATCAGCCCGATCTCGATGTTTTCAGCCACCGTCATCTCGGCGAACAGCCGCCTTCCCTGCGGTACATAGGCGACGCCGGCCTTCGGTACTTCATGCGCCGGCAGGCCGGTCAGCTCCCGGCCGGCGAGCCTGATCGAGCCGGCACTCGCCGGAACCAGGCCCATGATCGCCTTCAGCGTCGTCGTCTTGCCGGCGCCATTGCGGCCGAACAGGCACAGCACCTCGCCCTTGTTCAGCACGAGATCGAGCCCGTAGAGCACCTGGACCTCGCCGTAGAAGCAGTCCAGCCCCGAGATCACCAATGCATCGGTCATGGGGCGGTCCCCAGATAGGCGTCCTGCACCGCCGCGTCGTTTCGGATCGCTTCGGGCGCGCCCTCGGCCAGGATCCTGCCGGCGTTGAAGACGGTGATGCGGTCGGCCAGATGCATGACCACAGGCATGTTGTGCTCGATCAGCAGCACGGTGGCGCTCTTGGCGATGTCGCGTACCAGTTCGACGAAATTGTCGATCTCGCTATCGGCAAGGCCTTGCGTCGGCTCGTCGAGGATCAGCAGGCGCGGTTTCAGCGCCAGGCCCATCGCCACTTCGAGCAATCGCTGATGCCCGTAGGACAACTGCCCGGCCGGCATATGGGCGCGGTCGGCCAGCCCGGTGCGTTCGAGCGCCGACATGACGCCGGCGCGCACCGCACCCTTCGAGCGGCCGTCGCTCAACGTGCGCTGCACCGGCAGCGCGACATTGTCGTAGGCAGGCAGGTTGGCGAAAACGCTGGTGATCTGGAAGGTGTAGGCGATGCCCTGGCGGACCCTGACATAGGCCGGCAGGCCGGTGATGTCGGCGCCGTCGAAGAGGATCGCCCCCGAAGATGGCCGGATGCGGCCGCTGACCAGGCTGACGAAAGTGGTCTTGCCTGCCCCGTTGGGCCCGATGACGGCGCGGATTTCTCCGGGCATCAAGGTGAAGTCGACGCTGTCGACGGCGCGCAGGCCGCCGAAATTGCGCGACAGGCCCTTGGTGGTCAAAAGCGGCGTCATGGCAACCACCCGAGCCAGCGCTGGCGGATGCTGCCGAGAATGCCCTTGGGGAAGAACAGCACCAGCAGGATCAGCGCGATGCCGACGATCAGCAGATAGGCCGATGTGTAGCCGCTGGTGACGTCGATGACATAGTACATGAACAGCGTGCCGATCAGCGGTCCGAGCGTCGTGGCGGCACCCCCGAGCAGGACCCACAGCAGCGGCAGGATCGAGTATTGCACCGAGGCGAAGCTCGAGCCGACATAGCCGAACAGCAGCGCGTAGGCGGCACCCGAGGCAGCGCAGATCGTGCCGGAGACGACGACGGCGGCGAGCTTGTTGGAGAAGGTGTCGTAGCCCAGCATCTTCGTGCGTTCTTCGTTCTCGCGGATGGCGACCAACACGCGGCCATAGCGGGACCGGACGATGGCGAGCGTGATCAGCAGCACGAGTGAGAACAGCGACAGCGCGCAGATATAGCGCACGGTCGGGTTGGTGAGGTCGAGCGAGGTTGCGCCGAACGTGAGGACACGCGCCGGCTGCGGCACCACCATGCCCTGGTCGCCCCCGGTCCAAGCCGCGAAATAGAGGATGAGAAGATAAAAGACCTGGGCGAACATCATGGTGACGATCATGAAGGCAACGCCCGTGGTGCGCAGCGCCAGAAGGCCAATGATCAGGGAGAGGACGGCACCACAGCCGAGACCAGCGGCGAATGCCGCGGGCACGCTCCAGCCGAGCTGGATGACGGCGAGCCCGGCGCCATAGAGCCCGGCGCCGAAGAACATGGCGTGGCCCAAACTGAGCAGGCCGACATAGCCGAACAGCATGTTGTAGCCCATGGCGAAGACCGCTAGCACCATGATGCGGGCGAGCAGGCCGTGATAGTACTCCGGCAAAAGGAAGCTCAGCACGAAGAGCAGGGCGATGACGCCGAGATGCAGCGCGTAGGCCTTTGCCGGCGAAGCTTCGCTCATCGCGATGCCGTCCCGAACAGGCCTTGCGGCCGGAACACCAGCACCATGGCGACCAGCAGCGTGGCGATGATCTTGGCCAAGGTCGGCGAGAAGAACATCGAGATGATGCCGTCGGACAGCCCGATCAGCACGGCGGCGACGACGGTGCCGCGCAGCGAGCCGAGGCCCCCGATGATGACGACGATGAAGGACAAGAGCAGCGGGTCCTGTCCCATCAGGTAGTGCGCCTGGCTGATCGGCACGATCAGCACCGCAGCGATCGCCGCCAGCATGGCGCCAAGCGCGAAGACGCCGCCATAGACGCGGCCGACAGAGATGCCGAAGGCTTGCGCCGTCTCGCTGTCGTACTGCGTGGCGCGCATGATGAGGCCGATCTTCGTGCGCGTCAGCACCAGCCATGTCGCGATCAACAGGACAGCGGATGCGGCGATGATCGACAGCTTGTAGCCGGAATAGCCGAACCACGGCAGAAGGATGCGATAGCTGAAGGGCGGCTCCACCGGCCGCGCTTCGGGACCATAGAAAGTCAACGCCAGCTGCTGGATGATGTAGAGCATGCCGATGGTGGCGACGATGGTGGCTTCAGGGTTGTAATTGAGCCGGCGCAGCACCAGCCGTTCGGCGACCACCGCGATGGCGCCGACGATCAGTGGCGCGATCACCAGCGCCGCCAGGAAGCCGAGCGCGGGGTGGCCGCCGATTGCTGATGTGATCGCCCAGGCAAGCACGGCGCCGAGCATGAAGAACTCGCCGTGGGCGACGTTGACGACACGCATGACGCCGAACACCAGCGACAAGCCCAGCGCCGTCAGCGCCAGCACGGCCGAGGTGACGAGGCCTTCGAGGGTTGCCAGGAGGAGATGAGGTCCGAAGTGCATTGATTACACGCTTGATAGGGCGGCGCGAAGCGCCCCCCTCTGCCCTGCCGGACATCTCCCCCTCAAGGGGGGAGATTGGCAGCTCCTGCGACGGCTCTTTTTTTCCATCGTCTGCGATTGGCGAAACCCGCCGTAAAATCCAATCTCCCCCCTTGAGGGGGAGATGTCCGGCAGGACAGAGAGGGGGGCCTGGGCGCTCACGCTTGCTGGAAAAGCAACGCCTACAGCGCCTGCGTCGTGTAATCCCCTTCGGCCTCGTAAAGCCCGTCCTCGATCTTGGTCTTGTGCACGACCTTGAGCTTGCCGCCTTCGACCTTGGAGATGTTCTGGATGCCAAAGCACTGATGAATCTTGCCGTTGAAGGTTTTCGGCCCTTGCGGATGCTCAGGCCCTTCGGCGAATTCCTTCAGCGCTTCGGTCGCCTCGACCAGCTTGGCGCGATCTTCCGGTCCCTTGTAGCCGGCGTCTTCCATCGCCTTCTTGACGACGTAGAGCGTCTCCCAGCAGCCGAACATGTGCGCGGCGGTGGAGACATCCTTGGGATCGCCGACAGCGGCGCCATTGTCGTCGATGCCGACGGCGGCGCGATAGGCTTTCTGCGCGGCGGAATCATCCGGTTGCGCATAGCGCGGCGAGCCCTCCCAAAAGTGGCTGCCGTCGAGGAATTCCAGGCCGGGGCTATTGATGTCGGTGGCTTCGAGCGAATCGATGAAACCGAACAATTGCGGCCGGTTGGAGCCGTAGAATTCGCCGAGTTCCTTGACGAAGGTGAGCACCGCCGGTCCGACCATGACATGGTAGATCACCTCGGTCTCGGCCGGGATCTGCGGGAAATATTTGGTGAAGGACGATTCCGTCGGCGGAATGGCGATCTGGGCAATCACCTCGGCGCCTTGCGCCTTCAGCGCCGGCGGCAGGTAGTCGCGATGGTCGTAGCCGAAGGCGAAATCGGGGAATATCTGCGTCACCTTCTTGCCGGCATTGGCGGCGATCCACGGCGCCATCGACTGGATCTGGCTCTTCACATCGGTGATGCCGGGCTGGAAGACGTAACGGTTGAGCTTGGTCGAGGCGACGTGGTGGCCTTCGCTGACGACGAAATAGGGCATCTTGGCTTCGCCGGCGGCGGGCGCCGAGCCGATGACGACATGCGAGAACAGCGTGCCGAAGACGATGTCGGTCTTGTGCTGTGTGGCGAACTTGCCGACCACCTCGGCGCCGCGGCCAGGATCGGTGCCGTCATCCTCGATGATGACCTCGACCTGACGGCCATTGATGCCGCCGGCGGCATTGATCGCCTTGATCGCGGCGGCGGTGGTCTTCTCATACCAGCGGCCATAGGCGGCGCCGATGCCGGTTCGGTGCGACTGGAAACCGATCTTGATCGGCGCCGAGCTTTGCGCCTGGGAATAGCGGACAAAGCCGGGCGCCATGGCGAGACCGGCGCCGGCGGCGAGACCCTTCAGCGCATTGCGGCGGGTAAGTGTGGTTTTGGAGAGGTCGAAAAATCCGTTCTTGTCAGTCACGTTCGTTCCCCTGTTTTTGCGTTTTGACCAACGATAAGGCGGCTCGAACATCCTCGGCAAGAGGATGCAAAATTGCATGTGTACAAACTAAATCACCAAAGGCTTGGCCTGGCAAGCGAGCTTTCCGTGGGGGCAAGCCCGCACGGGATGGCTTGTCTCATCCGACCGTCGGCGTGGCAAGCAGCCAAAGACCGAAAATGGTGTAGGCGATCATCAAAACAGTGAGCGGAAACTGGCTGAGCGCGGCGCGAGTGGGCTGGGGATGCAGGCGCCAGGCAAAGCCGTGGGCGACGAGAACCGCCAGCACATGGCCAAGGATGATGGCGCTGGCCTGGACATTCCACAACCACCATGCGGAGCCGGCGCCGGCAACGATGCCGGCTTCGACCTGCATGTCGGCGGTGCCGAACAGGTTCCAGCCCAGCGCGAATGGATCGGACAGGGAGGCCAAAGCATACTGGCCGTCGACCAGCAGCGCCGTCAGATAGTGCGCGACATGATAGGCGAGCGCGATCGGCACGATCGACCACACCAGCAGTCCCGCCGACTGGGCGAGAGACCGATCGCTGCGGGCAAGACGCTGGCCGAGAAAGACGGCGAGAAGGAACACCGCTGTCAGCAGCGCGAATGTCATACCGAGTCCCAGCGTGCCGCTGTCGATCACCGCCGTGCGGCCGGGAAATTCCAGCGGGTTGATGCCGAACAGGCCGAGCCAGAAGAAGGTTTTCGACAGGCCGTCGAACGAGACCGAGGACAGAGCGAGCAGCAGGAACGCCATGCCGCTGGCCGGCAAGGGTTCGGCCGCCAGCAGCTTGGCGCCCGGCCAGCACAGCGCGAGCCGGCCGTCATCGTCGCGCGCGACGGGCGCGAAGCGCGACACCATCGAGAAGAAGATGCCGAGGAATTCGCCGCCGCGGCTCCACTTGTCGTAGCCGAACACCAGCATGGCGATAAAAGTAACCAGCCAATAGAAGCCGGCGGCAAAGGCAAGCCGTGCCGGATCGTCCGGCGCCGGATCGATGAGTTCGAACCAGGCAAAGGCCAGGAACAGGATGACGGCCGGCCAGCAGCCAAGCCATTGCGGAAGTTGCCTGGCCACCTCATCGCCTCTGCCCGTCAGGCGGGACAGCAACCGCCAGGGGCCGTACCACGGGTTGAGCCACGACCAGAGATCGCCGAACACCCCTTGCAGCAGGGTCAGCCCGGCCCATAGCAGCGTCCACACCACCAAAGGCAGCGGATTGGAAAGCGGATCGCGGCTCCCGATGAAGCCGGCGGTGATGAGGATTGCCAAGCCGGCAAAGGAAATCAGGCTGATAACGATCCGGGCGCCGTCGCTGAATGTGAAAAGCGGTACGCGCCGACGCCAGAAACGGTCGAGGGTGTCGGGCGGCAGCAGGGCAAGGACAAGGAAGCTGACGGCCACCGCGAACGCGCCGCCGATCAGGTAGTAGCCGGTCGGAAGGAGGAGGACGTGGCCACGGTCGGAGGCGTGGGCGAAGGCAGGAGTGGGTAAGACGAGCCCCAAAGCGGCAGACAGCAACGCTAATGACCAGCGACAGCCCTCTACGGCGGAACTCGACCTCTCCAAGATCCCGCCTACCTCCTCACACCTTGACCAGTTGCTCCACGCGATCCTTAGCGCCAAAAATCCGCAAATACCGCTCGATCTCCTTGAGATCGCCGGTCGCCTTGGCCGGGTTGTCGGACAGTTTCACCGCCGGCCTGCCATTGGCCTCGGTCACCTTGCAGACCAGCGATATGGCATCGAGGCTGTTGGTCTCCGTCGGCGCACAGCCTTCGAAATCATTGGTCAGGTTGGTGCCCCAGCCGAAGGACATGCGCACCTTGCCTTTGAAGTGGCGGTAGGTTTCCTCGATGCTCTCCACCTCGAGCCCGTCGGAGAAGATCAGCAGCTTCTGCCTGGGGTCCTTGCCCTTCTCGCGCCACCAGTCGATGATTTTTTCGCCGCCCTCGATCGGCGGCGCGCTGTCGGGACGGAAGCCCGTCCAGTCGGCGACCCAGTCCGGCGCGTCGCGCAGGAAGGAAGCGGTGCCGAAGGCGTCGGGCAGCACGATCAGCAGATTGCCGCCATAGTAACGCTGCCAATCCTGCAGCACCTTGTAGGGTGACTGCTTCAGCTCTTTTTCCGAATTGGCGAGTGCCGCAAACACCATCGGCAGTTCATGCGCGTTGGTGCCGAGCGCTTCGAGGTCGTTGTCCATGGCCAGAAGCACATTGGAGGTGCCGGTGAAGGCTTCGCCAATGCCTTCCTTCAGCGCCTCGACGCACCAGCGCTGCCACAGGAAGGAATGGCGCCGCCGGGTGCCGAAATCGGAAATGCGGATGCCGGGCAGCGCCTTCAGCCGTTCGGTCTTGGCCCACATCTTGGCCTTGGCGCGGGCATAGAGCACGTCGAGCGCGAACGGCCCGAACGACCGCAATGCGGCCCGCGAACGCAATTCGTTGATGATGGCGAGCGCGGGGATCTCCCACAGAGTGGCGTACATCCAAGGGCCGGAGAAGGAGAGTTCGTACTGGCCGTCATGCCTGGAGAGTTCATATTCAGGCAGCCGGAAGCCTTCCAGCCAGGCGAGGAATTCCGGTTCGAAAATCTGCTTGCGGCCGTAGAAATTGTTGCCGCCGAGCCAGATCATCTCCTTCTTGGAGAAGCGCAGCGTGCGGGCATGGTCGAGTTGTTCGCGCAACTCGCCTTCGTCGATCTCGTCGGCGAGCCGAACCGAGGTGGTGCGGTTGATCAGCGAAAAAGTGGCATCGACCTTGGGATACATCCCCCAGATCATCTGCAGCATCAAAAGCTTGTAGAAGTCGGTGTCGAGCAGGCTGCGCACGATCGGGTCGAGCTTCCAAGTGTGGTTATAGACGCGCCGTGCAATATCGGTCTTGGCCATGTCTCGTTACCGCCTTCGCTGCCCTGCCACCACAATAGCGACAGGCCTCATAGCATCGAATTGACCAAAACGCTGCCCGCTTTCAGGCTGGCCCGACAAAAAGAAAGCCCTGCGTGCGGCTACGAGGGTTTGCCGCCCATCACCTTGAGCGCTGGACGTTTGCGGCGGGTGACGAGGCGGCCCGCCACGGGGGCGCCGGCGCGGCCGTCATCCCCCGCCTTCTCGGCGAACAGCCAGTCCATGAACACCTGCACGATCGGCGTCGCCCGCATTTCGTTGCGGCAAACGACATAGAAATCATCGACCGCGGGCACCGACAGGCTGAACGGAGCGACCAGCATGCCCCTGGCCAGCAGCGCGCTTGCCGTCACCGAGTCGCCCAGCGCCACGCCATGGCCGTGCACCGCGGCCTCCGCCGTCATGCGCGCATCGCCGAGATGATGGCGCCGACCGCGCTCCAGGTCCAGCGCGTCGGCGGCGGCCAGCCAGGTGTGCCACTCGCGGCCATCGTCACCATGCAGCAAGACATGGTCGGCGAGGTCGCGAACATTGCGGATCGGCCGGTTGTTGATCAGCGTCGGGCTGACCACCGGGAACAGCTCCAGGCCCGACCATTTGCGCATCCAGCAATCGGTCCAGCTGCCATCGCCATAGTGCACGCAGACATCGATATGCGGCGCCCGGATATCCCTTGGGTCGTTGGAGGGGATGAGCGTCAGCTGGATATCAGGATATTGCGCGGTGAAGCTGCCGAGCCTCGGCGTCATCCACAAAAGCAGCAGTGCCGGCACGCAGGACACCGACAGCGCGCCGCTGCTTGCCGGCCGCGTCAGCCTTTGCGTTGCGGCGGCGATGCCGTCGAAGGCCGTCGACACCGCCGGCAAAAGTTCGGCGCCATGCGGGGTCAACTTGACCCGCTGGCCGACGCGTTCGAACAGCTTGACGCCGAGCGATTGCTCCAGCGCCTTGATCTGGTGGCTGACGGCGCCATGCGTGACATTCAGCTCACTCGCCGCCTTGGTCAGCGAGGCATGGCGCGCCGTGGCCTCGAAGGCGCGCAGCGGGTTGAGAGGTGGCAGGCGCTTGGCCATGGGCGCTCGGCTTCATTGTGAGATTTTCTCACAGAAACCACCCTAACAATATCAATTGCTTTTTCAATGCGGCTGCCGGACACTTTTGCCCGGAACAACATCAAGACGTGAAATCTGCATTCAGCCAGCGGGACAGCGGCCCGGCCGGATGACGGTCGGTTCGCCCGAGATCACCGACGGCGACACTGCATCACTTGAGGAGGAGCGGATATGGGATACGATCGCGGCAAGCTCGACGCGCTGCGTCGCAAATATGGCGAGAGCCATGGCGGCGAGATGTACGATCCGAAATTCCGCAAGGTCGCCGACAAGATCTTTTCCAAGAGCGGCACGCGGCTGGCGCCCTATTCCGGCATCCCGACCTTCCTAACCGCACCCTATCGCGAAATCGCGGCCGAAAATCCCGACTTTGGCGACCTGCAGGTGGCGATCATCGGTGTGCCGATGGATCTTGGCGTCACCAACCGGCCGGGCTCGCGCTTCGGGCCGCGCGCATTGCGGGCCATCGAGCGCATCGGCCCCTACAATCATGTGCTTGAATGCGCGCCGACGCATGAGCTCAGGGTCGCCGACATCGGCGACGTTCCGTTCCAGAGCCGCTACAGGCTGGAGACCAGCCATGAGGATATCGAGCGGCGCATCAACCAGATCGTCGTCGCCGGTGTCATCCCGCTGTCGGTTGGTGGCGATCACTCGATCACGCACCCGATCCTGAAGGCCGTCGGCAAGAAGGCACCGGTCGGGCTCATCCACATCGACGCCCACTGCGACACCAGCGGCCTGTTCGACCTGACCAAATTCCACCACGGTGGCCCGTTCCGCAACGCGGTGCTCGATGGCGTGCTCGATCCGACGCGCACCATCCAGATCGGCATACGCGGCGCGGCCGAGTATCTGTGGGAGTTCACCTACGAGTCCGGGATGACCGTGGTCCATGCCGAGGAGGTGACCGGTCTCGGCATTCCCGCCATCATCGAGAAGGCGCGCAAGATCGTTGGCGAAGGCCCGACCTATGTGTCCTTCGACATCGACAGCGTCGATCCGGCCTTCGCGCCGGGCACCGGCACGCCGGAAGTCGGCGGGCTGACCACGCGCGAAGTGCTCGAATTGCTGCGCGGCCTCAAGGGCCTTAACATCGTCGGTGGCGACGTCGTCGAGGTGGCGCCGCAATATGACGCGACCACCAACACCGCGCATGCCGGCGCGCAGGTGCTGTTCGAAATCCTGAGCCTGATGGTGTTCAGCCCGGCCCTGGCCGGCAAGGGAGCCTGACGGCCGGAAAGCAAAGGCGGCCGCCGCGCTGGAGCCGGCGGCCGACCCAAACAATCAAAAGCATCCAGAAGGGGAATGACAATGACAATCCGATCGACGTTCAAATCATCCATCGCCGCCGTCCTGGTCCTGGGCGCGGCAGGTCTCGGCCTCGCCACGCAGGCGGCCAAGGCCGACGCGCTGGCCGATATCACCAAGGCCGGCACCGTCAATGTCGGCGTTTTCGCCGACTTCCCGCCTTTCTCCTCGGCCAGTGCCGACATGAGCCTCAAGGGCTACGACATGGACGTCGCGCAGTACATCGCCGACACGCTCAAGGTGAAGCTCAACACCGTGGCCGTCACCGGCCAGAACCGCATCCCTTACCTCAACGACCACCGCGTCGACATCCTGATGAGCGTCGGCTACTCGAAGGAACGCGAGCAGGTCATCGACTTCGCCGCCGCCTACGCGCCGTACTACATCGCGGTGATCGGTCCGGCGGCGATGTCGGTGAAGGGCAAGGAAGACCTTGCCGGCAAGTCGATCGCCGTCAATCGCGGCACGCTGGAAGACACCTCGCTCACCGAGGCAGCGCCCGCTTCTGCCGACATCAAGCGCTTCGACAACTACAATTCGGTGATCCAGGCCTTCATTTCCGGCCAGACCCAGTTGATGGTCGTCGGCAACGATGTCGGCGCCCAGGTTCTGGCGAAGCAGGACGTGCTGAAGCCGGAGCAGAAGTTCCAGCTTCTGACCTCGCCCTCGCATATCGGCCTCAACAAGAATGAGGATGCCCTCAAGAAGGCCGTCAACGATGCCGTCGCCAAGATGCTGGCTGACGGCAAGCTGGATGAAAGCTCGAAGGCCTGGCTGAAGACGCCGCTCAACCCCGACAATCTCAAGGATTGAGTTGCCGTGGCCTTCGGCTGGCTTCCAGGTGCCGTGGGCGACATCGCGCACGGCGCCGCCACGACGATCCTTTTGATCGCCGTGACAACGCTGGCGGGAACGCTGCTCAGCATTCTGGGTGCCGCCGGACGGCGAAACGGCCCCGCGCTGCTGCGCCACGCCATCGCCTGGTATGTCGAGGTGATGCGCAACACGCCGTTCCTGGTGCAGCTGTTCTTCATCTTCTTCGGCCTGCCGAGCCTCGGCATCAGGCTCGACCCGATCCTGGCCGCCATGCTGGCGATGACGCTCAACATGGCGGCCTACACGATCGAGATCGTCGGCGCCGGGCTCGACGCCGTGCCGCACGGGCAGACGGAGGCGGCCCTGGCGCTTGGACTGCGGCCGCGCCAGGTGTTCATCAAGATCGTGCTGCCGCAGGCGCTCAAGATCATCTATCCCGCGCTGACCAGCCAGATCGTCATCATGATGCTGGAATCCGCCGTTGTGTCGCAGATCGCGGTGCGTGAGCTGACCTATGAGGCCGACATGCTGCAGGCGCGCACTTTTCGCTCGTTCGAGACCTATTTCGTCGTGACGCTGGTCTATCTCGCCCTGTCGATGGCCTTGCGGCGGCTGCTGGTTACAGGCGGGCGCCGCGCGCTCGGAGCTGGCGTGTCATGATCGAGTTCACGCTGTGGGACATCGTGCGCAACCTTCTGCTCGCCGCCCGCTGGACGGTGCTTTTGTCGCTGACCGCCTTCGTCGGCGGCGCGCTGGTCGGAATGGTGGTGCTGTTCTTCAGGATCGCCAAGAACAAATGGAGCCGGCGCCTTGCCTCGGGCTACATCGCCCTGTTCCAGGGAACACCGCTCCTGATGCAGCTCTTCCTGATGTTCTTCGGTCTGCCGATGCTCGGCCTGCGCATCGAGCCCTGGACGGCGGCCGTGCTCGGCCTGACCTTCTTCGCCAGCGCCTATCTGGCCGAGATCTGGCGCTCTGGTGTCGACGCGCTGCCGCTTGGTCAATGGGATGCCGGAGCCAGCCTCGGCCTGCACTATCTGCAGGAACTCAGGCTGATCATCCTGCCGCAGGCGTTCGCCATCACCCGCGCGCCGACCGTCGGGTTCCTGGTGCAATTGATCAAGTCGACAGCGCTGACCTCGATCATCGGCTTCGAGGAGCTGGTGCGGACCTCGAACGCCATCAACAACGCCACTTTCGAGCCGTTCAAAGTCTACGGACTGGTGGCGCTCATCTTCTTCCTGATGTGTTTTCCGCTGACGCAATATGCACGGCGGCTGGAGCGGCGGGCGGCGGCCCGCTAGGGCGATATCGGCGCGGAGCATTCGCCGCGCGACTGCGACGTGTCGCAAGCCGCAGCGCGGACGCGCAGAAGCTCCACGGATTGGCCTTCACCGCCAATGACGACCGCGTTGGCAACGGCGGCTATGCGGTTCAATGCCTGAACGCCAATGCCGGCGCCAGCCTCGGCCTGCAATGTCTGCAGGAATTCCGGTTGATCATCCTGTCGCCGGCGTTCTCGATCACCCGTGCGCCCAAGGGCTGGCTTCCTAGTGCGTGGTATCGGTCGACGGCGCCGCGATCGCAAAGTCGGCTTGGAGTGGCTCCGCATCGATGCCGGTGTCGTCGCGGCGATGGCAGGCATAGAGCATTCCTGTTAGGAATAGGCCTTGACATGTCGTCGTGCGAATTGTCCATTCGAAGCTTGGCCATGCCGAATGGGGCGGCAAGGGCGGACAGGGGCAAGCCTGCGCGTGGACAGACAGTCGAGCCGAGTGCTGTTGAGGACGGACGGGCTGACAAAAGCCTTCCGGGGCCTGGTTGCACTCCGGGATCATTCCATCGAGCTCCACGAAGGTGAAATCGTCGGGGTGATCGGCCCGAACGGCTCCGGCAAGAGCACGCTTTTCAACCTCGTCACCGGTTTTTCCCAGCCGAATTCCGGCAGCATCGAGATGAAGGGCCGCTCGATCATCGGCCTGCGCACATCGCAGATCGTCGCGATGGGCATCGCCCGCACCTTCCAGGGGTCTCGCCTGTTCGGCAGTCTCAGCGTCGCACAGAACGTGCTCACGGCGGCGCAGTTGCGCCATCCTGTCGGCTTCGCCGATACGGTGCTGCGCGGCCGGCGCTATCGCCAGCGGGTGGACGCCACGCGCCAGAAGGCCGACGAACTCCTCGACCTCATGGGCCTGACAGATCAGGCCGGCAGGATCGCGGCGGATCTTCCTTACGGCGATCAGCGACGGTTGGAGATTGCGCGTGCGCTGGCGACCGGCCCGCAACTGCTGCTGCTCGATGAGCCCGCGGCCGGCCTTGATTCCAACGAGACCAAGGTGTTGGCGGGGCTGATCCGGACGATCCGTGACCGCTACGGTGTGACCGTGGTCGTCGTCGAGCACGACATGGACCTGATCATGGCGCTGTGCGAACGCATCCAGGTGCTGGCGACCGGCGAGGTGATCTGCGTCGGAACACCGGAGCAGGTACGCGAACACCCGAAAGTAAGGGAGGCGTATCTTGGCCACGCCTAGCCCTGCCCTGCTCAGCGTCGAGAACCTCGAGGTCAATTTCGGCGCGGTGCGGGCACTGAAGGGCATTTCGCTCGACGTCCATGCCGGCGAGGTGGTGGCGCTGGTGGGGGCCAACGGCGCCGGCAAGAGCACCACCTTGCGCACCATTTCCGGCCTGTCGCGGCCGCGTGGCGGCAAGATCATCTTCGGTGGCAAGCCGATTGGAGGTGTCGCTCCGTCGCAGATCGTGAGTCTGGGCATAGCGCAGAGCCCGGAGGGAAGGCGGCTGTTCGGCGGCCTGACGGTGGCCGACAATCTGCGGCTCGGCGCCTGCACCCGCACCGACAAGGAGGCCGTCGCCCGGGACAGCGAGCGCATGTTCACGCTGTTCCCGATTCTCAAGCAGAGGCTGAGGCAGCTGGCCGGCACGCTGTCGGGCGGCGAGCAGCAGCAGCTTGCCCTGGCGCGTGCGCTGATGGCGGCGCCGCGCCTGCTGCTGCTCGACGAACCTTCGCTCGGCGTTGCGCCGCTGCTGGTACGCCACATCTTCAGCGCACTTGCCGAACTCAAGCGCCAGGGCATGACGATGCTGCTGGTGGAACAGAACATCGCGCTTGCCCTGGACCTCGCCGACCGCGCCTATGTGCTGCGCACGGGTCAGGTGGCGCTGTCGGGCCTGTCCGCGGAACTACGCGACAGCGAGCGCGTGGCGCAGGCATATCTCGGGGCGGCAACATGACCCAGCTGGACTATATCCTGCAGCAGATCGTCAATGCGGTGAGCCTCGGCAGCCTCTACGCGCTGGTGGCGGTCGGCCTGTCGATCGTCTTCGGCGTCCTCAAGCTGACCAATTTCGCGCATGGCGACGTCATGATGGTCGGCGCATTCGGAGTAGCACTGCTGGCGGGAGTGGGCGTTCCATTCCCGGTCGCCGTGATCTGCGGCATCGCCGCGGCCGCCGTCGCGGGCTTCCTCATCGAACGCATCGCCTATCGCCCGATCCGCGACGCGCCAGACGTCGCGCGACTGCTGACAAGCCTCGCCGTCACCTACATCATCGAGAATGTCGGCATCCTGGTGTTCACCTCCTCGCCGCGCAATTTTCCACTCCCCGATATTCTCAACACCTCCTGGGAAGTGTCGAACGGCGCCATCACCTTCACCAGCATCAATCTCCTGACCATCGCGCTGACCTTCGTGTCGCTGCTGCTGCTCGGCTGGTTCATCACGCGCACCACGACGGGGCTTGGCATGCGTGCCGCGGCCGAGGACATGTCGGCGGCACAGCTTGTCGGCCTCAACGTCAACCGGCTGATCATCGTCGCCTTCTTCGTCGCGTCCGCCTATGCCGGCCTAGCCGGCATTCTGTGGGCGGCACAAGCCGGCGTGGTGCAGCCGCAGATGGGCTTCACGCCACTCCTGAAGGCCTTCGTGGCGGCGATCATCGGCGGCTTCGGGTCGATCGCGGGCGCCCTGGTCGGCGGTTACATATTGGGCGCGCTGGAGATCTTCATCGTCGCGTTCCTGCCGAGCGCCGTCTCGTCCTATCGCGACGCAATCGTCTTCGCGGTGCTGATCGCCTTCCTGCTGGTGCGCCCGGGCGGACTTCTCCAGCCGAACCGGGAGATAAAGCTGTGAGCCGGGAAGCGCGGATCACACTCCTCGTCCTCGCCGCCCTGGTGGCAGGCGCTGCCATCGCTTTTGGTGCGCCGCACGTGCTGAGCGACTATTTCGTCCGGATCATCCTGCTGATCGCGCTCAATGCGATCCTGGTGCTGGCACTGTCGCTGAGCAATGGTTTTACCGGCGTGTTCTCGCTCGGCCATGTCGGATTCATCGGCGCCGGCGCGTATATTTCGGGGATCCTGTCGATCCCGGTGCAGCAGAAGATGGCATTGCTGCCGCATCTGCCGGCGTTTCTGCATGCTTTCAGCCTCGCCTTCCTGCCGGCGACGCTGGTGGCGGGTCTTCTGACGGCGCTGCTTGCGGTGGTCGTCGGGTATCCGTTGATGCGCCTGTCGGGCTACTTCGTTTCGGTGGCGACGATGGGATTCCTGATCATCGTCAACGTGGTGCTGATCAATGCCTCGGATTTCACCAGAGGCGCCCGCACCTTCACCGGCGTGCCGCTGGAGACGACGTTGCCATGGGTGATGGGTTGGCTCGCCATCACGCTGTTCGTGCTGGCCCGCCTGGTTTATTCGCCTTTCGGGAGCGCCATGAAGGCGGTGCGCGACGACACCATCGCGGCCAGCGCCGTCGGAATCGGCGTGCTGCGGACCAGACTGATCGCCTTCGTTACCGGCGCGTTCTTCTCGGGGGTCGGCGGTTCGCTCTACGCGCATTATCTCGGTTCGTTTTCGCCAAACACCTTTTACTTCGCGCTGACGATGAGCCTGATCACCATGCTGGTGCTGGGCGGCATGGGCTCCCTGACCGGCGCGATTGTCGGCGTCATCTGCGTTTCGCTGTTGTCGGAGGTTTTGCGCGCGGTCGAACGCGGCTTCACCATCGGCGATTTCGCGGTGCCGGCGCTTTTTGGCGCCAGCCAGATCGTGCTCGGCTTCATTTTCATTCTAATCATGATCTTCCGGCCGAACGGGATCATGGGCGACCGGGAGCTCACGTTCGGATTAACCCAAAGATCGGCAACGGTGAACCAGAGAGAGGAACGAAAACCATGATCAGACTCACTCGACGCGGCACAATCGGCCTGGGACTGGGCGCATTCTTCGCGCTTGCCTCGGCCAGTACG
This sequence comes from Mesorhizobium sp. M8A.F.Ca.ET.161.01.1.1, assembly GCF_004792105.1. NCBI lineage: Bacteria > Pseudomonadati > Pseudomonadota > Alphaproteobacteria > Hyphomicrobiales > Phyllobacteriaceae > Mesorhizobium > Mesorhizobium sp. M8A.F.Ca.ET.161.01.1.1. The sequence continues at coordinate 64,155 of NZ_SRTD01000020.1, read as the reverse complement.
GCACTTGCTGCCGACACGATCAAGATCGGATATCCGGCGAACCTGACCGGCATTCAGGCCTCGCTCGATGGTCCGATGCTGAATGGCGCCAAGCTGGCAGCGAGCCAAATCAACGCCGCCGGCGGCGTGCTGGGCCAGCAGATAGAACTGGTGATCTACGACTCCAAGAGCGATTCGACGACGATCTCGACCGTCGCCAGCCAGTTGATCGACAGCGACAAGGTCGTCGGCATCATCGGCTTCGCCGATTCCGACTCGGTGCTGGCCATCGGACCGCAGGTCCAGAAGGCGCAGATACCATTCATCACGCCCGGCGCGACCTCGCCGAAATTGCCGAGCCAGCTCGGCAACGAGATCTTCCTCGCCGCTTTCGGCGACAATGTTCAGGCCGCGGTTGGCGCGGAATTCGCGCTGAACAAGCTGAACGGCAAGACAGCCTATCTGCTGACCGACATCGGCACCGAATATACAACGCTGCTGTCGGACTACTTCGTCTCCGCCTACGAGCATGGCGGGGGCAAGATCTTGGAGCGCGACACCTACAAGATCGGCGACAAGACCTTTACCGCCCAGATCGCCAAGCTGAAGGCGCTGTCGCCGCAGCCCGACTTCGTCTATTCGTCGTCGAATGCCGAGGAAATCGGGCTGATCCTGAAGCAGATGCGTCAGGCCGGCATCAATCTGCCGGTGGTCGGCGGCGACGGCTACGACACGCCGTTGCTGATCCAGGTCGGCGGCGACGCGGCCAAGGATACCTACTTCACTACCCATGCCTATATCGGTGAGGGCGCCAGCCCGAAAGTGCAGGCCTTCATCGACGCCTACACCAAGGCGGTCGGCAATGCGCCCGAGAACGCCTTCGCCGCGCTCGGCTACGACTCGGTCAAGCTGATGGCCGACGCGATCAAGCGCGCCGGCGCACCGGATCCGGCCAAGATCCGCGACGCGCTTGCCGCCACGTCCGGTCTCGACGGCGTGACCGGCACCATCACCTACCGTCCGGGCATTTCGGTGCCGGACAAGTCGGTTTCGGTCATCGGTGTCAAGGACGGCAAGCTTGTCTTGGCGAGTGAAGCGGCACCGACCTTCGTCGCGGAGCCGTGATCTTGTCGACTCGGGGCTCGCTTTGGGACATCTACAGGTCGCGGCTCTCCGCCGCGACCTTCACCGACCTGACGCATGCCTTTCGTCCGGGCCAGCCGCATTTCCCGGCCTTCCCGGATGAAGAGCGCAACGCGTTGCTCGACTTTTCGAAGGGCGACGCCTTTCAGGTGCACCACTACGCCTTCGTCGGGCAATGGGGCACGCATGTCGACCCGCCGGTGCACTTCATCGACGGCGGCCGCTCGATCGATCAACTGCCGGTGTCGGAGATGCTTCTGCCACTGGTCATCCTCGACATCACCGACAGGGTAGCGGCCGATCCCGATGCGACGCCGACGCTGGACGACATTTCCGCCTGGGAGGCCCGGAACGGCCGCATCCCGGAAAAGTGCTTTGTCGCGCTTCGCACCGGGTGGTGGCCGCGCTGGCCGGACCCGGTGACGTTTCAAAACAGGTCGGCCGACGGTATCTCGCATGCGCCGGGCTGGTCGAAGCCGGTGCTGGAGGAACTTCTGGAGCGCCGCGGTGTCACTGCGATCGGGCACGAGGGCATGGACACCGACCCCGGCCGCGCCACTTCGGCGGGCGATGCAAGTCTGGAATATTATGTGTTGTCCCGCGACTGCTGGCAGATCGAGCTCCTGGCCAATCTCGACAAGGTGCCCGAAGCCGGTGCGTTGATAATGGCAAGCTGGCCAAAGCCGAAGGCCGGATCCGGCTTCCCGGCTCGCGCTGTCGCGATCCACGAAGCGACCGGCTGAACGCCTGAAGCCTCTGTCGGCGGCAGGACCCCGCACAACGACCAGTCAGACACGGAATTCAGACATGGATGTAAACACAGTCCGCGATGCCTTTCCGGCGATGGCGAGAGATGCCGCGCCGACGAAGCGGATTTTCTTTGACAATCCGGCGGGGACCCAGATGGCGGGCCGATCGATCGAGCGCATGACGCGCGCCATGATCGAGACCAACGCCAATCTCGGCGGCTATTTCGAAACCTCGCTCGCTGCCCAGGCGATGGTCGACGACGCGCATCAGGCGATGGCCGATTTCTTCAACGCCGCCGACCTCCGTGAAGTGGTGTTCGGCCAGAACATGACGACCCTGACTTTCGCCGTCTCGCGCGCCATCGGCCGCGACCTGAACGCCGGCGACGCGATCGTGCTGACGCGCATGGATCATGACGCCAACGTCGCGCCCTGGCTGATGCTGGCGGAGGACCGCGGGCTTGAAGTCCGCTGGATCGACCTTGATCCGAAAACCTTCGAACTCGACCTGTCCACGCTGGAGACAACGATCGACGAGCAGGTCAAGCTTGTCGCCGTCGGTTATGCCAGCAACGTGACCGGCACGATCAACGACGTGAAGCGAATCGCTCGGCGCGCCCGCGCGGTTGGGGCACTGAGCTATGTCGACGCTGTGCAGTTCGCGCCGCATGGGGTGATCGACGTCCAGGCGATTGGCTGTGATTTCCTGGTTTGCTCGGCCTACAAGTTTTTCGGACCGCATCACGGCGTGTTGTGGGGCCGGTTGAATCTGCTGCAGGCGTTGACCGCCTATAAGGTGCGTGCGGCTTCGAACACGCCGCCCGGGAAATTCGAGACGGGGACGACCAGCCGCGAGGCGCTTGCTGGAGTGCTTGGCGCGGTCGAGCACTATGCCTGGCTCGGACAGTCCTTCGGCAATATCCACCCGCATGCGACGCGGCGTGAGCGCATCGTCGCCGGCATTGAAGCCGCCGACCGTTATGAGCGCGTCCTGACAGCACGGCTGATTGCCGGACTGTCCAGAATCGATGGCGTCGTCATCCAGGGCATAACCGATGTGGCGGCGCAGGCGCGCCGGGTGCCGACCGTGTCGATCACCGTCGCCGGGGCCGATCCCGCCGACATCGCCAAAGCAATGGCAAAAGAAGGCATCTATCTCTGGCACGGACACAATTACGGTTTGGAGCCGATCAGGCGGCTGGGGCTTGCGGACCGAAACGGCGTCGTGCGGATCGGGCTCGCCCACTACAACACCGCGGCGGAGGTCGATTTCCTGTTGGCGAAGCTGGCGGACTGGATGAAGATGCGGACCTGAGATGCGCGACAGAAACGAAACCCCGAAGATCGGCGTCAAGCTGCGCCATGCCAGACAGGTGCTTGGCCTCAGTCTGGAGGAGCTCGGCGCCCGCATCGGCCTGACGGAAGGGTATCTGTCGAAGATCGAGAACGACCTGGCGACGCCCTCGATGGCGGCCCTGCACCGGCTTGTGCAGGCGCTGGGCATCAATATGAACGCAATGTTCGGCACGCTGCAGCACAATGCCTCGGAAGTGTTCGTGTTAAGGCAAAACGAGCGTCCACACATGGAGACGGGACATCGGCGTTCGGGCAACCATGTCGTGCTCGAGCAATTGGTGCCGTCCGGTCCGGAATATCTGTTGCAGATCAACGTCCATGTGATCGAGGCCGGCGGCGGCAGCCTCGAGTTGATCCGCCATAAGGGACAGGAATTCGGCTACGTGCTCGAAGGTTCTGTCGAGTTGCTGGTCGAGGCGAACGTGGTGGCACTGGAGGCCGGCGACGCGTTCTACTTCAACTCCGAACTCGGCCATGGCTACCGCAATGTCGGTTCGACCACCGTCCGTATCCTCTGGGTCAACACGCCGCCGACATTCTGACCGCCGCCAGGCCTGGCGGCCCTCGGGATTCAATGTCCGAACGCCAGCGACGGCGCGATGCGGTTGCGCCGCAGCCAGCGCGCCAGAAGCAGCGCCGCCACCACGGCCAGCCCCGATGACAGGCCGATCCAGATGCCGACGCCGTGGAAGCCGAAATGGAAGGCGAGCAGCACGCCGAGCGGCAGGCCGACGCCCCAGTAGCCGATCGCGGCATAGATCATCGGCACCTTGGTGTCGTGCAGGCCGCGCAGCATGCCGGCGGCAACCGCCTGCGCGCCGTCGAAGACCTGGAACAGGGCGGCAAAGACCAGGAACGACACGGCAAGCGCGATCACCCTGGCATTGGCGGGATTGCCCAGGTCGATGAAGGCGCTGATCAGGAGATGCGGCCAAAGCACCATCACCAGCCCCATCAGCGCCATGAACGAAACGCCGATGACGAAGGCGGTCCAGCCGGCACGCGACACGCCCTCGGGATTGCCGGCGCCATGCGCCAGTCCGACCCGAACCGTCACCGCCTGGTTGAGGCCGAGCGGGACCATGAAGGAGATCGAGGCGATCTGGATGGCGATCGCGTGCGCGGCCAGCGAATCGGCGTCGATCAGGCCCATCAGCAGCGCCGCCGCGTTGAAGATCGTCACCTCGAAGGCGAGGATGCCGGCGATCGGCAGGCCGAGCCGCAGCAGGCCCTTGAAGCGCGGCCAGTCGGACCGCCAGAAGCGGCCGAACAGATGGTAGCGCCGGAACTTCTTCTCCCACATCACCACGACAGCCATGCCGACGAACATCAGCGTGCTGGACAGCGAGGTGGCAAGGCCCGAGCCGGCGATGCCCATCGCCGGAACACCCAGATTGCCGAACATGAACACCCAGTTCGCAAACACGTTGAAAGCCACGGCGACGAAGACGATGACCAGCGCCCAGCCCGGCCGCTCGAGCGCCGAGATGAACGAACGCAGCACGATGTAGCCGTAGAAGGGCAGCACCGCCCATTCGAGCCAGCGCAGATAGATGCCGGCCTGATGCGCCAGCGCGGGCTCCTGCCCCATCGCCAGCAGGATGGCCTCGCCGTGCCAGAGAACGAGCCAGATCGGGATCGAGATCAGGATTGCCAGCCAGAGGCCCTGGCGCACGGTGCGGCGCAGGTCGCGCACGGAATGGCGGCGGCGGCCAAGCTCGGTGGCGATCATCGGCGAGGTCGCCAGCATCAGGCCGAGGCCGAAGATCAGCGGCATGAAATAGAGGTTGGCGCCAAGCGCGCCGCTGGCCAGCGTATCGGCACCGAGGCGCCCCATCATCATGACGTCGGTCGCGGTCATCGCCGTCTGGCCGAGATTGGTCAGCACCATCGGCCAGGCCAGCGCCAGCGTCGCCCTGATTTCCTGGCGCCAAAGATTTTCCGGCGCGCGGGCGCCGGCTTCGATCGCGGACATTGTCCTGCTCTTTCAAGGTTGCGGCGCATCGGCAAAGAGCCGGAAGCCGCATTGCAAACGGCAAAACCTTCGGTTTCGCGGCGTTTGCGCCGTCTATTGAACGAAATGCGACATGAAGGCAAGGGAGGAGGCGCGTGAACAGATTGAGCCAGCGGCTTTGCCCGGCAGGCGTCGCCTCGTTCCCTTGCCGGCCGGGGGCTGCTACGGATTGGACATCGGCAACCGGCGAATGTGGGAGGCAGGATGGCGTTCAGGCGCAGAAAGAACCCGGCCGCGATCCCGCGCACGGTGCCTTCCTTCGAGCATATCGTCACCGAGGCGAGCGACAGTTTCCTGTGGCGCCTCGACGACTATCCCTGGGAGCGCAATGTCTGGAATTTTCATCCGGAATACGAGATCCATCTGCTCAGGAAGTCCTCCGGCGTCGTGCTGGTCGGCGACCATATCGGCGAGTTCGGCCCGGGCTACCTGACCATCGTCGGCGGCGGCCTGCCGCATGACTGGGTCACCGCGGTGCAGCCGGACGAATTGATCGAGGGCCGTGACATCGTGCTGCAATTCGATCCCGAGCGGCTGCGCGGATCGGCGGGATTGTTGCCGGAACTGCGCGAACTGGAGCCGTTCCTCGAGCGGTCGCTGCGCGGCATCGTCTTCCACGGCCGAACCGCGCTTGAAGGCGCCGCGCTCATGGAGCGGATGGGCACGGTGCAGGGGCTCGCCCGCCTCTGCCTGTTCCTCGAACTGGTCGACCTGCTGGCCAGGACCGACGAATACGAGCTGTTGTCGTCGCCGGATTTCTCGCCGGTTCTCGACGCCGCTTCGCTCGATATCATCCAGCGCACGCTGACCTATCTGTTCCAGCACTTCGCCGAGGATCTCAAACTGCCTGACATGGCCGATCTGGCCGGCATGACTGAAAGCACTTTCTCGCGCTTCTTCCAGAAGAACACCGGCAATTCGTTCAGCGACCATCTTGCCAAGCTGAGGCTCTGGCAGGCCTGCAAGCTTCTGGCCGATACCGACGTCCCGATCACCGATATCTGTTTCCAGGTCGGCTACATGAACATCTCCAATTTCAACCGCGCCTTCCTGCGCAAGCACAAGATGACGCCGTCATCCTATCGCAAGCTGTCGCGACAGCGTCTGGCGATGCGCGCATAAGCGCTTCCTGAATCATCGTTTTGGACCAGATCGATACTCGTGTGACAGGCTCCCCATAGGGAGGCCGGGTTTTGCGCTGCACAATGCATAAAAGTACAGGTCTGCTGCAACGGGGCTTCTAGCTTGGCCCATCGCAACTGCGCATTTTGGCGATGGGCGGCATGTCGTTCGGGCGATGGTGAGGATCGCGTAACCCGAGGACCTGCGCTTCCCGCGAAATATTCCTGGAGGAGAAAAAGATCATGAAACCAGTTCGGCTCGCTGCCAGCCTTGGCGCAGCTTTCGTGCTTTCCGCTACCGTTTCAACCATTGCCCTGGCACAGGCGCCGGTCTGCTCGGCACCGGTCAAGGTGCTGGCGCAGCCGCGCGACGGCCTGACGCTTCTGGAGGACTCCAAGGCCGAGTTCGAGAAGCTTGCCGGCGCGAGCTTCAAGATCGATTATCTCAATGAAAACGATCGCCGCGCGAAGTCGCGCGCGGACGCCTCCACGGTCGGCAACTACAACGTCTACTATGTCGATGAAGCGAACGTGGCGCTGTTCGCCTCGTCGAAATGGATCGTGCCGCTGACCGATTATTATCCGGCTGATTATGACTATGCCGACTTCGACCCCGGCCGCCAGAAGGTTGCCACCTATGACGGCAAGGTCTGGTTCGCGCCGCTGACCGGCGGCGGCGACCTGATGGTCTACCGCAAGGACGTGCTGGAGGCCGCCGGCATCCAGCCGCCGAAAACGCTGGACGAGCTGATCGCTGACGTGCCGAAACTGACCAACGCCGACAAGGGCATGTACGGCATCGCGCTACGTGGCGCGCGCGGCTCGGGCGCCAATGTCTGGCGCTGGATGCCGTTCTTCAAGGCCTATGGCGGCAAATGGTTCGACGGCGACAAGCCGGCCTTCAACTCGGACGCCGCCGTCAAGGCGACCGAGACCTATCTGAAACTGTTCAAGGATTCCGCTCCCGGCACGCAGACCGGCAGCTGGGATGAATCGACCGGCGCCTTCCTGTCGGGTCAGGTCGCGATCCTCGTCGAATCGACGCCGCTTTCGGGCATGGCGGTGGACCCGAAGACCTCGCAGGTGGTCGGCAAGATCGGCTTCCTGCCGCCGCCCTCACCGCTTCCCGGCGGCGGTTACGGCCATGGCCTCGCCATCGCGGCGAAGGCCAATGCCGATGACGCTTCCAAGAAATGCGCCGGCCTGTTCATCGCCTGGGCAACGTCGAAGGAAAACGAGAAGCGCCGGCTCGACGCCCACCAGTTCGGTGAGCTGAACCGCACCAGCATCCTGTCCAGCAAGGAGTTCGCCGATATCTACGGCGCCGATCTCGGCCAGGCGCTGGCCGAAACCGGCAAGGTGACGGCTGTCAACTTCTGGCAGGACCCGCGCTGGCCCGATCTCGGCGACCGCTGGGGCATCATCCTCGAGGAACTGGTCGCGGGAACGCGCACCGACGTCAAGGGCGGCCTCAACGAACTCGAAGCCTATGCCAATGAGCTGGTGAAGAAGTAGGCCCCTCCCTCTTGCGGCGTACGGTCCGCGGCATTCCCGCGAATGCCGGGACCTGTGCGCCGCAGGAGGGCCTGCCTTTCCCTGAAATGCGCGACGGTTCCGTCATGTCCAGATATCAGAGACACAGCAAGGCCTGAGACCAATGCCTCGACGTTCATCCCTGCCGGTCACCTTTGTCGTGCCGACGCTGGTCATTCTGCTGATCCTGTCGATGGTGCCGACGCTCTATGCCATCGTCATCGCCTTGCAGAACCGCGAATTGAGCGCACCCGGCTATTCCTGGGTCTGGTTCGCGAATTTTGCCGATCTGTTCCTCGACCGCCGCTTCCTCAACGCCGTCTGGGTGTCGGTGAAGTGGGAGATCGTTACCGTCGTGGCGACGATGGTGGTGGCGATCGGGCTCGGCGTGCTGATGTTCGAGGTCGCCAGCCCACGTCTGGGCAATGTCTACTGCCTGCTGTTCATCATCCCGGTGCTGTTGCCGCGCGTCTCGGCGGCCTTCGTGTGGAAATTCGCCTATCATCCGCTCTACGGCATCGCCACCTATCCTTATCGCCTGCTGACCGGCGGCCTGATCTTCGACCCGCTCTCCAAGCCGTCGACGGCTTTGTTCGCGGTCGCTTCGGTCGATGTCTGGCAATGGGGCCTGTTCTTCGCCGTCATCGTGCTGAAGCTGTTGGAGACCTTGCCGCCTCAGCCGATCGAGGCCGCCCGGCTCGACCATGCCAAACGCTGGCAGATCCACGCCTATGTGACCTTGCCGATGCTGAAGGCGCCGCTGGTCAGCCTGATGTTCGTCAAGATGATCGAATCCCTGCGCTCCTTCGACCTGATCTATGTGATGACCCGCGGCGGGCCGGGCGTGGCGACCGAGACGCTCGACATGTACGCCTTCTCGCAAGGCTTCATCGAATCCGGCAAGGTGTCCTATGCCTCGGCCATGGCGGTGCTGATGATGATCGCCACCGTCATCACCTTCACCATGCTGTGGAAGCGGGTGCAGGCATGAAGCCCGGCCGCATCATAGCCAAGGCCATCCTGGCCTTCGCCGGCTTCATCGCGGTGTTCCCGCTGCTGTGGACGGCGCTCAACTCGCTGAAGAACAGCGTCGACATCATCACCCGCGTGCCACGCCTGGTGTTTACGCCGACGCTTGCCAACATCAGCTACGTCCTTGGCCGCGACAGCGTCATCACCGGCCTCTACAATTCGGTCGTCGCCTGCGGCACAGCCGTGCTGATCGGCGTCGTGCTCGGCCTGCCCGCGGCTTACGCGGTGGCGCGCTATCCCAACCGCTGGGCCGGCGACATCCAGTTCTTCGTGCTGTCGCTGCGCTTCCTGCCGCCGGTGGCGGTGGCGATCCCGCTGATGGTGATCTGGCTGCAACTCGGCCTCTACGACACTTTGCCGGCTTTGATCGTCACCTACTCGCTGCTCACCATCTCGGTCATCATGTGGCTCGCGATCCCAGCCTTCCAGGGCGTGCCGAAGGAGATCGAGGAAGCCGCCTTCGTCGATGGCTACGGAGCCTACGAGGTGTTCTGGCGGATCGCGCTGCCGGTCGCGGCCCGCTCGCTGATCGGCGCGGTCGCCTTCAGCTTCGTGCTGGTCTGGAACGAATTCCTGATCGCGCTGATGCTGTCGAGCTCCAACGCCAAGACCTTGCCGATCGTCGCCTCCGAACTGTCCCAGCAAGGCATGAACGTACCGTGGGGCATTCTCAACGCCTCGGTCGTGCTCCTGTCGCTGCCGCCGCTGTTGTTCCTCGGCGTGCTCAGCGGTTTCCTGAATTCCGTTTTCCGGCAAAAAAAGAGTTGAAGTGAGGACGACCCGATGCGGGCTTTGGTGCTTGAGAAAAAAGGTGAACTGTCGCTGCGCGAGATCGCATTGCCGCTCGATGTCGGACCCGACGATGTCAGGATCGCCATCCACACGGTCGGCGTCTGCGGCAGCGACGTGCACTATTACACGCATGGCGCCATCGGCAGCTACATCGTGCGGGCGCCGATGGTGCTCGGCCACGAGGCGGCGGGCACCATCGTCGAGGTCGGCGCCAATGTGACCAGCCTGAAGGTCGGCGACCGCGTCTGCATGGAGCCGGGCGTGCCCAACCTGTCGTCGCGCGCCACAAAACTCGGCATCTACAATGTCGATCCCGACGTGCGCTTCTGGGCGACGCCACCGGTGCATGGCGTGCTGGCGCCCTTCGCCGTCCACCCGGCGGCCTTCACCTACAGGCTGCCGAACAATGTCTCCTTCGCCGAGGGCGCGATGGTCGAGCCCTTCGCCATCGGCATGCAGGCGGCAAGCCGTGCCCGCATCGTCCCGGGCGATGTCGCCGTCGTCGTCGGCTGCGGGCCGATCGGCATCATGATCGCGCTTGCCGCCCTTGCCGGCGGCTGCTCGAAAGTGCTGATTTCCGATTTTTCCGCGCCCAAGCTGAAGATCGCCGCGCAATATGCCGGCATCGTCCCGGTCAATATCGGCGAGCAGTCGCTGGTCGATGCCGTCGCCGCCGCGACCGACAAATGGGGCGCCGACATCGTCTTCGAGGCGAGCGGCAGCCCGAAGGCCTTCGCCGACCTGTTCGACGTCGTGCGGCCGGGCGGCGCGGTGGTGCTGGTCGGGCTGCCGGTGGAGCCGGTGGCCCTCAACGTGCCGGCGGCGATCTCGAAGGAAGTGCGCATCGAAACGGTGTTCCGCTACGCCAACATCTTCGATCGCGCCCTGCAACTCATCGCCTCCGGCAAGGTCGATCTCAAGCCGCTGATCACCGGCACCTATGATTTCGCCGACAGCATCAAGGCGTTCGAACGGGCCGCCGAAGGCAACCCGCAGGACGTCAAACTGCAAATCCTGCTTACCGGCGAAAAGGACTGACCATGTCCGCGATCGTTTGCTCCCATGTCGACAAGGCCTATGGCGCCACCACGGTGATCCGCGATCTCAACCTCTCGATCGAGGAACACGAATTCGTCGTCTTCCTCGGACCGTCCGGCTGCGGCAAGTCGACCTTGCTCAGGATGCTGGCGGGGCTGGAGGAGATCAGCGGCGGCGAGGTCTCGATCGGCGGCAAGGTAGTCAACGACCTCGATCCCGGCGACCGCGGCATCGCCATGGTGTTCCAGAACTACGCGCTCTACCCGCATATGACGATCTTCGACAACATCGCCTTCGGGCTGCGGCGCCAGAAGGTGCCGGCGCCCGAAATCCGCAAGCGGGTCGAAGCGGTGTCGAGGACGCTCGGGCTCGACCCCTATCTCGGCCGCAAGCCGGCCGAGCTCTCCGGCGGCCAGCAGCAGCGCGTGGCGATCGCCCGGGCGATGATCAAGACGCCCAAGGTGTTCCTGTTCGACGAGCCGTTGTCCAATCTGGACGCCAAATTGCGCAACCATATGCGCGTCGAGATCGCGCGGCTGCACCAGTCGCTGAAGACCACCACCGTCTACGTCACCCATGACCAGCTGGAGGCGATGACGCTAGCCGACCGTATCGTGCTGCTCAAGGATGGCGTCATCGAGCAGGTCGGCTCGCCGGCGGAGATCTACGGCCGGCCGGGCAATATGTTCGTGGCCGGCTTCATCGGCACGCCGAACATGAATTTCATCGAGGTGACGGTCGGCAGGGCGGCGAACGGCTGGACGCTGACCGGCGCCGGAACGGTGCTTTCGTTAGACGGGGCGGGCTTTCATCTCCAGCCTGGCGATCGCGCCGTGCTGGGCATCCGGCCCCCGGACCTGAAGACAGGCAGTGACGGCGCCGCCGGCATATTGCAAGGCACCGCCGATCTCATCGAATTCCACGGCAATGACGCTCTGGTGACATTCGGCTCCGGCGGCAAGGAGATCAGCGCACTGGTACCGGCACGCGAATGCCCGGTGCTGCATGCCCCTGTCCGCTACACATTCGAGGAAGAAAGCATCCATTTGTTCGACGCGACATCAGGCGCGTCGCTGCGCAAGCAATAGGCAAAGCCTACCGGATCGCGTCAAGCGCCTGGCGTTGCCGGTGCATCTCCAGGAAGATCCGGTAGTCGCGATCGAAGCGGGCGCCGGCGGCCGGGTTGGCAGCACGCCTCTTGCCGCCCTGCTGCATGGCAAGGCAGGCGGCGTTGAGGTCGGGAAACAGCCCGGCGGCGGTCGCGGCGACCATGCCGGTGCCGAGCAGCACCGCCTCGTCGGCCAGCGGTTCGACCACCGTGCAGCCGGTGGCGTCGGCATAGAGCTCCATCAAGAGCGGGTTCTTGGTGTGGCCGCCGGTGACATGCAGCGTGTCGATCAGGTAGCCATTCTCGTTCAGCGCCTCCAGCACATGGCGCACGCCGAGCGCAATGCCGACGGCGGTGCGCCAGTAGAGCTTGCACAGGCTGTCGAAGGACGAATCCAGCGTCAGACCGCTGACGACGCCGACCGCGTGCGGATCGGCGAGCGGCGAGCGGTTGCCATGGAAATCCGGCAGCACGTGCAGCCGGCCGGCAAGGCTCTCGCCCTCGGCGGCGCGCAGTTCGGCGACGCGCGCGGCGATCCTGGCATGCATGGCCGCGTTCGGTTCGCCGCCGGCACCATGCCAGCGGATGATGTGGTCGAGCAGGGCGCCGGTCGCCGATTGGCCGCCTTCCGACAGCCACAGCTTCGGCAGCGCCGCGCCGTAATAGGGTCCCCAGACGCCGGCGAAAGGCTGTGGGTCGGGCGACATCGCCATGACGCAGCTCGATGTGCCGGCGATCAGCGCCAGATGGCGGCCGATATTCTGGTCGTCGCCGGCAAAGCCGCCAAGCACGCCAAGCGCGCCGGCATAGGCGTCGATGACACCTGCGCCGACGCGGCAGTTTTCGGTCAGGCCGAGTTCTGCCGCTGCCCGCGCCGTCAGCGGGCCGATGTAGGCACCCACCGGGCTGGCCCGCTCCGGCAGATTGCCGTGCTCGAAAAGGTCGTCGAGGCCGACGAGTTCGAAGAAATCGCGTTGCCACGCGGTTTCCTGGTGCGCCAGGTAGGTCCATTTGGCGGTCAGCGTGCATTGCGAGCGCGCCAGCGAGCCGGTCGCCTGCCAGGTCAGGTAATCAGTCAGGTCGAATAAATAGCCGGCTTCTTTCCACGTGCCGGGCAGATTACGCTTCAGCCACATCAGCTTCGGCGTCGCCATCTCCGGCGACATGACGCCGCCGATATAATTCAGCACCTCGTGGCCGCTTGCGGTGCATTCGTCGGCCTCGGCGATGGCGCGATGGTCGAGCCAGACAATGGTGTCCCAGCGCTTGTCACCGGTGGTCGAAACACTGAGCTGGCCGCCTTGCCTGTCACGCACGACCAGCGAACAGGTGGCATCGAAGGAGATACCGGCGATATGCTCGGCGGCGACGCCTGCCTTTTCCCGCGCGGCACGCACGGCGGTGCAGACGGCGGACCAGATGTCGCGTGAATCATGCTCGGCATGATCGGGCTTCGGCTGATTCATGGCGATCGGCCGCTCGGCACGGCCGAGCAAGGAACCACTGGCGTCGAGAATGCCCGCGCGAGCGCTCCCGGTGCCGACATCGACCGCGCAGACAAACTGTTTCGTCAAGATGCTCTAACTCTCGCTCCCAGGCCTGCAATCAGATCCGGCAATTGCAGCATGTCAGCGAATATAAAGTCCGGTTCGGTCGAAGCAAGCCGCGCTTTCAATCCCGGATTGCCGGCGTGCGCGCCGCCGGTGAAGGCGAAGACGTGCATGCCGGCCGCGCGTGCTGCCGCGACGCCGGCGGGGCTGTCCTCGATGACCAGGCAGTTGCGCGGACGCGCCCGCATGCTGGCGGCAGCGTGGAGAAAAAGGTCCGGTGCCGGCTTTCCCCTGGCAACCATGGCGGCGCTGAACAGATGCGGCTCCATCAGCGTGAGCAGACCGGTGACGTCGAGCGCGTAACGAATCCGTTCCAGCGTACCGGAAGAGGCAACGCAATACGGCAGGCCGAGCTTCGGCAACATCTCCCTGACGCCGGCGATCGGCTTCAGCTCCTCGCGGAACTTTCGCATGAGGTCAACGCGCAGGGCGGTGAGATGCCGATCGGTGATCTCCAGGCCGAAGTCGCGGCCGAGGATCTCGCGCACGCTCTTCATGCTCTTGCCGAGGAAATGTTCGTAGGCGGCGTCTTCGCCGATGCTGCCGCCGGCAAGTTCGATCATGCCGAGCAGCGCCGAGACGGAGAGCGCCTCGCTGTCGACCAGCACGCCGTCGCAGTCGAAGATGACCAGTTCAGGCGTCATGGTGCCGGCTGGCTCTCAGAGCTTGCCGGCGATGTAGCGCGTCAGCGTGGCGCGCGTGCCATTGGCCCAGAGCACGTTGAGCGCGTGGGCGAAGGCCTCGACGAAGGCGGTGGCGCGGCCGACATCGCCATAGATGTCGTCCATCGCAAGCCAGGCGGCAGGCGCGGCCTTTGCCGCCTTTGCCGTTGCCTGCATCCGATCCCAGCTCGGGTCGTTGGGTTCGATGACGGCGCCGCTGTCCGTCGTTCCGAAGCAGTAGCGGCACCACAGCGCCGATTCCAGCGCCAGTCCGGTAACGCCTTTGCCCGCCTTCAGCCGGTCCGCGATGGTCGGGATGATGAATTTCGGCTGGCGGTTGGAGCCGTCGAGGCAGAGCCGGCGCACTGTGTCGCCGATCTTGGGATTGGAGAAGCGCTTCTCGATGAGCTGGTAGTAGTCTTCCAGCACCGTGTCCGGCACGGGCGGCACGGTCGGGATGATCTCGTCATGCTCGAGCTTGTCGAGGAAGCCGCGCACCAGCGGCTCCTGCATCGCCTCATGGACGAAATGGATGTCCATCAGCCCGGCCGGATAAGCAATGGTGGCGTGGCCGCCATTGAGGATGCGGATCTTCATGAGCTCGTAAGGGGCGACCTCCCTGACGAACTGCACGCCGACCTTTTCCAGCGGCGGGCGGCCATCGGTGAAATGGTCTTCCAGCACCCATTGCCGGAATGGCTCGCAGAACACCGGCCAATTGTCTTCGAGGCCGAAATCGTCGGCGAGGATCTTGCGCTCGCGGTCGCTGGTCGCCGGCGTGATCCGATCGACCATGGCGTTCGGGAAGGCGACGTGGTCGCTGACCCAGCTCGCCAGGTCCTCGTCGATCAGGCGGGCAAGGCCGATCACACCGTCCGACGTGACATGGCCGTTATGGGGAATGTTGTCGCAGGACATGACGGTGAACGGCACGATGCCGTCCTGACGGCGGCGCAGGAGGCCAGCCAGGATGATGCCGAACACGGTCTTTGGTGTGGCGCCCGGCTGCGCGTCGGCGACAATATCAGGATGAGTCGGATTGAAGACTCCGGAGGCCGGATCGATGAAATAGCCGCCTTCAGTGATGGTCAGCGATACGATCCTGATCGCCGGATCGGCCAGCCGCTCGATGATGGCGGCGGCATCGCCCGGCATCAGGAAATCGATCATCGCGCCGGTGACGCGGGCGCTCATGTGGCCTTCGTCCTGCTCGACCACGGTGGTCAGCCAGTCCTGCTCTTCGAGCTTGCCGCGGCCGATCTTCTCGCCGTCGAACACGCCGGCGCCGACCAGCGCCCAATCATGGCCGATGCCCTGACCGAACAGGTCGTCGAGATAGACGGCCTGATGCGAGCGGTGGAAATTGCCGACACCGAAATGCACGATGCCGGCTTTCAACGCCGACCGGTCATAGTTCGGACCTGCGACCTTGGACGGAAGCGTGGCGAGGCTCGAGGAAGAGAGTTTCACGGTCATCTGCTTTACCCTTTGGCCGATTTGCAGCCCGACTGTTTCGCCTCCTTCGGGAGGGCGAGGATGAGGGGCCGCACCTGATGTTCCAGTATGCTGCCCCTCACCGCCCCTCGGCACTTCTCTGGAGGAAATGAGAGAAGCGCCTTCCCCCTCAACTCATCCATTGGCCGCCATCGACATTGTAGGTCTGGGCGACGATGTATTCGGCCTCGTCGCTGGCGAGGAACACGGCCATGCCCGCGAGGTCTTCCGGCTTGCCCATGCGGCCGTACGGTACGCCCTCGCCGACCAGCCGTTTCTTTTCGCCTTTCGGCCGGTTCTCGTATTTGGCGAACAAGGCATCGACCTCGTCCCACATGTCGCTGTCGACGACGCCGGGCGCGATGCCGTTGACATTGATGCGGTGTTTGATCAGGTCGAGTCCGGCTGACTGCGTCAGCGAGATGACCGCGGCCTTGGTGGCGCAATAGACCGCGACCAGCGGTTCGCCGCGACGCCCGGCCTGGCTCGCCATGTTGATGATCCTGCCGCCCTTGCCCCGCGCGATCATCGACCGGGCGGCTGCCTGCAACATGAACAGCGTGCCGGCGACATTGACGGAAAACAGCTTTTCGTAGCTCGCCCTCGAGATCTCCACGATCGGCGCCAGGTCGAACAGAGCGGCGTTGTTGATCAGGATATCGAGGCCGCCGGTCCTGCTCTCCACCGCCTTGACCGCGGCATCGATGGATGCCTGATCGGTGACGTCAAGCTTTAGCGCATAGGCGTGGTCACCGATTTCAGCCGCGGTCTTGCGTGCTGCGTCGAGGTTGATATCGGCAATCGCCACGGTGGCGCCTTCGCGCACATAGGCTTCGGCGAAGGCTCTGCCGATGCCGCGCGCCGACCCCGTGATCAGCGCCGATTTGCCTGTCAGCCTCACCGCTCCATCCTCACCGCTCCATCCTCACTGGGCCATCGCCTTGCCGTCGGGGCCGAAGCGGTGCAGCTTGGCTTGGTCGGGCGTGAGATAGATGGTGTCGCCATGGCGGACCGCCAGTTCGCCGTCTGCGCGCACCGTCAGCGGCCCGACACCATCGGCCTGGACGTGCAGGAACGTGTCGGAACCCAGATGCTCGGCCACGCCGACGGCGGCCTTCCAGTCGCCCGCCGTGGTCGAGATCTGCATATGTTCAGGCCGGATGCCGATCGTCTTGGCGCCATATTTGGCGGCCGGTGCGCCCTCGATCAGGTTCATCTTCGGCGAACCGATGAAGCCGGCGACGAACAGGTTGCGCGGCGTCTTGTAGAGCTCCATCGGCGAGCCGACCTGCTCGATGTTGCCGGCGTTGAGCACGACGATCTTGTCGGCCATGGTCATGGCCTCGACCTGGTCGTGGGTGACGTAGATCATCGTCGTCTTGAGCTGATGGTGCAGCTCGCTGATTTCGAGCCGCATTGTGCCGCGCAGTGCCGCGTCGAGGTTGGACAAGGGCTCGTCGAACAGGAAGGCCGAGGGCTGGCGCACGATGGCGCGGCCGATGGCGACGCGCTGGCGCTGGCCGCCGGAGAGCTGGCCGGGACGGCGTTCGAGATAGTTGGTGAGGTTCAAGACGCGCGCCGCGTCCTTCACCTTCCTGTCGATGGTCGCCTGATCCTCGCCCGCCATCTTCAATGGGAAGGCGATGTTCTTGGCAACCGTCATATGCGGGTAGAGCGCATAGGATTGGAACACCATGGCGAGCTTGCGCTTGGCCGGCGCCTCGCCGGTTACGTCACGGCCATCGATGTTGATGGTGCCGCCGCTGGTGTCTTCCAGGCCGGCGATCAGCCTCAGCAATGTCGACTTGCCGCAGCCCGACGGGCCGACGAAGACGACGAACTCACCATTCTCGATCACCAGGTCGAGACCGGGGATGATGGACGTCGATCCAAAGGATTTGGAGACGTTCTTGAGCGTGATGTTTCCCATGGTTTCCTCCCCGAGAGCTATTTTTCGCCGATTGCTTCAGGCAATTTCCGTTACTTCACCGCACCAAAGGTCAGGCCTCGTACCAGCTGCTTCTGGCTGAACCAGCCCATGATCAGGATCGGTGCGATGGCCAGCGTCGAGGCCGCCGAAAGCTTGGCCCAGAATAGGCCTTGCGGGCTGGAGAAGGAGCTGATGAAGGCGGTAAGCGGTGCTGCTTCCGTGGTCGTCAGCCGGATCGTCCAGAATGCCTCGTTCCAGGCCAGGATGATGTTGAGCAGCATCGTCGAGGCGATGCCCGGCACCGCCATCGGCGTCAGCACATAGATGATCTCGTTCCACAGCGAGGCGCCGTCCATGCGGGCCGCTTCCAGGATCTCGCCGGGGATCTCGCGGAAATAGGTGTAGAGCATCCAGATCACGATCGGCAGGTTGATCAGCATCAGCATGACCATCAGGCCGATGCGGCTGTCGAGCAGACCGGTGTCGCGGAAGATCAGGTAGATCGGAAACAGCACCGCGACCGCCGGCATCATCTTGGTGGACAGCATCCACATCAGGATGTCCTTGGTCCGCTTGGTCGGCGAGAAGGCCATCGACCATGCCGCCGGAATGGCGACGAGCAGGGCCAGGACGGTCGAGCCGACCGAGAGCAGCACCGAGTTGAAGAAGAACTTGAAATAGCCGCTCTGCGCTTGGACCTCGGAATAGCTTTCGAAGGTTCCCGACGGGATCAGGTTGAAGCCCTGGATCGCCTCCTGTTCCGACTTGAACGAGGTGATGATCGTGTACAGGATCGGAAAGAAGATCAGCAGGGCGACGATCCAGGCGGCTGCCGTCGCGATGGTCTTGTGCTGGGTGGTGACTGCGCGTGCCATCTTGTCCTCCCTTACTTGTCCAGGTTCTTGCCGACGGCGCGCATGGCGAAGAAGGCGACGATGTTGGCGAGAATGACGGCGATCACACCGCCCGCGGATGCCTGGCCGATTTTGAACTCCAGCAGCGCCTTCTGGTAGACGAGGAAGGGCAGGTTGGTGGAGGCATAGCCGGGGCCGCCATTGGTGGTGACCAGGATCTCGGCATAGACGGAGAGCAGGAAGATCGTCTGGATCAGGATGACCACGGTGATCGCTCGCGACATGTGCGGCAGCGTCAGATAGATGAAGCGGCTGATGAAGCCGGCGCCGTCCATCTCGGCGGCTTCCTTCTGCTCGCCGTCGAGCGATTGCAGCGCGGTCAGCAGGATCAATGTCGCGAAAGGCAGCCATTGCCAGGCGACGATGATGATGATCGCCGTCATAGGATGCTGCCCGAACCAGTCGATCGGTTGCGCCCCGAAGAAGCGCGCTATGTCGGCGAAGACGCCATATTGCGGGTGCATGATCATGTTCTTCCACACCAGAGCGGCGACCGGCGGCATGACGAAGAACGGCGAGATGACGAGGATGCGCACGATCCCTTGGCCCCACATCGGCTGATCGATGAGCAGTGCCAGCAGGATGCCGCCGATCACCGTGATCAGCAGCACGCTGACCACCAGGACCAGCGTGTTGAGGATCGACTGCAGGAAAGCCGGGTTGGAATAGAACAGCGCGTAGTTCGAGAGGCCGACGAAGCCATCGCGAACCGGATTGAGCGGGTTGTACTGCTGGAAGGAGAACCACAGCGTGAGAGCGAGCGGAACAACCATCCAGACCAGCAGCAGCACCACGGATGGCGCCATCATGAATCGGGCAAGCGAACGGGTCTGCTGAGTAGCCATGACGGTCACCCTTCAAGGATCAGACTGAATTTTCACAGGCGTTGGAAAGGCGGCCGCCCGAACTGGGTTTCGGGCGGCCGTTGCCGGTCGAGGAGGTGACCGGCATTCGGCACCGGGAGGAGCCTTACTTGATATAACCGCCCTCGGTCATCGCCGCGGTCGCGGCGTCCTGGGCCTGCTTCAACGCATCGTCGACGCTCGACTGACCGGCAAGTGCCGCCGAGAAGAGCTGGCCGACGGTTGTGCCAAGGCCCTGGAATTCAGGGATGGCGACGAACTGCACGCCGACATAGGGCACCGGCTTGACGGTCGGATGCGTCGGGTCGGCGGCGTTGATGGAGTCCAGTGTCATCTTGGCGAACGGAGCCGCCTTCTGGTACTCGGCGTTCGCATAAAGCGAGGAGCGCGTGCCCGGAGGTACGTTGGCCCAGCCTTCCTTCGACGCGACGAGCTCCGCATAGTGCTTGCTGGTCGCCCAGGAGACGAACTTCTCGGCAGCGTCGGCCTTCTGCGTGCCGGCGGGGATCGCCAGCGACCACGCCCATAGCCAGTTGCCGCGCTTGCCAAGGCCGTTGTCAGGCGCCAAGGCGTAACCGACCTTGTCGGCGACGGTCGAGTTCTTCGGGTCGGAGACGAAGGAAGCCGCGACTGTGGCGTCGATCCACATGCCGCACTTGCCCTGCTGGAAGAGCGCCAGGTTTTCGTTGAAGCCGTTGGAGGACGCGCCTTCGGGGCCGTCGGCCTTCATCAGGTCGACATAGAACTGCAGCGTCTTCTTCCACTCGGGCTGGTCGAACTGCGGCTTCCAGTTCTCGTCGAACCAGCGGGCGCCGAACGAGTTCGACATGGCGGTCAGGAAGGCCATGTTCTCGCCCCAGCCGGCCTTGCCGCGCAGGCAGACGCCGTTCACGCCATTGGCGCGGTCGGTCATCTTGTCGGCGGCCTGTTTGATGAAGTCCCAGGTCGGCGCATCGGGCATCTTCAGCCCAGCCTTCTCCATCAGGTCCTTGCGGTACATGACGAAGGAGCTTTCGCCGTAGAACGGCGCGGCATAGAGCTTGCCGTCGACCGAGAGGCCGCCGGCGATGGCCGGGATGATGTCCTTGGCGTCGTAGTCGTCGCCGAGCTTGTCGAGCGGCAGCAGCCAGCTCTGCTTGGCCCAGATCGGAACCTCGTAGGTGCCGATGGTCATCACGTCATACTGGCCGCCCTTGGTGGCGATGTCGGTGGTGACACGCTCGCGCAGCACGTTCTCTTCGAGCGTGACCCAGTTGAGCTGGATGTCGGGGTTGGCCTTGGTGAAGTCGTCGGTCAGCTTCTGCATGCGGACCATATCGCCATTGTTGACGGTGGCGATGGTGATGGATTCGGCATGTGCGGCGAAAGCCAGCGCGCTGGCCGAGCACAAGCCCAGGATGAGCGTACGAAGTTTCATCAAATTCCTCCCATGGACCAAGATGAGCATTTGCCTTGGCTGTGAGCAATTACTCACTAAGTGTGAATTATGTCAAGCCGGATTCGATGCTGCAGCGCAGCACCGGGCTTGCCGATGGACCGCCGACGGATGGAAGTTGGAGACGACGAGCCGCGCGCGTGCCGGATATCAGGCAACGGGACAGGAAGGGGTCCAGGATCGAAGCGGGCGCGACGAACCGGTCAGCAGGCGATCTCGGCCAGCAGCCAATCGCGGAAGGCGCGGATCTTGGGCACGTTGCGGCGGGCTTCCGGATAGACCAACCAGTAGGCGTGGCCGTCGTCGCCGACCAGGTCGAACGGCTGGATCAGGCGGCCGTCGGCGAGTTCGGCCTTGAACAGGGCCCGGGTCAGGATGGCCACGCCATGGCCCGATATGGCCGCGTTGGCTTCATAGGCTTGCGCGCCCATGCTGCTGCCGGGCCGCCTGGCAAGGTCGTGGCTGTGCACGCCGGCGGCCTCGAACCATTGCGTCCACCAGATATCGCTGGGATCGAGGATCGGCAGCTTGAGCAGATCGGCCGGTTCGTTGATGCCGCCGATGCTCGCCGCGAGCTTCGGGCTCAGCATCGGCGTGAAATCGGCATCGAGCAGCTTGTGGGCTTCCAGCCCGGGCCATTTGCCGCCGCCAGAACGAATGGCGAGGTCGACGTCCTCGCGGGAGAAATCCGTCAGCCGGCTCGACGTCTCGAGCCGCACGGCAAGCGACGGATGCGCGATCTGGAACGCGCCCAGATGATGCGCCAGCCAATTCGAGGCAAAGGTCAGCACCGTGGTGACACATAGCAGCCCGTCCGCGCCGCCGCGCGCGGCGGCATAGGCCTGGCTGAGGATGGCAAAGGCCTCGCTGACAGCCGGCGCTAGGCGCTGGCCCGCTTCGGTCAGTTCGATCTGTCGCGGCCGGCGCAGGAACAGCGGCGCGCCGACGCGCTCCTCCAGCACCTTGATCTGGTAGCTGACCGCGGCTTGCGTCATGGCGAGTTCCCCGGCGGCCTTGGTGAAAGAAAGATGCCGCGCCACCGCCTCGAACACCCGGATCGCCTGCAATGGCGGCAGTTGCGAAACCTGCGGCGCGCTGAGGTCAGGCATAAAGCCTCCTTATGGGTCGTTATCGACGTTCGATTGGCAAAGGCGGCCGGCAAGGCCGACATTCATCCTCAACCCGTCATTCGGGTTCAGGATAGCGAAGGTTGACGATCATGACCATGACGCAGCAAAAATGCACTCCCGCTCCCGATCATCGCTGGATTTCGTGGTTGGTGGACGGATTCGGCTGGTTCGCGCCCCGAAAAAAGGCGCATCTCGACATCAGGGACC
Organism: Mesorhizobium sp. M8A.F.Ca.ET.161.01.1.1; assembly: GCF_004792105.1. Lineage (NCBI taxonomy): Bacteria > Pseudomonadati > Pseudomonadota > Alphaproteobacteria > Hyphomicrobiales > Phyllobacteriaceae > Mesorhizobium > Mesorhizobium sp. M8A.F.Ca.ET.161.01.1.1. Next base: position 42,045 of record NZ_SRTD01000020.1, on the reverse strand, counting down.
TGTCGCCCCATCTGCAGCGCGACCTCGGTTTTCTCGACGGCAACGACCCTTTCGGCCGGCACCAATAGCCTTCCTGGCTTTATCAGGAAGCCGTCAAATACCGGCCAGCAGGGCGGTCGCCGTCCGCTCGTCGGTGATGAGCCCGTTGACCAGCCGCCGGTTCACGGCCGCCAGGATTCCCGGCAGCTTACGCTCGCCCATGGCGAGCGCGATGACCAGCGACTTCTCGCGCGACGGCAGCGCCGCCGACGACACCCGGTCATTGGTGATGCCTTCGATCATGCGGCCCTCGCGATCGAACACCCAGCCGACGATTTCGGCGACGCCGCCCGCCTTCTGCAAGGCTTTCAGCTCGCTTTCGGAAATGAAGCCGTCCTCGTAGAGCGGCGCCTTCGGGCCGAGGTCGCCAATGCCGATGAAGGTGACATCGGCCTCGGCGGCAAGCGCCAGCGTCGGCTGGATCATCGGCTGGTTGAGCAGCATTTCGCGCTCCTGCGGCGAGGAGGCGATGACCGGCAGCGGCATCGGGAAGGACCGCGCCTTGACCCTGTCGGCCATGGTGAAGATGACGTTGTAGAAGGCGGCCGAACCGTCCGGCGAGATGTTGCCGGTCAAGGACACCACCTTATGCTGCGGGCATTCCATCGGCGGCAATTGTTCGATCGCCGCCTTCAGCGTGCGTCCGGTGCCGATGCCCATGACGATCGGTGTCGGCGACCGCAGCCGCCGTTCGATCTCGGCGGCGGCCGCTTCGGCGATGCCGATGGTGGTGGAGGATGAGTTGGGATCGCTCGGCACCACCTCGACAAGGTCGAGCGCGAAGCGTGATTTCAGCCGCGCGGCAAGGTCCAGGCAGTTGGCGATCGGATGATCGACGCGGACCTTGATCAAGCCTTCCGACACCGCCAGCGACACCAGCCGCTGCGCCGTCTGCCTCGATATGCCGAGCGTGGCGGCGATCTGGTCCTGTGTGTTGCCGGCAACATAATAGAGCCAGCCGGCGCGCGCCGCGTCGTCCAGCCTGTTGCTGCCGCCATCCTGCCGGCTATTCACGTCCTGCCTCCCGAAACCCGCCGATCATCAGGCGATCCGTATCAGTTTCGCAGGGAATGGCCGCCTGCGCAATTGTCAATCTCAAGAGCAAATGCCTACGCTGATACAGCGGAGGTTTCTCGGCCAATACCCGGTCGGAGAAAACGCGGCCGGTTCCGTTTCGCTTTGAAGGCATGTTCTATGGCCGCCAAAGGTTTATCTCCCGCCGCAAACCCTTTAAGGGATCGCAAAAAGGAGCGCTGCATGACACCGAAGGCGGTTTTCTGGGACATGGACGGCACGCTGGTCGACAGCGAACCGCTGCATGAGGCAGCCCTCATTGCAGCGATGCGCAATGCCGGCCTGACGCCGCCTGACGATCTGCATGAGCGCGTGCTGGGCGTCGCCGCCTGGCCGGTCTACGAAATGATGCGCGACGAGTTCGGGCTGCGACTGCCCTTCGACGAGTGGATCGTTCACAAATATGAGCATTACCTGCCGCTGGTCGAAGGGCTGAAGCCGCGCCCAGGCGCTATCGAGGTCTTCCACGAACTGCACGCGCTCGGCGTGCAGCAGGCGGTGGTGTCCAATTCGGACCGGATGATCGTCGACGCCAATCTGCGCATGGTCGGCCTCACCTATCCCGGCATGAAGACGATCAGCCGCAACGACGTGCGCGACGGCAAGCCGCACGCCGAGCCTTTCTTGCGCGCCGCCTATCTGGCCGACGTCGATCCCGCGCACGCCGTCGCGGTCGACGACAGCTGGCCGGGCGCCATGGCGGGGCTGGCGGCGGGAATGAAGACCATCTTCTGGCCTGAAAAGCCGATGGAAGGACCGCCCGGCGCCATCGTCATCAACAGCGCCGGGGAATTGCGGGCTCAGCTCGGGCTGTGAGTAGCCTCCTTCTCCCCCGTCACTATACGGGGAGAAGGTGCCGGCAGGCGGATGAGGGGCAGCGCTGACTTGGCAAAACGTCGGCGTGCAGGTTCTGATTTCTGAGACCTTGGTGCCGCCCCTCATTGTCCTGCCGGACATTTCTCCCCGTATAGTGACGGGGAGAAAGTGGCGGTGCTGACGGTTTCGCCAATTACCGGCGTTGCGAAATGATCGCTTAATTCCGGTACACCGGCTCCTGCTCGTCGAGGATCGCCTTCAACTCGGCGAGGTGACGCTCGGCCTGGCCGGGATAGTCGTCCATCTCGCTCGCCGCCTTCTCGGCGATCGCGTCGGAGAGCGTGCGCAGCGGGCGACCGGTCCACAGCGCCTTGATGTAGGTCTCGGCGGCGCGCTCGAAATAGAACATGCGGTTGAAGGCGTCGGCGACGGTGTCGCCGATGACCAGCACGCCATGGTTGCCCATCACCATCACCTTGACCTTGGGGTCAGCGAGAAGCTGCGAGCAGCGTTCGCCCTCTTCCTCGAAGGCCAGCCCGCCATAGTGCGCGTCAACGACATGGCGGTTGAAGAACATTGCCGAATTCTGGTCGATCGGCGGCAGCGTCGAGTCGGCCAGCGAGGCCAGCACGGTGGCGTGGATCGAATGGACATGCATGACGCAGCGCGCGTGCGGTACGTTGCGATGGACGGCGCCGTGCAAGCCCCATGCCGTCGGGTCGGGTGCATTAGGCCCCGAAAGCGTGTCGGGGTCGTTGGCGTCGATCTCGATCAGGTCGCTCGCCTTGACGCGTGAGAAATGCACCTGGTTGGGGTTCATCAGGAACCTGGTGCCGTCGTCGTTGATGGCCAGCGAGAAATGGTTGGCCACCGCTTCGTGCATGTTGAGCCGCGCCGTCCAGCGGAAGGCGCAGGCGAGATCGACGCGCTCTTCGTAGAAGGGCAGGTTGGTCAGCTTTTCCTTCTGCAGGCGGGCAATGCTCATGCTAAAATTCCTCCGGTTTCGGCAAGAATGCCGCGCTCCGCTGGTGCCCGCAACCGCTTTCGCTTGGTGCAGACGGCCAGCTATGCCGCGGTGCTTGCGGCGCCAATGGTCCGCAGTCCGCCGTGCTCGACGATAAAATCGATCACCTCCCGCAGGCCCTTGCCGCGTGAAAGATCGGTGAAGCCGAACGGCCGCTTGCCGCGCATGCGGCCGGCGTCGCTCTCCATGACATCGAGATTGACGTTCACATAGGGCGCGAGGTCGCTCTTGTTGATGATGAGGAAATCGGAACGGGTGATCGCCGGGCCGCCCTTTCTCGGAATCTCCTCGCCCTGGCAGACCGAGATGACATAGAGCGTCAGGTCGGCAAGGTCCGGCGAGAAGGTGGCGGCCAGGTTGTCGCCGCCGGATTCGATGAAGATGATGTCGAGATCGGGGAATTTGCGGTTCAGTTCGGCGATCGCCTGCAAATTGATCGAGGCGTCCTCGCGGATGGCGGTGTGCGGGCAGCCGCCGGTTTCGACGCCGACGATGCGGTCCTCCGGCAGCGCCTGCAGCCGGACCAGCATCATGGCGTCTTCCCTGGTGTAGATGTCGTTGGTGACGACGGCGATGGAAAACTCGTCGCGCAGCGCCTTGCAGAGTTTTTCGGTGAGCGTCGTCTTGCCGGAACCGACGGGGCCGCCAATGCCGATGCGAAGAGGACCGTTAGCTTGTGTCATATCGGAAACTCCATAATGGCAAGAGCCGCGAAGCCGAGCCCGATCAGCAGGCACAGCGGCGAATAGAGACTGGTATCGAGCCACGCGAAAGGCTGTTGCGGCGCCAGCCGGCGCCACCAGGGCGTGAAACCGGCAATGCCACGCCCCAGGAACACCAGACCGATCAGCATCGACGTGGCGGCAAGGCCCTCCTTGGGAAAGGGCGAGGCGAAGAACCCGATGAGCGCCAGCGGCCAGAGCGTCGCCAGGCCAAGGCAGGCGGCAACGGCGAAACTGGCGATCGGTGTCGGCATTTCGTCGACGCCGCGAAAACCGACGACGGCATGGGCGCAGGACGCGGCATCCCTGCCCGGCCAGATGCCGCCGATGCCCCAATAGACATGCAGTGCCGTGATCAGCAGCAGGACGAATGAGAGGACGAAGGCGAGTAGGATCATGAGCGGAACAATCGCGAATACTGGGTTTCGTGCTTCATCGCCATGACGTCGGAGACGAAGGCGCAGCCGCCGAGATCGTCCGATGTCGAGCGGGACGCGCGCGCCGCCGTCGAGAGCGCCAGCGGCTCGAAGCCGGCAAGCAGCGCGGTGGCTTCGTTCTGACCGATGACGCCGAGCCGGATCGCGGCCTGGACGAGGTTGGAAAAGAAGGCTTGCAGGAAGGCGGACAGCGCGTCCTGCAGCGCAATGCCATTGCCCCCGGCGACGGCGCCGACAGCGACGCAATAGGCGCATTCGGCCGGCAAGCGCTCCAGCACGGAATTGGGCCAGGCGCCGGCCGCTTTAAGGAAGGCCGCACCTTGCAGCATGGCCTCGGCGTGGCGTTCGCGCGAGCCGGCCAGTGCCTCGGCCAGCGCGGCGACCTCGGCCGGATCGCCGCCTTCGCGGGCGCGGCGCCAGCTCTCGGCGAACAGCACGGCATCGTTCCAGCCGGAGCCCATCTCGACCAGTGTCTCCAGCCAGCTGGCAAGGCCGGCGGCATCGGCCACCAACCCGTCATGCACCGCGCGCTCCAGACCATGGCTGTAGGCAAAGCCGCCGACCGGAAAGGCCGGCGACAGCCATGCCATCAGCCGCAGCAGGGCGATGCCGGAGGGCTGGTCAGTCATGATGATGATCGTGATGCATGGCTGTGCGAATGGGATTCGCCGTGGCCATGGCTGTGCGCCTCGGCGTGGGCATGGCCATGCCCGCCGGAATAGGCGCCGCGCACCGGCTTGAACGGCTCCGAGACGTCGCGCACCGTGGCGCCGAGCCCCTCCAGCATCGCCTTGATGACATGGTCGCGCAGGATGAGGATACGGTGCGCCTCGATGCCGGCGGCGAGGTGGCGGTTGCCGATATGCCAGGCGAGTTCGGTCAGATGCACGGCGTCGCGGGCGCGGATGTCATAGACCTCTTCGGGCGCCGCGATAATCTCGATATGACCGCCGTCCTCCAGCACCAGCCGGTCGCCGTCGTTCAGGGCAACGGGCTCGGGCAGGTCGACCAGCACCTTGCCGCCGTCGGCAAGTTCGATGGCGCGGCGGCGCAGATGCCGCTCGTCATGGGCGAGGACCGCACGGCCGGAAGGCACGGTGGCCGCGGCCGTGCCGGCAGGCAGCACCGAGACGGCGCGCGGAAATTTGGTGAAGTCGGTGTTGAGGTTGAGCTTCATTTCATGGCTCCGCCATTAGAGCGCCGCGCGTCCCCTTGGACGCGCAAAGGACGCTCTAACATGTTTGAATCTATGCATCGTGCTTTCCGAAAACCGATTCCGATTTTCGGGCCGATGCATTGGCTTGGGCACGGGCGCGGGCTGGGCGGCCCAGCACGCGGTCGAAATAGGCGTTGACGCGGTCGGATTCGATCGGGAAGCGGCCGGCTCGGGCCCAGCCGCCCATATCGCCGAGCAGCACGTCGACGGCGGAAAACCGGTCGCCGAGTGCGAACGGTTTGTCGCCGAGCCGGCGATCCAGTGCCTTGAGCTCCGTAGCGAAATCATAGGCCGCCGCGGGGCCGACCTCGACCCGCACTTCCCTGGGTAAGAGGAAGCGATGGCGCAATTTGTTCCACAGCGGCGCCTCGAATTCGCTCTGGGCAAAATGCATCCAGGAATCCATCTCGGCACGGCCCGCAAGGCCCGGATTGGCACCCATGCCTTTATCGGCGTGCTTGTCGGCGAGATAGACGCAGATCGCCGCCGAATCCGTCACGATCAGCTCACCGTCGATGAGGATCGGCACCTTGCCCGACGGATTGAGCGCATAGGCTTCCGGCGAGCGGAGCTTGACCTCGACGAATTCATAGGGCTGCCCGAGTTCCTCGAGCATCCAGAGGACGCGGCTGACCCGGGACCCACGCGATCCAATGGCCTTGTACATCGCTGAACCTGCCTTTCCCCGAAACTCTAGATCATCGGCTGGCGTCATACGATCGTGTCGAAGAGCCGCAGGATGAACGATATCTGGTAGATCAGCGCCGCCGTGACGAAGGCGATGTGGAAGCGGCGGTCGCGGACCAGGATCGCGGCGATGCAGAGCGCGACGAAGATCGGCGTTCGGAACAGATATTCGTTGCCGAAGCGGGCGAAATGCTCCGGCCCTTTCAGCAGGGTGTCGATCACATCGAGCAGATAAGTCGCCGCCAGAAGGCCGAAGAACCAGGCGCGGCGCGAGTAAAAATAGTCCTCGTAGCTGGTGTAATCGAGCATCGAATCCGGAAACAGCAGCGCGCACAGCAGGAACAGCGTGATGGCGTAGAAGATGATGAACAGGTACTTGCCGAAGGTCCAGGTTTCGATGGCGTAAAGGCCGAACTCCCACCACCAGAAATGCACCATCATCAGAAGCACCGAGGCGACCCAGGCGAGGTGCACGGGATAGAGCCGGTACTGGCCGGGATGCTGGACGATGCGAGCCAGCCCCGACAGAAGGCGAGTGACGCCGAGCCCGATCACCATGCCCATGACGATGCGAATATGCGGGAAGATGTCGTGGGGAGAGGCTATTTCGGTGGCCATGCCTAATCACAATACGGCTTTTCGAGGCCGCATATTGCGGTGTGGAATCCTCCCCTGCAATGGATTTTGCACCACTTGAGGCGGTCGCCGATTTCGCGTCAAAACAGAAAATACCGCTGCGCCATCGGCAGCACGGTTGCCGGCTCGCAGGTCAACAGCTCGCCGTCGGCGCGCACCTCGTAGGTTTCGGGATCGACCTCGACATGCGGTGTGGCATCGTTGAGCACCATGGAATGCTTGCCGATACCACCGCGCGTGTTTTCCACGGCGACGAACTGCTTGTCGACGCCGAGCCGGCCATGCAGCCCCGACTCGAGCGCGGCTTTCGAAACGAAGGTCACGGACGAATTGGTCCGGGCTTTGCCATAGGCGCCGAACATCGGCCGGTAGTGCATTGGCTGCGGCGTCGGGATCGAGGCGTTGGGGTCGCCCATCGGGGCGGCGGCGATCATGCCGCCGATCAGCACCATGTCCGGCTTGACGCCGAAGAAGGCCGGGTTCCATAGCACCAGATCGGCGCGTTTGCCGACCGCGATCGAGCCGATGTCCTTGGACAGGCCATGGGCGATGGCAGGATTGATCGTGTATTTGGCGATGTAGCGGCGGACGCGGAAATTGTCGTTGTCGCCGGTCTCCTGCGGCAATGACCCGCGCTGGCGCTTCATCTTGTCGGCGGTCTGCCAGGTGCGGATCGCCACCTCGCCGACGCGGCCCATGGCCTGGCTGTCCGACGAGATGATCGAGAAGGCGCCGATGTCGTGCAGTATGTCCTCGGCAGCGATGGTCTCCTTGCGGATGCGGCTTTCGGCAAAAGCGATGTCCTCGGGAATCGATGGCGACAGATGATGGCAGACCATCAGCATGTCGAGATGCTCGGCCAGGGTGTTGACCGTGTAGGGCCGCGTCGGATTGGTCGAGGACGGGATGACGTTGGGTAGGCCGCAGACCTTGATGATGTCGGGTGCGTGGCCGCCACCGGCGCCCTCGGTGTGGAAGGCATGGATGGTGCGGCCCTTGATCGCCGCCACAGTGTTCTCGACAAAGCCGGATTCGTTCAGCGTATCGGTGTGGATCATGACCTGCACGTCGTGGTCGTCGGCGACCGACAGGCAGCAATCGATCGCCGCCGGCGTCGTGCCCCAGTCCTCATGCAGCTTGAGCGAGCAGGCGCCGCCCAGCACCATCTCCTCAAGCGCTGCCGGCAGAGAGGCGTTGCCCTTGCCCGACAGGCCGATATTCATCGGAAAGGCGTCGAAGGACTGGATCATGCGCGCCATGTGCCATGGCCCGGGCGTGCAGGTGGTGGCCAGCGTGCCATGCGCCGGGCCGGTGCCGCCGCCGAGCATGGTAGTGATGCCCGACATCAGTGCTTCCTCGATCTGCTGCGGGCAGATGAAGTGGATATGCGCGTCGAAGCCGCCGGCGGTGAGGATCTTGCCTTCCCCGGCGATGATCTCGGTGCCGGGTCCGATGATGATGGTGACGCCGCCTTGAGTGTCGGGATTGCCGGCCTTGCCTATTGCGGCGATGCGACCGTCCCTGAGGCCGATGTCGGCCTTGAAGATGCCGGCGCTGGCATCGATCACCAGCGCGTTGGTGATGACGGTGTCGACCGCTCCTTGGGCACGGGAAACCTGGCTCTGGCCCATGCCGTCGCGAATGACCTTACCGCCGCCGAATTTCACCTCTTCGCCATGGATGGTGAAATCCTTCTCGACCTCGATGATCAGCTCCGTGTCGGCAAGCCGCACTCTGTCGCCGACCGTTGGGCCATACATCTGGGCGTAGGCGGCACGGCTCAGTCTGGCCATCAGCGATTGCTCCCGAAATGCGATATGGTCGAAACCCGGCTACACATTGCCGCCACCCAATGGTCACGCAATGACCCGCTGGGCGACACCTTCTGATCCCATTTGGCGGTTGAGGTTGGCAGGCCACCCCAAAACGACCGTTTGCCAAACCGATGGAAGGAAAATCCATGCGCAAAACGATAGTTCTTGCAACCGCCGCCAGCCTGATGCTGGCGGGTGCCGCCAGTGCCCAGCAGCAGCCTGCTCAACAGCCCGCTCCGACCGCGCCGGCCCCAGCCGCCCCCGGCGGCCAGCAGGCCGCGCCGGCGATTCAGAGCGTCAACATCGTCGACATCAGCGAGTTGCCGAAGGACACCCAGACGCAGGTCAACCAGGTGATCACCCAGCGTGGCGATGCCGGCCTGCAGAAGCTGCGCAGCTCGATCGATGCCACGCCCAAGGTGAAGTCCGCCCTCCAGGCCAAGGGAATGACCTCGGCCCAGGTGGTCGCGGCCAGCATGGAGCCAAACGGCGCGCTGACCCTGATCACCAAAAAGGCGAGTTAAAGGCCCGGCGCGGCGGGCCGGTATCCGGTCCGCCCACCGAATCGGAGAGGGAACCGTGGCAGGGTTGGCGTCGTTTTGTTTCCTGAGCGTTGGAACAAACCGCGGAAGTGAACGATGACCGATACCACCTTGCCCGATATCCGTTGGCTGCATGCCATTGCAGCGGCTGCGTTTCTGGCAGTGGGCCTCCCCCAGGCCGCGCTGAACGCGCAGGGCCTTCAGAGCCCGGAAACCGTCGACCGCATCGTCGGCTCGCAAGTCAACCAGGAAGAGGCCAAGACGACCGCCGAGATTGGAAAGGTCAATTCGGCGATCGACCGCACGCGGGAAAACATCAGTACGGTGCGCAAGACGTCCAAGCTCGACAAGGTCGATATCGTGTTCCTGACCGATGCGGCGCGCAGCGAAGGCGGCCCGCCGCCGGTCATCGAGAACAAGGTCCGGCAGCATCAGGACGATGTTACCGAGCTGCGCAAGGAGATCGAGGCCAACGCCCTGCTCTTCAACGCCATCGAGTCGCGGCGCGTGCTTGCGCAAGACGTTCTCGCCGTGGAGTTCGACGATCCCGGAAAGATCGTCATCTACGCGGCCGCCAAGCCATCGGACTGAGTGACGCGCAGCGCGTGCGTTCATGCCTGCCCTGAAGCCGCTCGCCGGCCTTGCGCGCCACGCATGAGACGTCCTCACAGCTTACCCATCACCTTCTGCTGGAATCCATAGACCTCGCGCTTGCCGCCAAGCGGCACCAGCGTGACGTCGCGTTCCTGCCCCGGCTCGAAGCGCGTGGCGGTGCCGGCGGCGATGTCGAGGCGCATGCCGCGCGCGCTCTCGCGGTCGAATGTCAGCGCCTCATTGGTTTCGAAGAAATGGTAATGGCTGCCGACCTGAACCGGCCGGTCGCCGCTGTTGGCCACTTTCAGGGTGACGGTCGGCAGACCCTTGTTGAGTTCGATGTCGCCTTGGGCAGGGATGATTTCGCCGGGGATCATCGGACCTCACACGACGCCGAAAACGAGGCCGACGCCGATCGCCGCGCAGGCGGCACCCACGATGCGGGCCACACCACGAAATCTCATGCCGCGGCCGAGCCCGGCGGCGATGCCTATGGCATGGAGCAGCACGGTGGCGATGGCAAAGCCGGCCATATATTCGAGCCCGCCGGCATTTTCCGGCACTTCCGTGCCATGGGCGTGGCCGTGAAACAGCGCAAACAGGCCGATGATAGCGACACCGGCCGAAACGGGGAGATCGACCGCCAGCGCGACCAGCAGCCCGAGCGCCACGACCGAGGCCAGTATGCCCGGCTCAACGAACGGCAACGGCAGATGGGCCATGCCAAGGGCCGCGCCGGCCAGCATGATGCCGACGAACGCCGCCGGCCAGGCCCAGATCGCCTTGCCGCCCTTGAGGGCCGCCCACAGGCCGACAGCGAGCATCACCGTCATGTGGTCGAGGCCCGACAATGGATGCGTGAAGCCGGCCATGAGGGAGGACGTCGGGCCGATGCCGACATGGGCGTAGGCAGGCATGGCTGCCGCCACGAGCAGGATCGCCGAGAGGCACAGGCGTTTGACAGGGATCATTTACTTGCCTTTCGTTTGCGGTGTCAGGCGGCCCTGCGGGGACCGCAGCCCTCGGCCTTGAGCACGCGTTTGGTCGAAGCCGGATATTTCTTCAGCATCGCGGCGGGACGGATCGGCCGGGCTGTAAAATCGCCGCCGCAGTTCGGGCAGACGCCGCCAAGCACGTTTTCGACACAGCCGGCGCAGAAGGTGCACTCGAAGGTGCAGATCCGCGCATCCCGGGCTTCCGGTGGCAGGTCCTTGTCGCAGCATTCGCAGTTCGGGCGCAGCTCAAGCATGTCGGCCTCCTCACCTGATCGGTTCGTGCACGGTCACCAGCTTGGTGCCATCGGGAAAGGTCGCTTCCACCTGCACGTCATGGATCATCTCGGCGATGCCTTGCATCACCTGCGCGCGGCTGACGACATGGGCGCCGGCCTCCATCAGTTCGGCCACCGGGCGGCCATCGCGGGCGCCCTCGACGACGAAATCGGTGATCAGCGCGATGGCTTCCGGATGGTTGAGCTTGACGCCGCGCTCCAGCCGCTTGCGCGCCACGATCGCCGCCATGGCGATCAGCAGCTTGTCCTTTTCCCTTGGCGTCAGGTTCATGCGTCTTCCTGAAATGATGCGGACACAGTCACAGTGACCATAATTTGGGCAACCCCGCCCTTCCGTTGAGCAATCCGACGAGCGGGACCAGCCGTTGGCGCAGCTGGTAGCCGTCCTCGGCGTAGAGCCTCGCAAGAAGCTTGCCAGATGTCTTCACGGTCCAGACACTGGCGCCACCTCGGTCGCCAATGATCTCCCGGACCGGATCGAGCAGAGCCTCGGCTCGCGGCGACACCAGCAGCAGCGTTGCCACGGCGATCGCGCCACCGGATATCGCCGTACGGGCCAGTGTGTCGGCAATGGCAGGTCCGATGCGGAAATCCTCGGCATGAATGAGGGCTCCTTGCCTCCGGATACGCCAGCGATCGCGAAAAGTGCCCTGCGCGGCACGTTCGCCCATGGCCAGGCGGCCGAAGACGGCCGCTTCCAGCACCAGCGCCTCGGCTCCGGCCGCAAGCTCGACATCGAGCGTGCGGGCAAAGGCGGCGCGGTCGAAGACGATGGTTTCCTGCGGCAGCCAGGCGATGCTGCCGTTCTCGCCGACGGTCAGCTTGACCCGCACTTCGGCATGGTCCGATGCGGCGCGATAGACTTTTTCGCAGGCCTGGGTTGTTATCGCGGCGCTGGCATCCGCGCCGACATCCACGTCCCAACCGAGGCGATCGCCGCCGGTCAGCCCGCCGGCGGTGTTGATCAGGACGGCCTCCAGCGGACCGGCCGAAACGGCCGGCAGCCTTATCTTGGCCGAGCCGTCCTGATAGAGGCGCCGCAGCCGCGTGCGGCCGTCGACGCTGGCGCAACCAAGCTGCGCCTTGCCCGCCGCGCGCTGGGCCAGTTGACCTGATAACTTCGTATTTTCGATCGTATCCACGCCGTCAGGTTAAGCACTGTGGCGGTTTTGTCGACATATAGCTTGTTGCTTGATGGCGTTTCCGTTTCTATAGAGGGAACCACCTTGGTACGGTCGGGCGACGCTTGACGGGGGTATAAGGCGAAGATCGCGGCCTGATATCGAGGATAAGAAGGCGCTGTTCAGTTGGCGCCGGGAAACGACAAGTGGGGAAGAAACCGAATGGCTGACCAGCTGGCAACGGACATCATCGAGAAGATCAAGGCCCATGCCGAGCCGGGCGGCGAGGAAATCACCACCACTACCGAATTGACGGCGCTCGGCATCCATTCGCTGGAGTTGACCGAGATCATCTTCGACCTCGAGGAGCAATATGGCATCGAAATCGAGATGAACACGGTCGATGCCTGGAGCAATCTCAAGAATGTCGGCGACATGGTCGAGGCCGTTCGCGCGCTGATCGCGAAAAAAGCCTAACCGAATGCTGAAGCGCGTCGTCATTACCGGCATCGGCGGGCTGTGCGGATTGGGCACCGACGCGCAGGCAATCTGGGCCGAGATGCGGGCCGGCCGATCGGCGATCGGCCCGATCGACAATCCCTTCCTGCACGACCTGAAGGTCAAGACCGGCTGCGAGATCAAAGCACTGCCGGATCACGGCATCGAGCGCAAGCAACTGGTGTCGATGGATCGCTTCAGCCTGCTGGCGGTGATCGCGGCGAAGGAAGCCATGCGGCAGTCCGGATTGGTGCCGCATGCGGACAATACCTATCGGATGGGAACCATTGTCGGTGTCGGCGTCTGCGGGTTCGAGACGGTCGAGGAGAACTATCGCGCCATCCTGATCGAGGGCAAGAATCGCGCCGGCATCTTCACCGTTCCCCGGGTCATGCCGGGCGCGGCCGCCGGCCAGGTCAGCATGCATCTGGGTTTGCGCGGACCGGTGTTCGGCGTCACTTCGGCCTGTTCGTCAGCCAATCATGCCATCGCCTCGGCGGTCGACCAGATCAGGCTCGGCCGCGCCGACGTCATGGTGGCCGGTGGCACCGATGCGCCGCTGGTGTGGGGCGTGCTGAAGGGCTGGGAGGCGCTGCGCGTTCTGTCGCCCGACACGTGCAGGCCGTTCTCGGCCGACCGCCAGGGCCTAGTGCTGGGCGAAGGCGCCGGCATGGCGGTTCTGGAAAGCTACGACCACGCGATGGCACGCGGCGCCACCATTTTGGCCGAGATCGCCGGCGCCGGCCTTTCGGCCGACGCCTCCGATATCGTCGCGCCGACCGTCGAGGGCCCGGAAGCCGCCATGCGCTTCTGCCTGGCCGATGCCGGCCTCAATCCCGAGGATGTCGACTACCTCAACGCGCACGGCACCGGCACCAAGGCCAACGACCAGATCGAAACCCTCGCGATCAAGCGCGTCTTCGGCGACCATGCCCGCGCGCTCTCCGTCTCGTCGACCAAGTCGATGCACGCGCATTGCCTCGGCGCCTCGGGCGGGCTGGAGATGATCGCCTGCGTCATGGCGATCCGCGAAGGCGTCGTGCCGCCAACGGCGAATTACCGCGAGGCCGATCCCGACTGCGATCTCGACGTGACGCCGAATGTCGCGCGCGAGCGCAAGGTGCGCGCCGCCATCAGCAATGGCTTTGCCTTCGGCGGCACCAATGCGGTGCTGGCCTTCAAGGCCATCTAGTACCGGGCGGTCACCACCTGTTCGGGCGGCTACTATCCGCCCGGGCGATCCGATCGATTGACTATCCATGCACGGTGAAAGCGTCGCCGCCATATTGATCCGGCCCGACCGCAGCCCTAATTCTTGGCCGACCCGCCAACACCGCGCCGCTTGGTGCGAATCCCCCCGCTCAGGAGTTCTCGATGGCCGACCTGTCCGCCTTTCCGATCGCAACCCGTTGGCCTGCCAAGCATCCCGACCAGATCCAGCTCTATTCGGCAACGACGCCGAACGGAGTGAAGATATCGATCGCGCTGGAGGAACTCGGCCTGCCCTATGAGCCGCATCTGATCAACATCGGCAAGAACGAGAGCTGGACGCCGGAATTCCTGTCGCTCAACCCCAATGGCAAGATCCCGGCGATCATCGATCCCGACGGCCCGGACAGCGCGCCGATCGGCCTTTTCGAATCCGGCGCCATCCTGCTCTACCTGGCGGAGAAGACCGGCCTGCTCATGCCCGTTGACGCGGCGCGGCGCTACGAGACGATCCAGTGGGTCTTCTTCCAGATGGCGGCGATCGGGCCGATGTTCGGCCAGGTCGGTTTCTTCCACAAATTCGCCGGCCGCGAGATCGCCGACAAGCGGCCGCTGGAGCGTTACCGCGACGAATCGCGCCGCCTGCTCGGCGTTCTCGACGTCAGGCTGAAGGGCCGCAAGTGGATCATGGACAATGACTACACCATCGCCGACATCTCGCTGCTCGGCTGGGTGCGCAACCTGATTGGCTTCTACGAGGCGCGCGACCTGGTCGGCTTCGACGATTTTGCCAATCTGGCAGCGTGGCTGGAGCGCGGCCTGGCGCGGCCGGCGGTACAGAAGGGCCTGACCATCCCGGCGCGAAGCTGAATCTGCCCCCGCCGGGAAGCGCGTCGCTACTTTGCTTTCGCCTTGGACCCGCCCTTGCCGACGACGGATGCGGCGAGAGACGCGACACTCCGCGCCGTGGCCACGACCGCTCCGGCCGCGACGTTGGCTGCCGTGCGAACCTTCGAGCCGCCGGCCGCGGCCGGTTTCTTCGCCTGGGCGGTCTTCGCTGCCGCTTTGGGCGCGGTCACCTTCGACGCGCTGCCTGGCACGACTTTCTTGGGCGATGCCTTGCCGAAGGCCGGCTTGGCATCCTTTGAGCGCTGGGCGACCGCTGGACCAGCCCCGGCCTTCGATTGCGTCGCTTTCGGTTGGGCTGACTTGCCCCTGACGGGCTTTTTTGCCTTGGTTGCCATCGGACGGAATCCCTCTTCTGGCATGATTGCCTGACCGGGATAACGCCTTGTAAGTCTTAAGGTTCCCGTCGAAAAATACTGAAAATTAAACAGGTTAATCCAGATTGACCCGGGTTAATCGAACCCGGGTTGACCAATGACCAGGTCGGCCGCCCGGCGTCGTGCCAGCACGCGTTCGATGTTGGGCATGTCGTTGGAGGCGATCCAGGCGCGCGCATCGGCTTCGGAACGGCCATGCTCGTGCCAACGTTCCATCAGGCGGCGTTCGAGTTCATTGCGCGGTACGTCGACGAAGATCGAGAAATCGAACAGTGGCGCAAGGCGCGACCACGGCTCCTCGTCGAGCAGCAGGTAATTGCCTTCGACCAGGATGAATTTGGTCTCGGCATCGACGATCGCCGCGGCGGCGCGCGACAATTCCATGCTGCGGTCGAAGACCGGAATGGCAATGTCGGGCTCGCCGGCGCGGATGCGTTTCAGAAGCGTCTCGAAGCCGCCGAAGTCGAACGTGTCCGGCGCACCCTTTCGCGCGCGCAGGCCGCGCCGCTCGAGCACGATGTCGTCAAAGTGGAAGCCGTCCATGGGCACGACTTCCACCGCGCCTTCCGGCAAAAGGTCGTGCAGGCCCGCCGATAGTGTCGACTTGCCGGCGCCCGGCGGCCCGGCAATGGCGACGATGAAGCGCTTGGCCTTGCCGGCGCGCTTGAAGATGGTGGCGGCGAGGTGGGCGATTTCAGACATTTTGGCTCCTTCCGCACGATTTCAGGCGCATCTTGTCGGCAGTTGGCGGAAATTTCAAACCCTGCCGTTGGCTGGGTTGCACTATGTCGCCGCTGGCTGGCCGATGCGCAGGAAATCACTGTCGAACGGGACCTCCGATGCCGCGGAACCGGCCAACCGAAGGCGGCCATCCGCCGTGGTGATCTCTCGTGGGGGTTCGCCATCCGACAGCGGCAACGCACCGATGACATGGCGGAACGAGACGCGGCGGCCTTCGCCGAGCGCGAATGCCGTCGCCACGCCTTCGCGCTTCAGCCAGTTGTCGCCGAGCGAGGCGGCGTGGCCAATCGCCGTGCGCCCATCCTCGATGCCGAGCACGCCGAGATGGCGGCCGCTCCACGGCGCGTAGTCGCGCCCGCCATTGCTGAACCACAGCATGGTGACCGGCAGTTCGGCCGGGTTTTTCAGCACCAGCACCAGATCGTCCTCGGCCTGACGCGCAAGCGCGGTCCAGCCAGGCCCGCGATGGTCGTCCTCGACCAAGGTGAGGAAATCCTCGCGCCGATCCTCCATGCGGTAGTCCGTGAGATCCAGCGTACCGCCGCCGGCAGCGGGGAAATGCGCGAGGTCGGACGACCGGCTGGGATAGGCCAGCATGAAGCGGCCACGTCCAGGATCCGGCTCCAGCGGATCGGCAGGCGTGGCGGCAAACCGCTTCGGCGAGAAAGCCAGCCTGCCGCCGCCTTTCATCGCCGTCATCGGGTGATGGGCGACCGAGATCCCGCCATGGCCGCCGGAAAATACGTGTTCCTGGTAGAGGAAGGGATGGTCGTCGCGCAGCGTGAAGATCTTGTCGACGCTGGCGCCCATCACCTTGTGGCGCAGCCGGAAGACGGCGCGCCATCCGCCATCCGTGGCGCCGCTTTCGACCACATCCCAGGCGCTGTTGGCCGGCCAGCCATGCAGCGGCGCCTCCTCGACATCGCTGCGCGAAAAAGGCGCGCAGAGAAAGTCGCCGGAGAGCCGGACGGTGCCCTGCGGCAGGTCTTGAGGCAGCGTCTCGCTTGCGTCGACCCATGGCGCGCGGTGCAGTGGCCGCAATTGGCGCCCGCCGCTCTCGATGCTCATGTCGGCGATGTGGCCAACCGTGAGGCCGAGCGAAACCGAAATGCCTTTGGCCTTGATCGTAACTGTATCCATGGCGCTCTCACCCGAATCTGACGGGTGCCAAGAAGAACCGGTTCGGCGCACCGCGCAAGCGCGCGGGCGCGCATTTTGCATCAGATTTATGCCCGCCTTCCCACACGCCGAAAGGTGCCGCCCTACTGCCGCTTGTATTCCCGCACCGGCGATTTTGTCCCGTCGGTATAGGTCACCTGCACCGACATCGATTTCACGCTGTCGGCAACCTTGAAATAGGGCTGGAAATCATCGGGGATGGCGTAGGGGTCCTTGGCATTGCAGGGCGGCATGGCAAGCGCCTTGTCGAGCACGGCGCCATTCAGGCTGTAACGCACCTCCTTGATGGCGCAGCGGTAGGACAGCATCTGCGTGAAATAGACCAGCCCATGATTGCCGCTGGCGTCGAAGGCGATCCATGACGTCCAGAACTGGTCGAGGATCTGCTTGTTGCCTTGCTGCAGGGCGGCATCCGGATCGAAGCGGATGTCGAACGGGCCGGTCTCGCGCCCCCTGATGTCGAGATATTTGATGGCGATGGTGGTCGCCGCCGTGCTGTCGGGCAGCTCAAAGCTCGGATTGGGCATCGGCTTGCCGGTGCGCTGGTCGTTGAGCGCCAGCGGGCCGGTGTCGGTGAAGGGGCCGGTGTCGCCAAGACGCCAGGATATCGCGGTTGCCGGCTCGGGCAGCGAAATGGTCATCGACCAGCCCTGGTTGGAGCGCATCGGCGTCAGCGAAGGCACGAAGCGGGCGGGGTCGAGGACGTCGCCAAGGGCCGCCAGCCGGCTGCGGCTGCGGTCCAGCCAGTCGGCAAGCTGGGTCTGGTCGACGAAATATTTGAGCAGCCCGCCATCTTTTTCGTAGGAGACGAATTTGGTCAGCGACTGGGCTTCGCTGCGCTTGTCGGCCAGCGTCTGGCTGCCGAGGCGATCTTCCGAAAACTCCTGCGCCTCGAGGTAATAGGCCGGCGCGAAATCCGGATTGGCCGATATGAAGGCGCTGAGCTTGTCGAGCCGCTGCGCGTCGTCGAACTGCATGATATGCACCAGCTTGATCGACAGCGCCTTGCCCTTGTCGGCCAGTGCTCCGAACACTTCGCGGGCGCCCGCCTTGCCGTCCTGGACCCGCAGCAGCGTGGCAAAGCGCGTATAGGGGTCGATGGCGTCGACATCGAAACCGGCAAAGGCGAGGTAGGAGCGCCGCGCGTTGAGCATGTCGCCCGACAGCTCGTAGACACGGGCATTGTGGTAGAATTCGTCCGGCCGTTTCGGTTCGGCGATGGCGCCGCCTTGCGCGGCCAAGGTGGCAAACCCCTTGGCGATCGTGTCGATCGAGGCGGCGATCTGTTCGGTCGTCGCCTGCAGCTTTTCGGCCTGGGCCACTTGCTGCTGCTGGCCTGCGGCGAGCGTCTCGGTCGTCTGCTTGACCGCTTCGACGGTCTCTTGCGTCTGCGCCCCTTGCGCCGTCTGCTGCTGCTGGACGGAGGCGATCTGATCGGTTTTTTGCGCAGCCGTGTCGGTCGATTTCTTGACCTCTTCGACGGTTTTCTGTGTCTGCGTGACGGTCTGCTCGATCCTGGCCACCTTTTCGGCGACGATGCCCATCGACTTCTGCAGTTGCGCGACCGCCGGCACCAGGCCGGCGATGATGCCGTTCTGCGAACTGGTCTCCTTCTGCACGGCGTAGACGCCGCCGGCAACCGCCGCCGCACTGGTGGCGAACACCAGCGCCGGCAGCGCCTTGGCCGCCAGCACCAGCCTGAGCACGATGGCAATGGCGATGATCACGGCCGCGATCGAGGCAACCAGCGCGATATAGGCGGCAAACGGCGCCAGCGGGTTGAGGATGTCGGAAACGGCGCCGCCGATGAAGGCGATGCTGCCGGCCCATTTGCCGGTGCGGCTGAGCGATGCCCTGATCAATGACGGCGCGGCGCCAGCCCCAATGTCAGTCATTTTGCAACCCCCAAGCCGCCAGATGCCACACTCCTTCCCACGGGAAACGCGGCTCTGGCAAGGAAAGACAGGAACGGGGCGATTTCGGGGCGGCGGAAGCGGAGCTCGAGTTCCTCGCCCCACTCGACATTCCCAGGGCTAACCGGCATTAACCAAATGGACGCATCCGCCGCGTTACGTTAGCTTCGCCTTATCTCAGCAACAGCATCGCCAGAACAGTCAGCCCTTGTCCTTTCCGCGTCTCTTTCCGCTCTTCCAGAAAATCCTGGCTGTCCTGGCCCTGGCGGCCTTGGTTGCCGGCTGCTCGACCATAACCCCGCCCGACACGGTGCTGTCCGTGCCGGCGCCGCCGCAGAAATACGCCGCCATCGTCGTCGATGGAAAGAGCGGCAAGCAGCTGTTCGAGGTCAATTCGACGGCGCAGCGCTATCCGGCGTCGCTGACCAAGATGATGACGCTCTACCTGCTGTTCGAGGCGATGGACACCGGCCGCGTCACCAAGGAGACGCAGATCCCGGTTTCCGATCACGCCGCCTCGCAGCCGCCGACCAAGATGCGCTTCCGGCGCGGGGAGACGATCGACGTCGATTCCGCCATCCGTGCCATCGTCGTCAAATCGGCCAACGACGTGGCGGTCGCGGTGGGCGAATATCTCGGCGGCTCGGAAGACCAGTTCGCCGCCATGATGACATCCAAGGCGCGCCAGCTCGGCATGAGCAGCACCACCTTCCGCAACGCATCCGGCCTGCCCGACGACGGCCAGATGACGACCGCGCACGATATGGCGGTGCTCGGCATGTCGTTGCAGCGGCGCTTCCCGCAGCACTTCCATTATTTCTCCGAAAGCGACTTCATGTTCCGCGGCAGGCTGGTGCGCGGCCATAACGACATGCTCGGCCGCGTGCGAGGCGTCAACGGCATCAAGACCGGCTATATCAGGGCTTCCGGCTTCAACATCGTCACCTCCTACGATGCCGACGGCCGTCAGCTGATCGTGGTGGTGATGGGCGCCGACTCAGCCCGCCAGCGCAACGACCATGTCGAAGCGCTGATCCAGCGCAGCCTGTCGCCCACCATGGCCGACACCAAGACCAGGCTGATGTACGCCGAACAGCAGTAAACTGGCCTTGTTGCCGGCGATTGCGCGGAGCCTCCCCCGAATTCGTCATCCACGGGCGGAGCAAGGAGCGTAGCGACGCGGCGCAGACCCGAGGATCCATGCCGGGACTCTGAAGCTGTCGCCACGGTCCAGAATTCTGCACCGTTGCACCCTCCGACAAAAGTCGCGGCATGGATCCTCGGGTCTCCGCGACGCCGCTGCGCGGCTGCTCCGCCCGTGGATGACGAAGCGCCTGCGGAGGCCGTCGCCGCCAAGAAGCTAACAAAAACCCTGCAGCCGGCTATTGTTTCACGACTGTCACGCAATCGTGCGGAAGGCATGCCATACGCTGCGAAAACCCATGGTGGCACTGCCCCGCCGCCATGGCGTATCCTAACTTACAGCGCGACAGCAGGAGCCCATCATGAGCACCGTTCCCAAGGCATCCGAGCAGCAGGGCGCCGACAACCAGAACGACAGCGGCGGCGAGTATTTCGAGGCGCCGACCACCGAGGCCGATCTGCAGGAGGTTTCGGACGAGCATTTCGACACACCCGAAGTGCCGGACTCCGAACCGACGCCGCCCGACGCGTCGCGGATAAAGCCCAGGAAGAAACCGTCGGCGATCTCGGGCCGCAAATTCCGCAAGCGCGACCTGGTGCGCATCGACACGCTGCGCCCGAGCCTTGCCGACCGTATCCGCTCCGACCATCCGGACCTGCCCAAGGGCGCGCGCGTCAGCCGCGAGGAGCTCGGCCGCTACCGCATGCGCTACATGGAGGAGCTCCTGCAGCAGGAGCACGGCGAATTCTCCGAGCTCGACCGCCAGGTGGTGGAATCGATCGCCAAGCAGGACACGATCTCCGAAAACTCGGAAGAGGAATTCGAGGAGCACAGGACCTTTCCCGACCGCGTCTCCGACAACATGGCGGCCTTCGGCGGCAGCTGGTGGTTCCTGATCTCGTTCGCCACCGTGCTTCTGGTCTGGATCGGCATCAACCTGTTCGAGGGCTTGAACGGCGCCTTCGACCCCTACCCGTTCATCCTGCTCAACCTCTTGCTCTCCTGCATCGCCGCCATCCAGGCGCCGGTCATCATGATGAGCCAGAAGCGCCAGGAGGTGAAAGACCGCCTGCGCTCCTTCAACGAATACCGCGTCAACCTCAAGGCCGAGCTCGAAGTGCGCCACCTGCACGAAAAGCTCGACTATTTGATCTCGCGCCAATGGACACGGCTGGCCGAAATGCAGCAGATGCAGCTCGATGCGATGAACGAGCTGGCCGGCGCCAAGAAAGCCAAACGCGCGGTGCGCCGGCGGCGGACGGCGAAGGGTGCGGCGGGGCCACAGTGAGGAGTTCCTCGCCCCCACGCAGTGGGGGAGAGATGGCTCGGCGAAGCCGAGACGGAGAGGGGGAGCGCCATATCCAACAAGCGCACGCCGTGAGAGGGCAATCGCCAATTGCCCGTTGAAGCCAGCGCCTGCTTCCGCTAAGAAGCCGTGACTTGCCGGTTCACCGGCTGGTTCGTTTTCCGGACTCCTTGTCCCGAAAGCACCCGTAGCTCAGCTGGATAGAGCGCTGCCCTCCGAAGGCAGAGGTCACAGGTTCGAATCCTGTCGGGTGCGCCATTTCTCTTTTTTGCCAAGGTTGAGATCGAAGTTTCAAATCCCCCGGATCGCGCCACGCCTTAAGCTGCTAATCCGAATCGACGGTTCGCGTTCAGCTGGGCTCACTAATCTCTTTCCCACACGGCCGAGAAGTCAGCCGGACCGCTGCCCATAGGTTCTAACCGGGGCGCACCGCGATCGCATTGAACCGCGCCTTGAGATTGTCGAGAAGCCAGGTGCCTGCACGGCCCAAGGGGCGGTCTCGCAACTGCGCGGCATGGATGACCAGGGGCCCGTGAACGCTGGCGGGATCGTCTTCTATTGGCAGCGGGACAAGGCGTTTCTCGGCCTGATGGAGAGACCATGTTCGTCGTCACCCTTCGCTTTGCTGACAAGACCAAAGCGCCCCTATTCATGGATGGGCACAACGCCTGGATCAAACGCGGCTTCGACGATGGCGTTTTCCTGCTGACCGGCAGCCTTCAGCCGAGCGCAGGCGGTGCGATCCTCGCGCACAATGCGTCTCCTGAAGAGATCGAGGCTCGTGTGCAGGATGACCCCTTCGTCGCCGAGGGGATTGTCAGCGCTGAAATCCTCCCCATCACACCGGGCCGTACCGACGAACGGCTCGCCTTTCTGAAAGGCTGAGTGATGAGCGCGACGATCCTCGGGCCGGACGGACGCCCGCGTTGCCGCTGGTGCGCGGCCGCGCCCGAATTCCTCGCTTATCACGACACCGATGGGGCAAGACGAGGTCAAGGTCGTGCACGTCGATATGCGGCTCATCCCAGTCGATCAGAGACGAAACTTTATCACCAGACGCGCCACGATGGCCGCTATGGTGCCGTGCCCAACTCTTTGAACAATATACGTGCGTAGAACTCCACGCATTCTCCAACCCGTGCGGTGACTTCCTCATCGCTATCGTTCCATGGTGTTTCAAGGCCGATAGCGGCCCTGCGCAAGGGTTCAGCAACAAGAGCGGCAAGGATCATCCGGGCAGATCGGATGCCATCAAATGATTGGACATCGGCTTGGTACTCGCGCAGCCAGTTCGCCACGGCCAGCACTCCCCGCTCGACTCCGTTTCGATTATAGATTTCTGCGAGCCGTTCTCGGCCCTCCGTGTCAGCGCAGATGAGACGGAAAAGGGCTACAGCTTCCTTGGATAGGGCGATCCGAAAAATCCTGCTCAATAGCTCCCGCAAGCTCCCCGGATCAGGACGCGGCTCGCCCGGCCGGTGATCTCCACTGGTTTGGAGTTGCTCAGTCCAGGACGCTACGATTTTCCCGACCAGTTCCTCACGATTGGCCGCCATAGCGTAAACAGTCTTTTTGGCAACTCCTGCGCTACGCGACACCGCATCTATGCTGAACTTGGCAAATCCCTGGTCAAACAGAAGCTGTGTTGAGGCTTGGAGAATTTTGCGTTCCACCTCAAGCCGATTACGGGCCGGACGCCCTCTCGCTCGCTTTTCCAATCTTGATCTCCTTGACCAACGTCGTACGAACGGTATACCGATCATATTTAGGAAACGAAGAGCGTTTCCTAAATATGGGAGATGGAAATGCAACATGAATTGGACGCAGCAATCCCTGTCGCACTGCTGCACGCCGACCCAATTAGACTCGAAATGGGTATCGAGCGCTTCGCCTCCGGCACCCTCACGGTCGCCTGCAGAACGATAATGCCAGGGTGCAATGGAGCGATGCTGGAATGGTGGTTCAAGTATTTTGAAACCGACGAACACCTTCGCTGGTGGCACCCAATTGATCACAAGCGCCATTTCGGTTGGGACGAGCTTTGGAAAAAAGGTGAGAACTACATCGGCGCGACGATAAGGGCGACGGAGTCGCTAGGAGAGGTTCCTCCGGTCAAAGCAACCATCAAATTCCTGAGCCCAGCCGCATACTTCAGTGCCACGGACATCGATGCCGCAAAGAAGGTGGGCGGCGTATCCGCACTTTTCTACGCCGGAATTGGCTTTGGCGATGATGTTGAGGTTGACGAGCATGGAATTCCAACAAGCGGCCGGATGATGCACGTCACACGGGACACGCCCGATGGCCTCGTTCTGCGAAGCAGATTCGTTCTTGGTCTCGATAGCGACAAGGGCGGCCACGCTGTCCCGGACGAGATCGGACTGGGGCTGATGCGCCATTGCCATTCGGAGTTCTCGTTCCTCGCGAAGGCACTTCCGTCTGTATATTATGGTGATCTCGCAAATTCTCGACCTGCCGACAACTGGTAGCCTCTCCCGACTGAAATAACGCTAGATAGCCGAGCGTCTGCGCATCAGAGACGCTCGGCCTTCTAAGATGCCTCGTTGATAAGGCACAGCTCTAACAAGCCCTGCTGCCAAGCGTTGGGAGGAGCGGTCTTCCACGCCCTGTCCAACACTCTTGGCACTTTTCCAGTTGTCGTCTATGCGCGCTCTGCGACATTGCGGTCGCGGTGCGGGTAGGTGGGCTGCCGACCAATCGGTTCGGTCAATGACACTCGGGTTCAGGTCGCCACTTGCTCGAGTTCCGATGGCCCATTTGGCGACAGGCAATAGGTTGTTGAATGGCAGACATGGGACCGTGAGCCGAATGTCGGCTTATTCAGGTCGTCTGGCCGGAACCGGCCTTTCTGGAGTCGGCCCCATTTCAGACCTTCAAACGTTGCCCGATTGCATGGAGTCCTCCTTCGTCAGCCGCTTTGTGCAACGGGGCAATCGGCGGTCTGCTGAAATCCTGGGTGCGAAACTGCCTAAAGGAGGGCTATAGCGTAGACGTAGTTCTCATCATCACCCGGCGCGGCGCGCCATCAGGCAGTTGATCGATGGCGCCAAATCGGTGATTTCCAACGACCAGAAGGCCTTGCTCGCTTCGGGCGAGAAGGGGATTTTCGAGATCATGGCGGCGACGCACGCCGGAATGACCACGGAGGAGTTCACAAAGGCGGTCGTCGAATAGACAAAAAACGCCCGGCACCCACGCTTTAATCGCGCCTATGTCGAACTTGTCTACCAGCCGATGCTGGAGTTGCTGGAGTATCTGCGGCAAAACGAGCTCAAGATGTTCATCGTTTCGGGCGGTGGAATTGATTTCATGCGCCCCTGGGTGGAGCAGGTCTACGGCATTCCGCCCGAAAGGATTGTCGGCTCGTCAGGGATTACGAAATTCACGGTTCAGCCGGATGGAACGCCGGCATTGGTCAAGGATGCGAAAGTCGATTTCATCGACGATGGTCCGGGCAAGCCTGTCGGTATCCACAGGTTCATTGGGCGCAAGCCGATCCTTGCCTTCGGCAATTCGGATGGTGACCAGCAGATGTTGGAATGGACCGCCTCCGGCAATGGAGCGCGATTCATGGGGATCGTGCATCACACCGACGCCAAGCGCGAATACGCCTATGACCGAAATTCGCCGGTCGGCAAGCTTGACAAGGCCTGGGACCAGGCGACCAAGCGGGGCTGGATTGTCGTCGACATGAAGCAGGATTGGAAGAAGGTCTTTCCATTCGAAATCGCCGACTAAGGCTTGCTCGGCAGCGCGCCTTGGTGGTGACGCCGCGCTATCTCCCTGGGACCGAACCATCGCTCCTTTTCGCTGCCATACCGACCTCCCGTTCCGGACCCTCGCCGTAAGGGCGGCCCCAGGGTCCGATGCAAGAGCTCGTCGGCCGGTTCGCTCGCGCCGACCGCTCACCACCGTCCCAGCCTCTCCGGGAGTCCGTTCGGCAGGAGCCTATCTTCGCGCCGGCAGGCGCTTTGCCTCACAATCGCAGCAGGCCTATCATAGCGTCCCCTCGCAGCACATCGCGCCGCAAGCCGTAGCTGGGTGATTAGGACCGTTATTGCTGGGGTGTGGTGTGGACTTAGTTGTCGCTTTCCTCCACCGTGCGATGCCGGTTCCATAGGGTCCGTTCCCGACACATAGGTTACGGTTTGTACCGGAGACATAGGTGACACGTTTGGCCCGAACGGGTTTTGGAGCCTGATTTGGCCGCAACCACCCCCAAAACCAGGCGTGTCCTGATCACCGGCGCCGGCGCTGTCGACGGCATCGGCTTCGCCATTGCGCGCCAGTTTGGCCAGGCCGGGCATGCCGTTTTCCTGACCGGCGCCAGCGCGCGGGTGCTTGAGCGCGCCGGCGGGCTTCGCGGCGAGGGCATCGATGCCAAAGCCGCTATCGCCGATCTCACCATCGCCGCGGAGGTGGAGCGGCTGCGGGCAGAGGTCGGTACTGTCGATATCCTGGTCAACAATGCCGGCATGGGATCGCTGGCGACGCCGTCCGTCGACAAGACGTTCCTGACGATGAGCGAGGCCGAGTGGGACCAGGGCATAGACACCAGCCTGAAGACGGCGTTTCTCGTCACCAGGGCGTTTCTGCCGGCGATGGTCGAAGCGGGGTATGGGCGCATCGTCAATGTCGCATCGGTGACCGGGCCGCTGGTCTCTTACCAGGGCACCGCCGCCTATTCCGCGGCTAAGGCCGGGATGGTCGGCCTGACCCGGACATTGGCGCTGGAAGTGGCGCGCCACGGCGTCACCGCCAATGCCGTGGCGCCGGGCTGGATCGAGACAGGCGCCTCGAGCGAGCCGGAGCGGATAGCGGCCCTGCATGCGCCGCCGGGCCGCGCCGGCCGGCCGGACGAGGTCGCGGCGGCAGTCGTGTTCCTGGCCTCCGAGAGCGCCAGCTATATCAACGGCGCCTTGCTCGTCGTCGACGGCGGCAACAGCCTTGAAGAACGCAAGGGATAGATCTCGCGGCCGGGTGGATCTCGACCTGACGTAATTCCTTCCATCCAAACGAATGCGATCTCTCTTTCGGGAGAAATTCCCGCACTGCCAAACAGGGCCTACTAGGTGCGCCCGCTTGACTCAATCATCAGTCTGCACTAATCATAAGTCATGACTGTTGATAGTCCACAGCTTGCCGCCTTGGGCGATCCGACCCGAAGGCAGATTTTCGAGCTGATCGCGGAGCGGCCGCGCTCCGTGGCGGAGGTCACGCGGCAGGTCAGCGTGTCGCAGTCCGCGGTGTCACAACACCTGAAGGTGCTCAGGGATTCGCGGCTGGTGCGCGCGGAGCCGAAGGGCGCCAGCAACGTCTACCACATCGATCCGCACGGGCTTGGCCAGATGCGCGCCTGGCTCGACCGGTTCTGGAGCAAGACTCTCGCGGCCTACAAGCTGGCTGTCGAGACCCCACCAGAGGAGTCACCATGAACACCCAGGTCCCCATCGCCTCCGTGAAACAGTCCGTCGTGGTCGAGGCGCCGATCGAACGCGCCTTCAAGGTTTTCACCGAGGAATTCGGCAGTTTCAAACCGCCAGAGCACAATCTGCTTGCAGCCGAGGTCGCCGAGACGGTGTTCGAGCCTCGGGTCGGTGGCCACGTCTATGATCGCGGCGTCGACGGCAGCGAGTGCCGCTGGGCGCGCGTGCTGGCCTATGAGCCGCCCAACCGCGTGCTCCTGAGCTGGGACATCAGCCCGCAATGGCGCATCGAGACCGACCCGGCCAGAACCAGCGAGTGGGAGGTGCGGTTCACCGCCGAAACGGCTGAGCGTACCCGCGTCGAGATCGAGCACAGGAACCTGGAGCGCCATGGCCAGGGCTGGGAAGGCGTCCGCGATGCCGTCGCCGGCGATCAGGGCTGGCCGCTCTACCTGCAACGCTATGTCGATCTGGTTGCACGGCAGGCCTGACAGCAGCTTTTAAAGGCGCTTCGCCGCCTGCGGTCAGGGCACCACGCCCCTGCACGCCCAGGCCACATTGGCGAACGACCTCGGCCCGTCGGGTCGTCCGGCCTGATAGGCATCGCGGACGGCAGCCTCGGTGCGCTCGCGCTCGGCTGCCTCCAGCGTGCTCATGTATTTGCCGAGCGGGCCCTCGCCGGCTGATATCGGCGCCCAAAAATCGGCGAAGTCCTGGTAATCCATGCGGATCATCAGCTCGGTTTCGGTCACGTCGGCCAGCCCCTGTTCCACGAAACTCCGCTTCATTTCGCCGGGCTGCATCATCGGCTGGAAGCAATAGCGGCCGCGCAGCTGGCGTCCGCTCTCACTGAGCGCCGCCACAGTGTCGATCATCATGCGCATGCCCGCCATGCCGCCGAGATGGTCCCACACCACGGCCGCGACCACGCCGCCCGGCCGCGTAACACGGCGCATTTCGGCAACCGCCTTGCCGGCTTCCGGCACGAAATGAAGCACCAGCAGGGCCAGCGCACGGTCGAACGCATTGTCCGCGAACGGCAAGGCGGTGGCGTCCGCCTGCTGGATTGCGATGCGCGGATCGGCGTTGCGCCGCTTTGCCGCCTCGACGAAAACAGGCGAAAAGTCGATTGCCTCGATCGACGCGAGTTCGGCGGATTTCGCCAGCTCGAACGTCAGGCTGCCGGTGCCGCAGCCAACGTCGAGTATCTTTTCGCCAGGGGCAAGTCCGGCGAAGCCGATGAACTTGGGCGCGAGCTTTCGGCTCCAGCGGCCCATGAGTTGCTCATAGCCGGACGCGTCATGAACGGTGAAACTCGATGTCATAGGCGCCTCCCCCGGCTGCAGGCGCAGGCTAGACCCCTATCGAGATGAAGCCAAGACGCGGGGAGCACGGTGAATGCCTGCATCCGGGACGGGACAAGGGACCGGTGGTTTATGCGAAGCCCCTGAACGTCGCCACGCTCTCCCGCTCCACCAGTGGACACTCCAGCTTGGTGATGGGATAGCGCCCCCGTCCCGCCACCGCCGGCGCTTCCAGCTGCTCGATCGCCCATTGGCCCATGGCCATATGCGGCAGGATCGACGTCGTCAGCGGCGGGAAGAGATGGCGGGCGATCTCCTCGTCGTCGTAGCCGACGACGGAGATATCTTGCGGGATGTGCAGGCCGGCTTCCTTCAGCGCTTCGTAACAGCCGATCGCGGTGCGGTCGTTCTGGCAGAAGATGGCGGTCGGGCGGTCCTTCAGGGCCAGCAGCTTCACAGTCGCGGCATAGCCGGCGCTGGCCGACCAGTCGCCCTCCACCACCAATTCGCCGTCGAACGGGATGTCGGCGGTGGCGAGCGCCCGGCGGTAACCTTTCAGCCGGTCCTGCGCCGCCTGCATCCAGGGTTCGCCCGTGATGGTGGCGATGCGGCGGTGGCCGTGACTGATCAGATGGCGGGTCGAGCTCTGGCCGCCGGCGATCTCGGAGGGCACGACGGCGGGGAAGGCATAGTCCGTCGTGTAGCAGTTGAGCAGGATGACCGGGATGTCGAGGCCGTAGAGGAAATCGGGCGCCGTGATCTCGCGGGTGAAGATGGTCATGTAGATCAGCGCCGAAATGCCCCGCCTGGTCAGCGCTGAAATGGCGCGCGGCTCCATCACGGCGTCGCCCATGGTCTGCGCCACCAGCAGCACGTTGCCGGCATTCCACGACGCCTGGCGCGCGCCCTCGATGGCGACCACGGCCTCCGGGCTGGTGGCGAGCTGGTCGACAGCGAAGCCGATCACGCCGTCGAGCCCATCAAAGGCGGCGCCCTCGAAAGCCGCAACCGGCTGCTTCAGCGCCGAGAAGGCGGGGGCGCTGTAGCCGAGCGCCCGCGCCGCCTCGATCACCCGCTCGCGGGTCTGCTGCGACAGGCGAATGCCGGGCGAATTGTTGAGCACGAAGGAAACCGTGGCCTGCGAGCAGCCGGCGGCGCGCGCTATATCGGTCATGGTGACGCGGCCCTTGGGCTTTGCCGGCGCCTTGCGACGCTTCGCGGTTGCGATGTCCGGATCCGTCGTCTCGCTCATGCCGTAGATGTCCCCCAATCCCCAGCCTGTCTAACGGCGGCCTGCCGGGCCGACAAGATGACGTGACGCCGCCAGTCCGTGGGCGCGTCGGCCATACTAATAATTATTAGCATCTGCGGCCCATCCCGTCGTGCAGGCCCACGCCTCGCAAAAATGCCCAGACTTCAAGGCTCCGGCTGCGCGCGGGCAAGCATCGCTGCATCGTCAAATCCGTTCGGCTATGACACCCCAGCGCCACCAGATCCGTCCTTTGCTAATAGTATTTACTAATACAAGGATGCGCTGTACCGTCAATCCATCGCATCCGGCGATCGGTCCGGCTGCGGTGGAAGTGTCGGTGAATGGCTCGACGGCGAGCGGATACTGCTTCCGCAAACCGTGTCTCAGATATGTGATATGTCAGACAAATCGGACTATTTACGAATGAAGAATGGTTGTCTAAAGTCCGTGGCCGTGGCTGGGAACGACGGCATTCTTTTCAGTGCCGGGAACCCCTTGAGGAGGAGGGCGTCCACGCCGCAGACGGCAATTCAGGTGAGCAAGACAATTCTAGTGAGCAAGTCCGGCCAGTCCTACGACTGACCAAAACGGGAGGTTGAACATGAAATCCTTGATACGCAATGCATCCATGGCCGCCGCGGCCCTGGCTGTCGGCCTGACGGCGACGGCCATCGCGCGCGCCGACGACAAGCCGACGCTGGCCTTCGTCGTCAACGGCGCTTCCGACTTCTGGAAAGCGGCCGAAGCCGGCGTCAAGAAGGCGCAGGGCGAACTGCCCGACTACACGCTCGAACTCAAATATCCCGAACAATCCTCGGTCGCCATCCAGCAGCGGCTGATGGACGATCTGGTGACCGCCGGCGTCAAGGGCATCATGGTCTCGGCCGTCGATCCCAAGACCTCGACCGATGGCTTGAACAAGATCGCCTCGCAAACGGCGCTGTTCACCACGGACTCCGATGCTCCGCAGACCAAGCGTGTCGCCTATATCGGCTCGTCCAATGTCGACGCCGGCAAGCAGGCGGCCGAAATCGCCAAGAAGGCGATGCCGAACGGCGGCAAGTGCCTCGGCTTCGTCGGCCTGCTCGGCGCCGACAATGCCAAGGAGCGCATCCAGGGCATGAAGGACGGCCTCGCCGGCACCAAGATCGAGCTCGTCGACGTGCGCGGCGACGACATCGACCAGGCGCGCGCCAAGAAGAATGTCGAGGACGCGCTGGTCGCCAGCCCCGACGTCACCTGCATGGTCGGCTTCTACTCCTACAACACGCCGCGCATCTATGAAGCGCTGCGCGACGCCGGCAAGCTCGGCTCGATCACCGTCGTCGGCTTCGATGACGATCCGATCACGCTGGGCGGCGTCAAGGAAGGCACAGTTGCCGCCACCGTCGTGCAGCAGCCCTTCGAATGGGCCTATCAGGGCATGAAGCTGATGGCCGCCTATCTCAAGGGCGACAAGTCGGGTATCCCAGCCGGCAATTTGATCATCATCCCGACCAAGATCATCGGCAAGGATGACGTCGACGCCTATGCCGCCAATCTCAAGGCGATGGCAGGTAACTGATCGGCGTTGGCGCTGCCCCTCATCCGCCTGCCGGCACCTTCTCCCCGTATAGTGGCGGGGAGAAGGGAGATGGCCGCGACGCTGGCGACCCCCTCTCCCCGTCTCTATACGGGGAGAGGGTAAGGGTGAGGGGCGGCGCGACGTTTCGCTTTTTATTGACGGGTTCGATCAGGCCAGTCAGTCTGTGAGCCCGCCAAACGCTGTCAGGCATGATGAATTATTCCGACACATCCATCGCTGCGACCACCCCGTTCCTCAGCTTGGAGAACGTGCGCAAGACCTATCCGGGCGTCGTGGCGCTCGACGGGTTTTCGATGGAGGTCAGGCCGGGCGAGGTCATCGGCCTGGTCGGCGAGAACGGCGCGGGCAAATCCACGCTGATGAAAATCCTCGGTGGCGTCACCACGCCGGATACCGGCACCATCACGGTCGACGGCACCGCCCATAACGGCCTGAGCGTGGAGGGCAGCCTGGGGTCCGGCATCGCCTTCGTTCACCAGGAACTCAATCTGTTCGAAAATCTCGATGTCGCCGCCAACATCTTCTTCGGCCGCGAGCCGCTGCGCGCCGGGCCGCTGCGGCTGGTCGACCGCGCGAAACTGCGCGAAATGGTGGCGCCGCTGCTGAAGCGCGTCGGCGCCAATTTTTCCGCCGACACACAGGTCGCGGATCTCTCGCTGGCGCAGCAGCAGATGGTCGAGATCGCCAAGGCGCTGTCGATCAAGGCAAGGCTGGTCATCCTCGACGAGCCAACATCGAGCCTGCCGCTCGCCGAGACCGACAAGCTGCTCGACGTCATCAAGGCGCTGAAGGCCCACGGCATCTCGGTCATCTTCATCTCGCACCGCCTGCACGAGATCGAGCGCGTCGCCGACCGCGTCGTCGTGCTGCGCGACGGCATGCTGGCCGGAACATTGGGCAAGCGCGACATCAACCACGACCAGATGGTCAAGCTGATGATCGGCCGCATGCTGAAGGAACGCGAGAAGGCCTCCGAAGCCGCGCGTGCCCCCGGCGCCGTGGCGCTCTCGGCCAAGGCGGTCCGCACCCCCACCTATCCCAGCCGGCCGGTCGATCTCGACGTCAGGCGCGGCGAAATCCTTGGTCTCGCCGGCCTCGTCGGCTCCGGCCGCACCGAACTGGCACGGGTCTTCTTCGGCATCGAAGCCAGCCTTGGCGGCACGCTGGAGCTCAACGGCAAGCCGCTTGCGCTGGCGAGCGCGGCCGATGCCGTCGCGCAAGGCATTTTCCTCGTGCCGGAAGACCGCAAGCTGACCGGCATCCTGCTCGACCTGTCGATCGCGCAGAACATTTCACTGCCCAATTTGCCGGCACATGCCAAACGCACGCTCGTCTCGAACAGCGCGGAAGCGGCTACCGCCGAGAAGCAAAAGAAGAATCTCGGCATCAAGGCACCTTCGGTGCAGACACGCACCGGCACCCTGTCTGGCGGCAACCAGCAAAAGGTCGTGCTCGGCAAATGGCTGGCCATGAACCCCAAGGTGATGATCCTCGACGAGCCGACGCGCGGCATCGACATCGGCGCCAAGGCGGAGATTTACGGGTTGATGCGGGCGCTGGCCGATGCCGGCGTCGCCGTGCTGATGATCTCCAGCGACATGGAAGAGGTGATCGGCGTCTCCGACCGCATCGCCGTGATGCATGAGGGCCAGATCTCGGGCATCCTCGACAAGGACCATTTCAGCCAGGAAAACGTGCTTTTGCTCGCGGTGGGCAAGCCGGCAAACTAATGCATGCCCGCGCAAAAGTTGCCCGCGGTTTTTGCGGCAACGGCATGCATAAACAAAGAGCTGAAGCGCGCGACGCGCCTTAGCTAAGCGGAGACGGCGATGACAAAGAAAGATCTCGGCCTGCTGATCCTGATCCTGGTGGTCGGAGCGATCGTTGCCATCATCAATCCGCGCTTCCTCTTGCCGATCAATCTCGCCAACACCTCGAACCTCATCGGTCTCTTCGGTATCCTGTCGATCGGCCAGGCCTTCGTCATCATCACCGGCGGCATCGAGCTCTCCGTCGGCTCCGTCGTCGCGCTGCTGGGCACGCTGTTCATCGACTTCATCGCGGTGCGCGGCATGGGATGGCCGATCGCCTTCGTGCTGATCCTGGTGCTCGGCGCCATCATTGGGCTGGCGCATGGCTGGCTGATCACGCGGCTCAAGCTGCAGCCCTTCGTCGTCACCCTGTGCGGCCTGTTGATCTATCGTGGCGTCGCGCGCTTCTACACCGCCGACGGCACGGCGGGCTTCGCCTTCGGCCAGAATTTTCCCGATCTCGAATTCCTGACCGCCGGCCGCTCCTGGGGCGTGCCTAACTCCTTCTTCGCGCTGATCGTCATCGCCATCGTCATGTGGGTGGTGCTGCACCGCTCGGTGTTCGGGCGCTATCTCTACGCCATCGGCAAGAACGAGGAGGCGGCGAAATATTCGGGCATCCGCACCGGGCGGGTCGTCATGGCGGCTTACGTCATCTGCGGCGTGCTCACCGCGCTGTCTGCGATCTATTTCGCCATGTACACGCGCTCCATCTCGCCGGCCAGCCATGGCCAGTTCTACGAGCTCTACGCCATTGCGGCCGCGGTGCTCGGCGGCTTCTCGCTGCGCGGCGGCGAGGGCTCGCTGATCGGCGTCCTCCTCGGCACGGTGCTGCTGCAGGAATTGCAGAATCTGGTCAACCTGCTCGGCATCCCCTCCTCGCTCAACTTCGCGGTGATGGGGGGCGTCATCCTCGTTGGCGTGCTGGTCGACCAGCAATGGGGCGTGTTCCGGGCGCGCCGGCGGATGGTCGATGCCGCCCGCAAGGGCGCGGTCGGGGCGGCCGCGGAATAAGTCCCGCCCGCCCGTGTAGCTGCTTGTTCCTGCCGCCAGATTATTATAATAGCATAACCTGTGCTGCGGGAGGCTGACGGGACATGCGCTGCGATTTGCGAGGCAAGGTGGCGCTGGTCACGGGAGCCGCCGGCGCCATCGGCAGTTCGATCGCCAAACGCCTGTCGGACAATGGCGCGGCGATCGTCGTCGCCGACATCAATGGCGAGGGCGCAAGCCAGGTCGCGGCCGGGTTGAGCGATGCGATGGCCTGCACCACCGACATCCGCGATCCCGCATCGGTGGACGCCGCGATCGCCGCGCTCATGCAGCGCTTTGGCCGCCTCGACATCCTCATCAACAATGCCGGCGTCAACACGCTGGCGCATCGCGTCACGTTAGACGAATTCCCGGCCGACGAATGGGACCGCATCACGGGCATCGACCTCGATGGCCTCTACATCATGAGCCGGGCAGCACTGGCCCCGATGCTTGCCGCCGGCAAGGGCGGGCGCATCGTCAACATCGCCTCCGTCGTCGGGCTCGCCGCCATGCGGCTGCAAAGCCCGTTCGTCGCCGCCAAGGCCGGCATCATCCATCTGACGCGGTCGATGGCAATCGAGCTCGGCGCCAGGGGCATTCTCACCAACGCCATCGCGCCGGGATCGGTGATGACGGCGCTGACCGCCAAGCTGTTCTATGGCGAGGACGGCAAGTTCGCCGGGCGCACGCAGGAATTCCTCGCCCATGTGCCCCTCGCCCGGCCTGCCCAGCCGGAAGAGATCGCCGAGGCGGTGCTGTTCCTGGCCTCGCCGGCCGCCAGCTATGTCAACGGGCAGGTGCTGGCCGTCGATGGCGGCTGGACGGCGGGATACATGATGTGAGCGGGGCCATGGAAATCGATCTCACCGGCTCGACAATAGAACTGAAAGGCGCGAGCAATCCGGTTGCCGAGGCAGCACTCGCCGCCTTGCGCGCCAATGGCGGCCGCGTCCTCGAAGAGGCGCGGCCCGCCGGCGTCCTCTCTCCCGACATCGTTCTGGTATCATGCCCGCTGCGTCCGGGAAGCACGGCCGAAAATCCCGGCACCTTGTACGCGGCGGCGCGCAAGGCGGCGGTGGCCATGACCGAGCGCGGCGGCGGACGCATCGTCTTCCTGCTTTCGGTGACCGCCGGCATGCCGATGCGCCGCCATCCGCGCTTCTCCATGGAGAACGCCTCGATCCTGGCCGGCATGCGCACGCTGGCCATGGAGTTCGGCCCCAAAATCCTGGTCAATGCCGTCGGCGTCGGCTTGGTCGAGGACGAGACCATGGTTTCGGGTGACAAGGCGATGCTGAGCCATGTCCCGGTCAACCGCCCCGGCAATATCGAGGAAGCGGTTGCGGCCGTGCTGTTCTTCTGCGATCCACTCAACACCTATACGACGGGCCAGATGCTAGGCGTCGACGGGGGATGGATGGCGGGCTATGGGCGCAATTTCTGAACCGTTGACGCTGAAGGCCGGCGCAATCGAGGTCGGGCTGGTGCCGCAAATCGGCGGGTCCGTCAGTGCGCTGCGCTGGCGCGGCATCGATCTGATGCGCCGGCTTTCGGACGGCGATCGCGAGGCCGGCAACGTGCTGGGCGTCGCCATGTTCCCGATGACGCCCTATGCCAACCGCATCGCCGGAAATGCCTTTGAGTTCCGGTCAAAGCGTTGGCAGGTGCTGCCCAACAATCCGCCGGAAAAATTCAACGTGCATGGCAGCGGCTGGCAGCATGGCTGGACTGTCGTGGAGGCAGGGGCCGGTAGCGTGACCCTGGCGCTGGATATCGCTGGCGCCGGCGAACCCTATTCCTATCGCGCGACGCAGACTTTCGTGGCTTCCGACGAAGGGCTTGACGTGACCATGACGCTGACCAACACCGGACCGGTTTCCCTGCCGTTCGGCTTCGGCCTGCACCCCTGGTTCGATCGCGATCCGGACGTCACTCTGCAATTCAAGGCCAAGCGTTTCTATCTCGAAGAGCCCGACGGCGTTTCCGGCGATCCAATCACGCTGCCACCCGAACTCGACTTCGCCGAGG
Source organism: Mesorhizobium sp. M8A.F.Ca.ET.161.01.1.1 (assembly GCF_004792105.1). Classification (NCBI taxonomy): domain Bacteria; kingdom Pseudomonadati; phylum Pseudomonadota; class Alphaproteobacteria; order Hyphomicrobiales; family Phyllobacteriaceae; genus Mesorhizobium; species Mesorhizobium sp. M8A.F.Ca.ET.161.01.1.1. The sequence goes on along the minus strand of NZ_SRTD01000020.1, from coordinate 6,297 downwards.
GCCGGCCATTGCCGGCGGGCTGGCGCAACAATGACTATGGTGGTTGGGGCGGCGAGGCGATCATCCGCTTTCCCTCGCGTGGTGTGGGGCTGCGGATCACGGCCGATCCGGTCTTCAGGCACCTGATGCTCTATGCCGACCCGACAAAACCGTTTTTCTGCATCGAACCCCAGACCAATGCCTCCGGCGCCTTCAACCGCGGCCGATGGGATGATTCGGAAGAGGGCGTCATCGTGCTTGGCCAGGGGCAAAGTGCAGCCGGCACTGTTTCGTTCATGCCTTTTGCGCTGCAATCTAAAGCAGCCGAGCCAGCAGGCCGCCGTCCACCTGCATGGCACTGCCGGTGACGAAGGACGCGGCATCCGAGATCAGGAAGCCGATGGCCGTGGCGATCTCCGAAGGGTTGGCGATGCGGGCGATCCGGTTGGGCTCGAAGGAGAGGCCCAGCGCCTCCGCGCCGCCGGCCGCTTCCAGGCCGTCGAGCGTCATTCTTGTGGCGACCGAGCCGACCAGCACGGCGTTGACGCGGATGCGGTCGACGGCATAGTCGAGCGCCATCTGCCGCGACAGGCCGACGACCGCCGCCTTGGTCGCCGCATAGGCGGGCACACCGGGAACGGTGGCGTCGGCATGGACGGAGGCGATGTTGACGATCGAGCCGCCGCCGGCCGCGCGCAGCAGCGGCAAGGTCGCCCGGCAGACGCGGAAAATGGCCGTCAGATTGACTGATATGGTCCTGTCCCAGTCCTCGTCGGAAAGCTCTTCCAGCCGCTTGCCGGTCGGATAGATGCCGGCGCAGTTGACGACCGCGTCGAGCCCGCCGAACCGTTCAGTCGCCGCCGCAACGGCTGCCTGGACGTCCGCTTCGCGCGTGAGGTCGCTCTCCCGGAAGATCAGCTGGCTCTCGCCATAACGGCTCGCCAGTGCCTTGCCGTCATCGCCGTCCAGCCCGGCGCCAAAGACCTTGGCGCCGTCGGCGACAAGGTATTCCGCCGTTGCCCGGCCGATCCCGGTCGCGGCGCCGGTGACGAAAATGCGTTTGCCGACAAATGTCATGCGGAAACCTGTGCCTGACGCTCGGCCTGCGCCGCGGTGACCGAACGCAAGACGCGATCCTCGCCGCCTTCGCCGCGGCCGAATTCATCGACGATGCGGCCGTCGGCGACGACCAGGCAGCGGTCGCAAAGGCCAATCAATTCCTCGAGTTCCGACGCGACGATCAGCAGTGCGACGCCCTTGTCGGCCAACTCGACCACGAGCCGGTAGATCTCATGCCGGGTTGCCGCGTCGACGCCCTTGGTCGGCTCGTCGAGCAGCAGTACCTTCGGCGCCCGCATCAGCACGCGGGCAAACAGCAGTTTCTGCTGGTTGCCGCCCGACAGATGGGTGACCGAGGCCCGCGGCGACGATGCCTTGACGTTGAGGGCACGCATGGCTGCCACGATGGCGTTGCGCTCCAGCCCGCCGCGCACCACGCCGCGCCGCGACAAGGGCGCGAGATTGCCGATGGTGATGTTGGCGCCGACCGGCAGGTTGAACAGCAGGCCGTCACGCTTGCGATCCTCGGTCAGCAGCGCGATGCCGGCCGCGCGGGCATCGGCGGGCGACTTGATCGATACCTCCTTGCCGCCGACGTGGATCTCGCCCTCGGACAGCACGCGGCCGTAGATGCCGTGCAGGATCTCGCTGCGGCCGGAGCCAAGCAGTCCCGCCAATCCGACGATCTCGCCGGCCGCGACGGACAGGTTGATGTCCCTCGCGCCATGGACAGCACCGCCGTGGCCGGCGACGCTGAGGCGGCGAACCTCCAGCGCGGTCGGGGTGCCGACAGGCGCGGCATGCTCGGGGAACAGCCGCTGCAACCTTTGCCCGGACATCGAGAAGATGAAGGTCTCGGCGTCGAAATCCTCGCGGGCAATGCGCACCGCCACCTGTCCGTCGCGCAGCACGGTGGCGCGGTCGCAGATGGCGAGCACTTCCGGCAGGCGATGGGTGATGTAGATCATCGCCACGCCCTGTGCCTTGAGCCGACGCAGCACGGCAAACAGCGCGTCGACTTCGGTGCCCGAGAGCGACGCGGTCGGCTCGTCCAGCATCAGCACGCGCGGCTTCATGACGATGGCGCGGGCAATCATCACCAGATGACGCTGCGCCGAGGGCAGCGATGCGACATAGGCCCTTGGGTCGATATCGATGCCAAGATCGGCAAATATCTCGGCCGCCCGCTGCTCGAGCTTCCGCTGGTGAACCAGCACGCCGTCGCCCAGACCGGTGCGGCCGGCAAAGACGTTCTCGGCGACCGAGAGCTGTTCGAGCACCTCGATTTCTTGCGGGACATAACCGACGCCGTTCGATCGCGCGTCGGCCGGCGAGGCAAAGCTGACGGGCTGGCCGTCGAGCTGGATCGTGCCGGTGTAGGAGCCGGCCGGATGCACGCCATTGAGGATCTTCACAAGGGTGGACTTGCCGGCGCCGTTCTGGCCGAGCAGAGCATGGATTTCACCAGAGACCACGTCGAAATCGACCCCGCGCAACGCCTGCACGCCGCCAAAATTCTTGGCGATCGCGGTGGCTGAAAACAGCGGCGCTTGGTTGGTCGACACAGTGGTCCCTCAGGATGTTGCCGGGTCCGCAAGATGCGAGCCCGGCGGCAGGCGTTACTGGCCGGCGCTGTCCAGCATCTTGTAGTACGGGTCGAGGTCGGCTGCGGTGATCACCTTGGCCGGCAACGGATTGCTGTAGGGAACCGTCTTGCCCTGGGCGAGGTCGCCGAGCAGTTCGGCCACCTTGGCGCTTTCCTCGTAGAGCGGCTGTGCGACGATGCCGTAGGCGGCGCCCGATTTCACCAGATCGAGGTTCTGCCTGATATAGTCCATGCCGATGATGACGACGTCGCGCCCGGCCTTGCGGGCCGCGCCCGACCAGGTCTGGATGCTGTTGCCGGTGGTGCCGAAGGCGGCGGTCACGTCGGGATTGCCCTGCAGGATGGCCACCGCCTTGGCTTCGGCGGCGGAAGGCTCGAAGCCTTCCATCTGCGTATCGAGCACCTTGATGCCGGGATACTTTGCCGCGATGGTCTTGCGGAAGGCATCCGACATGGCGTTCTCGGTGTCGTTGGAAGCGCCTTGCGTCAGCGCCACAGTGCCCTTGCCGCCGAGCTTGTCGCCGATGGCGATGGCCGCATTGGCGCCGACCTCGGCAATGTCTTCTCCGGTCGCAGCCTTCAGTCCATTGACGGTGCCTTCCGGCGGCAGGACGTGCCAGGTGACGATCGGGAAGCCCTCCTTGGCAAGCTTGGTGATGTAGGAATAGATGGCCGGGTCCACCCCGTAGACGCCGATGGCGTCATATTTGGTACGGGCAAGCGCGGCCTCGGCAAGTGGCAAGGTCGCGGGGATGTCCCAGTTGGTGGCGCTCGGGTCGCCGACGACCTCGCAGGTGTAGCCGAGCTCCTTGCACTTGTTGAGGAAGCCCGCCTGCATCAGCCGGTGCACCGGGTGATCCTTCATCGCCTGCACCCAGAGCAGATGCACATCCGCCGCCCGCGCTAGGCCCGAGGTGGCGACTGTCGCCGCCACCAATGCGGCCCGGATCAGCCCCTTCTTCACCTGAATTTTCATGCCTTACCTCCCATGGTTCACCGGCATTTTTGCCGGCGCAATATCTCGGCCGGTTCAAGCCCCGGCGATGAAGTAGCGGCGGCGCACTATGTCGAGGCCGACGGCCATGACCATGATCACGCCGACCGCAATCTGCTGCCAGTTGGAGTTGACGCCGATGACGACGAGGCCGCTCTGCACCACTTTCAGCATCAGGATGCCGACGACACCGCCGGCGACCGTGCCGGCCCCGCCGAACAGGCTGACGCCGCCGACCACGACACCGGCGATGACCGTCAGTTCCCAGCCACTGCCGATCGATGTGCCGCCGCTGCCGAGATCGGCCATGACGAACATGCCGGCGATCGCCGACAGCGCGCCGACGGTGATGAAGGCGCCGATCTTGCAGGCATTGGTGTTGATGCCGACGAGATGCGCCACTTCCTTGTTGCCGCCGGTGGCATAGATGTTGCGGCCGAGTACGGTGCGCCGCAGCACGAAATCGGCTGCCACCGCCGCGATGATGAAGAAGGCGAAACTCCAGCCGAGGCCGAAGGCGAGATCCGTACCGCCGATCGTATTGATCGCCTCCGGCAGCGGATAGACCGGATAGCCTCCGGTCACCACCTGGATCAGCCCCTGACCGATGAACAGCATGCCGAGCGTCTGGATGAAGGCGGGGATACCGAGCCTGACGACGATCAAGCCGTTGAGCAGGCCGATCAATGCGCCGACGCCGATGCCGCCGAGAATGCCGACGGTCACCGGCAAGGCGGCAGCGGTCATCAGCTTGGCGGCGACCACTGCGGACAGCCCGGCGACCGAGCCGACGGACAGGTCGAACTCGCCGGCAACCAGCAGAATCGTCTGGCCGATGGCGATGATGCCGACAAAGGAGACGACGTTGAGAATGGCGCGGATGTTGCGCTCCGACAGGAAAGCCGGTTCGAGCAACCAGAAGAAGGCAATCAGCAAGGCCATCGCCGCCAGCACGCCGACTTCGCCCACCGCAATCAAGCCGATCAGTCGCCGCCGGAACGATTGCGTGTCCCGGCGCGGAGAGCTCACCTCAGCCGCGCTGTTCATCCTGACCTCCCTGGCGGCGCCTGTTGCCGGATCCCGCGGCCGGCTCCATTCACCCGCGCCAATCCCGGCGCGCTCCTCGCCTTCATTAAGATTATAATATTATAACTTGTCAACGATGAAAATTCCACGCCTCGCGACAGCGCGTCGCGTCGCTGGAAAGCGTCCGCTGCAACCGCTATGAATGGGCTGATGTGATCCGTGGGACTTTGCCTTGGTGGATCGCGCTCTCTTGGAGCAGGGTGATGACCGATAAGCCGCCGGCGGGCGAGAAAAAGCCGCAGCGCCTCGGCGTCCGCGAGATCGCCAAGCGTGTCGGCGTTGCGCCGATGACGGTGTCACGTGCGCTGTCCAATCCCGACATGGTGTCGCCGGAGACGCGCGCCAAGGTGCTCGAGGCGATCGCGCAGGCCGGCTTCGTGCCCAACCGCCTGGCCTCCAGCATGCGCGGCAATGGCCGCATGATCGGCACGGTTGTGCCACCGCTGATCAATTCGGGCATAGCCGAACAGGTGCAAGGCATGTCCGACGAATGCCACGAGAGCGGCTATTCGATGCTCCTGGTGCAAGGTGAATTCACGCAGGAGGCCGAGGAGAAGGCGATCCGCAATCTGCTTGGCTGGCGCCCGGTCGGCATGATCCTGCAGAGCTTCGTGCAAAGCGAGACGGCGCGCGCGCTGCTGAAGAGCAGCGGCGCACCGGTGGTCGAGATCTCCGAGATCAAGGGCCGCAAGCCAATCGACATGGTGGTCGGCGTCTCCAATTTCGAGACAGCCTATGCCATGACCATGCATCTGGCGGCGAAGGGCTACAAGCGCATCGGCTTCGTCTCGACGCCGATCCACGGCAACGATCGTCTCCAGCAACGCCGCACCGGCTACCACGCGGCCTTGACCGAACTCGGCTTCAAGAACCATGCCGACCTGGAGGTCGAGGTGCCGATCACCGCGCAAGGCGGCGCCGAAGCGCTGGTGACGCTGACCTCCCGCCACAGGGATATCGACGCGATCTTCTTTTCCAGCGATACGCTCGCTGTCGGCGCCGTGCAGGAATGCCACCGGCGCGGTTGGGCGGTGCCTGGAAAAATCGCCATTGCCGGCTATGGCGACATGGATCTGGCCGCGCAGCTTCATCCGCCGCTGACCACGGTGAAGGTCAACCGCTACGAGATGGGCCGGCGCGCGGTGCGGCAATTGCTGGCAAAGCTCGGCGGCGACACCAAGGTGCCGACCATCACCAGCCTCGGCTTCGAGATCGTCGACCGCGAAAGCGCTTGACGTCTTGATGTTAGTCGAAACGCGCCCCCCAGCTTCGTCATCCTAGGGCGGAGCAGCCGCAAAGCGGCGTCGCGAAGACCCTAGGATCCATTCCGTGACCGTGGCCGTAGGGTTCAGCGGAGCAGAATTTTGGACCGCAGTGTCGCTCGGGAGTCCCGGCATGGATCCTAGGGTCTGCGCCGCGTCGCTTCGCTCCTTGCTCCGCCCTAGGATGATGGGTGGACGGCCCCTTGCGGCATCGAATGTGCCAAGCTGGTCGTGTTGAAACACCAGCGGAGGAGACCGTCCGTCATGCAAGCTATCAGATTTGGAATCGATCTGGCCAAGAATGTGTTTCA
>NZ_SRTD01000208.1:0-351 GCF_004792105.1 Mesorhizobium sp. M8A.F.Ca.ET.161.01.1.1 | reverse complement strand
GCTTACGTCAAGAACGTCTTCGACGAGCGCGCGCCGACCCTTATGAAGGAAAACCGCGGCATCGGCGGCATCGAGGCGAGCATGACCGAACCGCGCATGTTCGGCATCGGGGTGCGCGGCACATTCTGAGCCTTCACCTGAGCTCGAAAAGAAAAAGGCCTTCGAAGCGATCTTCGGAGGCCTCTTTCTTTACGCAACCGCTACGGTCCATAACCCTCAGAAAAACGCCTGAATGCCCGTCTGGGCCCGGCCGAGGATCAGCGCGTGCACGTCATGCGTGCCTTCATACGTGTTGACCGTTTCGAGGTTCTGCGCGTGGCGCATGACGTGATATTCGATCTGGATGCCGTT
>NZ_SRTD01000207.1:0-352 GCF_004792105.1 Mesorhizobium sp. M8A.F.Ca.ET.161.01.1.1 | reverse complement strand
CATGCGAGGGGGGGCATGGCTGCGCAGATTCCGATCAACAACGATGCCGCCGCCAGCGAACAGGCGATGGCCCGCGTGCGCGCCGACAAGCTGCGCGAAGTCAGCGCCGGCCATGACGGTACCTGGGTCGCGCACCCGGCGCTGATCCCGGTGGCGATGGCGATCTTCGACGAGCACATGCCCGGCCCGAACCAGCACGGCGTGCTGCGCCAGGATGTGCGCGTCGGCCGCGACGAACTGATCGCGCGGCCGCCGGGCACGATCACCCGCGCCGGCTTCGAAGGCAACGTGGAAGTCTGCGCGCGCTACCTGGCAGCGTGGCTGGATGGCAACGGCTGCGTGCCGATCCACC
>NZ_SRTD01000206.1:0-352 GCF_004792105.1 Mesorhizobium sp. M8A.F.Ca.ET.161.01.1.1 | reverse complement strand
CTGGAAATCCCGCTCTACAACACCAATGCCATTTACGGCATCAACAAGCGGGTCAAGGGTTTTGTCGCACCGCCTGACAATCGCCTGAAGCTGACCGACGTTACCGTCGAATAATCAGGCTGGTTTCTGATCAACACACCTTGCCCGCCGCAATGCGGGCAAGGCCGGGTCTCTCTTCAAGGTAAAAAACGTGGCCGGTTTCCTCATCAAGCGATTGCTGCAGGCGATTTTTGTCGTCATCGCCATCACCCTTCTCGTTTCTTTCGCCATCCGCCTGACGGGTGACCCCGCCGTCACCATGTTCCAGGGCGGCGGCAGCATGACGGAAGATGATCTGGCGCGCATCCGTGCG
>NZ_SRTD01000205.1:0-352 GCF_004792105.1 Mesorhizobium sp. M8A.F.Ca.ET.161.01.1.1 | reverse complement strand
GTGAATATTGCCATTCCCCGACTGAAGACGGGAATTCGAGGACTAGCCTTGCCACAGACTTTCAAATCGCCAATCGCCGCCCGCCGGCTTTCCGCAGCCATTGCCATCATCACCGCAGGTGTCGTCGCCGCGGCTCCGGTGGCCAATGCCAATCCGAAAATGGTGGTCGATGTCAAAACCGGCAAGGTGATCTCGCACCAGGAAGCCTTCCGCAAATGGTATCCGGCCTCGCTGACCAAGCTGATGACCGCCTATATCGCCTTTTCGCAGATGAAGGCTGGCAAGATCAGCCCGCAGACCGAAGTGGTGATGAGCAAGAAGGCCGCCGACCAGCCCGCCTCCAAGATGTATT
>NZ_SRTD01000204.1:0-352 GCF_004792105.1 Mesorhizobium sp. M8A.F.Ca.ET.161.01.1.1 | reverse complement strand
TGGACACGCGCGGCTGCGCGAGCCGGGTGATCGCCGACAGTTCGGCCACGGTGAGTTCCTCCTGCTCCAGCAGCGCCAGCAGGCGCACGCGGGTCGCATCGGCGAACACCTTCAGGCGGGTCGACCAGTCTTCCAGATCCATAAATATCTACATATCGCGCTGTAGAGCTATATTCGCCGAGAAGGCCTCCCGCGGTCAAGTCGCCAGCGTACGGAAACAGCCGGGCCCCGGTACAATCGGGGCACCTGGGCGCGCCGTATGCGGCCCATAACTTCATGTACCCGGGAGGGTGTTGTGGATTTCAGCTTTACCGAAGAGCAGTTGATGCTGCAGGACGTGGCGCGGCGCATC
>NZ_SRTD01000203.1:0-353 GCF_004792105.1 Mesorhizobium sp. M8A.F.Ca.ET.161.01.1.1 | reverse complement strand
CGTGTGCTCTTCCGATCTGCACGCCGGAGGCCCTGGTCGACCGGCTCGACAACGGCGCCTGCCAAGGCTGCCATCAGGCGGGCTCGACCGCCGGCTTCCATTTCATTGGTCTCGACGATGCCACGACCTCGCCGCTCAACCGCATCGAGGTCGGCGTCTCGCCGCATCTCCATGCCGAGATTCCGCGCCGTGAGGCGTGGCTGCGAGCGATTTCGGAAGGCAAGGAGCCCAACCGGTTTCGCCCATTGTCCTTCGCGCCGCCGGCAGTCTGGGAGGGCACCAGCGAGATCGCCTATGCGCCGGCTGAGACAGCAATGCCGTGCCTGACGCCGGAAGACGCCGCCCGCTTCGGC
>NZ_SRTD01000202.1:0-353 GCF_004792105.1 Mesorhizobium sp. M8A.F.Ca.ET.161.01.1.1 | reverse complement strand
GGCTGTCAAAGCGCGGATCCGGCTTGGGAATCTCGACGCGGTCTATCCAGGCGCCGGGGCTGCCCTTGTGAATTTCGGCATCCTCAATGGCGGGCGAAGAGAAGCCCGCCAGGGCAATCAAGACGAAAAGCCGCGTGATCGCAGTAGACATCACCTGAAGCACCCCACCCGCATTATCCGATCATCTTGCAGATACCGTCGGATACCACCAGTGATAGAAAAGTGGAGGCGATCCCGCAAGGTCGCCGTCGGGTGGTGCGCGGGCCGATTTCAGCCGCCGTAGCGCTGCTTCAGGTGATTGACGAAATACGCGGCGTTGAGCCTTTCGCCGGTGGCGCGTTCGAGCAGGTCCG
>NZ_SRTD01000201.1:0-353 GCF_004792105.1 Mesorhizobium sp. M8A.F.Ca.ET.161.01.1.1 | reverse complement strand
CGACACCAGGCGCGATCATTGTCTCGTGTTCGAAGGTCATCAGGTTATCTGCGTAGACCGAAAGAAATTCTCTTGAGGCACTGCGCGCAAGCTCCGCAAGATCCGGTGGCATCGCAGTGCGCGAAAAGTCAGGGTTCGTCCAAAACGCGGCTTCCGCCGCGGACAGATGAACGCGAACGTCTTGTGCAAGGCGATCCCTCACACCTTGTACGAGAAGGCCTCCAACGTGATCGAAGTGCATGTGCGTCAGCACCACATCGGTCACCGATGCCAGATCGACGCCCGCCGCTTCAAGTCGCGCAACAAACTGGCCTGCCCGAGGAAAGCTCGGGTACTCTTCGCCTAAACCGCTA
>NZ_SRTD01000200.1:0-353 GCF_004792105.1 Mesorhizobium sp. M8A.F.Ca.ET.161.01.1.1 | reverse complement strand
GGCGATCACAAGGGGTGGTTCCGGACTGCCGACGGGTGGCGCTGCGATCCGTTGACGGTGATGGATGCCTCGAGCCGCTACCTTCTGGCGCTCGAAGCGACGGGTTCGACGGCGGACGCCGAGGCCTGGCCGGTGTTCGAGCGACTGTTTGAGGAGCATGGCCTGCCGGATCGCTTCAGAAGCGACAATGGCTCGCCCTTCGCGTCGGCCGGCGTCACCGGGCTGACGCCGCTTGCGGTGCGCTTCATCAAGCTCGGCATCACGCTGGAACGGATCGCACCCGGCAAGCCGCAGCAGAACGGTCGCCACGAGCGCTTCCATCTGACCATGCTGCCACTGGCCAAGGACCCGGA
>NZ_SRTD01000199.1:0-354 GCF_004792105.1 Mesorhizobium sp. M8A.F.Ca.ET.161.01.1.1 | reverse complement strand
CACAGCTCGGCTTCAAGCAGATCACCGCCGCAGGTGACGGCGAGCAGGGAATGAAGATCATGGAGCAGCAGCCCCATCATCTCGTCATCTCCGATTTCAACATGCCGAAGATGGATGGCCTCGGTTTCCTGCACGCCGTGCGGGCCAATCCGACCACCAAGAAGGCCGCCTTCATCATTCTCACCGCGCAGGGCGACCGCGCGCTGGTGCAGAAGGCTGCCCAGCTCGGCGCCAACAACGTGCTGGCCAAGCCCTTCACCATCGACAAGATGCGTGCTGCCATCGAAGCGGTTTTCGGATCGCTGAAATGATTGAAGCTGCAGCCAAGCGCGTACATATAATTCAGGGCGAGTA